>CAILAZ010000034.1 GCA_903832295.1 uncultured Acidobacteriota bacterium
AGGAATGTGTATCGCGAACTGCGGGAGTTTACCCTGGCCGAATTCGGCATGGCAACAATGAGCGAGACTTTTGAGGAGGTGGGTCCGGCGGAGGCCGACTACCGCAGATACTTCAGCGAAGACAGCAAGAAGGTGAAGGAATACTGCGAGGGACATGTGAAGAACGTGTTCCTGGCCGACACGTTGCTCTCGCTGAGCGCCGGGGACGTTTCCGACATGGACAAGCCGTCCTCCATCAAGCTTACGGCGAAGGGGCGGCGCGGCAACACCGACTTCACGATTGCCCTAGCGGCCATTCGGCTGGAGGGGCTGTTCGAAGAACTGCCGCAGTATTTCCGCACGAAGGAAGAGCCGAGGAAGAACGAGAGCGAGGAAGACAAGCCCAAGGAGCGTGCCGCAGATTGGTGGGTCAACCCATTTGCCGTGGAGTGGCGCTACAGGATCACGGCGCCGCTGGGCTACAAACTGCGCGCGCTTCCCTCTGATAAGACCGAAAAAGTGGACCTGCTGACCTTCACGCAAAAGTACACGGCCAGCGCCGATGGCACCGTGGTGGAGGCGGTGCTCAAGGTGGAGAACACCAAGCAGCGCATCACCGTGGAGCAGGCCAAGTCGCTGCGGGATGCGGTGATCAAGGCACGCTCGGCAGATGCGATTCTGATCGGCTTTGATCACGTCGGCCATGCGTTGATTTCAGCAGGAAAGATCAAGGAGGGCCTTGCCGCCTACCGGCAGGTTGCCACCCAGCACCCAACCGAGGCGCTGCACAAAATCCAGCTTTCCCAGGCCCTGTTGACGGCCGGGCTAGGCGAGGAGGCGCGCACAGTCGCACGCGAGGCCACGGTGCTGGAGCCCAAGTCGGCGGAAGCGTTCAGCAACCTCGGCGTGGTGCTGGAAAACGACCTGATCGGACGCCCGGCGAAGAAGGGCATGGACCACTCGGGCGCACTGGCGGCGCTGCAAAAGGCCGTGGAACTTGATCCAAAGGACAAGGAGATGCTGGGGCGTTTGGCAATTCTGCTGGAGTACGACGCCAATGGTACGCGCTATGCCGAGGGTGCAAAGCTGACGGAAGCCGTTGCCCGCATTCGAGAACTCAAGAAGCTGGATGAAGAATTCGAGAAGGAATACGAAGATAATATTCTTTACGACCTGTGGTATGCGCGCGACCCCAAGGGTGTGCTTGAACAAGCGGCACTGCTTCCAGCCAGTGATGAACGCAGGGGCTTCAAGCTGGCTGCCACGGCGGTGCTGGAGGGAAGCGACGAGGCTCTGAAGCGGTCTCTGCAAATGACCACCAGTGACAAGGAACGGAGCACCGCTCTGGAAAGCGCCGGGGAACTGCTGCTGCGCGTTCGCAAGTATCCGGAGGCTTCTGCGCTGCTGGCCGAAGCAGGCAACAAGCAGGACAGCGATGGCGCAACCATGCAACGCGCCGCGCTCTTTGGCAAGACCCGCCCGTATGAGGAGGTCAAGAGCCCGGCAAGCGATCCTCGAGCCGTGGTGCAGGAAGTGTTTGGAAGAATTCTGAGCGGCAAGTTGACCTTCGAGGAGTTCCAGTCGCTCACCTGGGGCAACATTGAAAGCTCAGACAGCACCCCGGAAAAGCAGTTCCAGCAACTGGTAACCAGCATGAAGGCGGACTCCGCCGGATGGGGGCTGCCGCAGGTAACCGTGGCGGACCTGACGCTCTCCAATATGCATTTTTCAGTGGATGGCGATGACTCCCTGGGTTACAAGGTGATCATCGAAATCCCCGGCGAGTCCGCACAGAATGTTTTTGTTGTGCGCGAGGAAGGCCGCTACAAGGTGGTCGCTTCCACCATTGCGGGCAACTCCTACCTGCCGGAACAATTCGCCTTCCTCGTACTGCAGAGCGCCGAGAAGAACAATCTGAAGGCGGCGGCAAAGTGGCTGGACCGTGCCCGCGAGAGCGCACATCAGAATACCGGGGATGATCCACTGGGAGATCAGCCGTTCCCGCATTTCTGGATCAAGGGACAGAAAGCGGAGTTGGACGTCATTCGCCGCGCTGCGCTGGTGCTCATGCCATCGCTGGAGCTGAAAGGCGCATATATGGCGGAGTTGATTGAAGCACGGAAGGCGGCGAAGAGCGGCATAGAGCGCGACCGCCTGGGCATGGTGCTGGCATATGCCTACCTGAGCCAGGAACGCTGGGCAGAGGTGCCACCGCTGATGCAGGAACTGATGAACTCCTATCCCGATTCTGAGCGTGTCTTTAACCTGGCGGTTGCGGCGTATGAGCGGCTTGGAAAGTTCGAAGAGTGCGACAAGCTCATCCAATCGCGAATCCAGGCGCATCCGGATGAACTGGCTTATGTGCGCGCATCGGCAACGTTTGAGGCTTTCCGCGGCGAGTTCAAAAAGGCGCGCGCAATACTGAAGACGATTATCGACAAGGGGCAGGCCAACGACGACGACTTGAATTCTTATGCCTGGCACATGCTGTCCATTGCAGCTCCGATTGACCAGGAAACCATTGACATGGCTGTGCGCGCCAATGATCTCTCCAAGAATTCGAACTTCTCGATTCTGCACACCCTGGCCTGCATATACGCGCAGGCGGGAAAGCCCAGCCAGGCGCGCAGCCTGCTGCTCAAAGCCATGGAGTCACAACGCCTGGAAGAACCAAACTCCGAAGTCTGGTTCGGATTTGCGATGATTGCCGAGCAATTCGGGGTGCTGGAGGCGGCGGTGAAGATTTATGGCCGGGTGGAGAAGCCGAAATTCGAGTATCCGGGCGCAACTTACACACTGGCGCAACAGCATTTGACAGCCATGCATAATCTGGCGAAAGCCGGGGCGAAGAGCGCCGGGCAATAGCGTGGCGGTGTGGCAGAAATCAGCCGGATTGCGAATCCTCTTTGTGGTTCGCGGAAGGCCTAATATAATCATCGGTTCCAAGGGCGGCTGACGAAAACGTGAACCGTATCTTTGGAATGGCAGAGAGCACTGGTCGGTGGACCCGCGTTCCCCGACGTAATCGCGAGCTTAGAAACTCGCAGCGTCTTAAAGAGAATTCACCTATGAAAATTCACGAGTATCAGGCAAAAGCCATTCTCTCCAAGTACGGAGTGGCAGTGCCGCGCGGCACGATGGTGCAGTCGCGCGAAGAAGCAGAACGCGCCGCTAAAGATTTATTGAGCGCCGGAGCAACCGGAGTGGTTGTAAAAGCGCAGATTCACGCAGGCGGCCGAGGAATGGGCGGCGGCGTGAAACTGGCCAAGACCTACGAACAGGCCAGCGAACTTGCCGGAAAAATTCTCGGGATGCAGCTCGTCACCCACCAGACCGGCCCTGAAGGCAAGAAGGTGCACCGCCTTCTGATCGAAGAAACCCTGCCTATCGCCAGCGAACTCTACCTCGGAATCGTGCTTGACCGCGCGAATTCGCGGCCCGTGTTCATGGCTTCCAAGGCAGGCGGCATGGAAATTGAAGTTGTGGCAGCCAAAGATCCAACGGCAATCATTAAGGAATACATTGATCCGGCGATCGGGTTCCAGTCCTTTCAGGCGCGCAAGATCGCCTTCAAGCTGGGCCTCAAGCCTGAATTTATAGCTCCAGCCGTCAAATTCATGATGGCGCTGTACAAAGCATACGAAGATACCGACGCCTCCCTGTTTGAGATCAATCCTTTTATCACCACCACCGATGGTCGCGTCTTCGCTCTCGACGCGAAGGTCAACATCGATGACAACGCACTCTATCGTCATAGTGACATCAAGGAATTGCGCGACATCTCCGAGGAAGATCCGCTCGAAGTAGAGGCCAGCAAGTACAACCTCAACTACATCAAGCTGGACGGCACCGTAGGCTGCATGGTCAATGGCGCTGGACTGGCAATGGCCACCATGGACATCATCAAGTTTGCGGGCGGTGAACCGGCGAACTTCCTGGATGTGGGCGGCGGGGCAAATTCCGAGCAGGTGACCCACGCTTTTGAGATTCTGTTGGCTGACAAGAACGTGAAGGCTGTGCTGATCAATATTTTTGGCGGCATTCTGCGCGTGGACACTCTGGCCAACGGCGTTGTGGAAGCAGCTCGCAAGACAAATATTCAGTTGCCCATCGTGCTCCGGCTTGAAGGAACCAACGTTGAGCAGGGCCGTGAAATTCTGAAGGCCAGTGGATTGAATTTCATTGTGGCGCAAACCATGAAGGACGCGGCGGAGAAGGTTGTTGCCGCGGCGGCGGGGAGATAACCATGAGCATACTTGTAGATCAGAACACACGATTGATCGTGCAGGGCCTCACCGGCCGTGAAGGAACGTTCCACGCCAAGGGCTGCGCTGCTTATGGAACCAAGGTAGTCGGCGGCGTCACTCCCGGTAAGGGTGGCACCACCCATGAAGGCTGGCCCATCTTCAATACCGTGCAGGACGCAGTGGAAGCCACCGGCGCGAATGCGACCGTCATCTTCGTTCCGCCGCCGTTTGCGGCAGAAGCCATCATGGAAGCTGCTGACGCCGAATTGCCCCTGATTGTCTGCATCACGGAAGGAATTCCGGTGCGCGATATGGTGAGCACGTGGCGCTACCTGGAAGGCAAGAAGTCCCGCCTGATCGGCCCCAACTGTCCGGGCATCATCTCTCCGGGCAAATGCAAGATTGGCATCATGCCGGCGAACATTCATCGCGAAGGCCGTATCGGAATTGTCTCCCGCTCCGGCACCTTGACCTATGAAGCCGTTCACCAGATTTCCCAGCTGGGCATGGGGCAGTCCACCGCCATCGGCATCGGCGGTGATCCAATCATCGGAACCACTTTTGTGGACGTACTCGAGCTCTTCAATGCGGATCCGGAGACCGACGCCATCATCATGATCGGCGAGATCGGCGGCAATGCAGAAGAGACCGCGGCCGAATACATCAAGGCTAATGTCAAGAAGCCGGTGGTCAGCTTCATTGCAGGACAAACCGCGCCTCCGGGACGCCGTATGGGACACGCCGGCGCCATTATCAGCGGCGGCAAGGGAACGGCCGAGGAGAAATTCAAGGCTCTCAAGGCTGCGGGCGTACACATCGTCAAGTCTCCCGCGCTGATGGGCGAAACCCTGGTGGAAGCCATGGGAGTGAAGCACTAAACACGAACCGCATTGCGATGCTGTTAAGCTGGTATCAGCCATCCGGCTGGCCAGCTTGGCAGCCGCTCGCATGCAACCACACAAGTTAGGAATAATATGGACACATTGCAACGCACACTAGCCATTGTGAAGCCCGACGCCGTCGCCAAGGGCGCAGCCGGCGATATCATTGCCACCATTGAGAGCAACGGCTTCCGCGTCATCGGATTGAAGATGCTCCACCTGAAGAAGGCCCAGGCCTCGGCATTCTACGCCGTCCACGTCGGCAAGCCGTTCTTCGATTCGCTGGCCGCTTTCATGACCTCCGGCCCGGTTGTTGTTCTCGCCCTTGAAAAGGCGAATGCAATTGCCGACTGGCGCAAACTGATGGGCGCAACGAATCCCGCCAACGCTGAAGCCGGAACCATCCGCAAGAAGCATGCCGAGAGCATTGAGAAGAACGCCGTCCACGGTTCTGATGCCGAAGACACCGCGCGCTTCGAGCTGAGCTTCTTTTTCTCCGGATACGAGCTGGCGAAGTAGTCGCACCCGCAGCAAACAGGAAAGGTGCAGGGGTTCCCTGCACCTTTTTTCACGCGCGCACCAGCCTACTTGCGCGCCGGTTCTGGTTGCCTCCACTGTTTTTTCGAGCGCTCCAGCATTTCTTCCGGGGTCAGTTTCTCCACGGTCTTGCAGAGTCCCCACCCATGCCCAAACGGATCGTTCACATACGCGTAGCGGTCTCCCCAGAAGGCATTGTGCGGCTCCATGCGCGACTTTGAGCCCGCGGTAATCGCATCCTTGTAAGTCTTGTCCACGTCCTCCACCACCAGTTGCAGGCTTACCGGGGTGCCGTTGTAATGCTGCGGAGAGTGCGCTCCCATCTCCGGAAACTCATCGTTCAAATATACCCGCGTGTCGCCGAACAGAAGCTCGGCATGCATAATGCCGCCATTCGGTCCGCGCATGGCCTGTCCGTCCTGCCGGGCTCCAAAAACTTTCTGGTAAAAAACG
>CAILAZ010000035.1 GCA_903832295.1 uncultured Acidobacteriota bacterium
ACTCTCACTCCGGAACTCCTCCACAAGACACCCGAAGCAGTGAACAAGAAAGAGTCAATCGTAAAAACCAACACCCTCAGTCCAGAACTGCTCCACAAGATGAATGCCTACTGGCGCGCCGCCAACTATTTGTCGGTTGGCCAGATTTATCTCTACGACAATCCGCTGCTGAAGGAACCGCTGAAACTATCGCAAGTGAAGCCGATCGTGGTTGGACACTGGGGCACGACGCCGGGCCAGAACTTCATCTACGTGCACTTGAACCGGGTCATCAAGAAGTATGACCTGGATATGTTCTACATCGCCGGTCCCGGGCATGGCGGCCCGGCGCTTGTTGGCAATGTTTATCTCGAGGGAACCTACAGCGAGATATATCCGAACGTCAGCCAGGACGAAGCCGGATTGAAAGAGCTGTTCAAGCAGTTCTCATTTCCAGGCGGGATTTCCAGCCATGTTGCTCCGACAACACCCGGGTCGATTCATGAAGGCGGCGAGTTGGGATACTCGCTCAGCCACGCCTTTGGCGCGGCATTCGATAATCCCGATCTCATCGTCGCTTGCATCATCGGCGATGGTGAAGCGGAAACTGCCTCCTTGGCCACCTCATGGCAGTCCAACAAGTTTCTCGATCCGATTACCGATGGAACCGTGCTGCCGATCTTGCACCTCAATGGATACAAAATCAGCAATCCAACCGTCCTTGCCCGGATAGAGCCTGAAGAATTGGAACAGTTTCTGCGAGGCTGCGGTTGGACGCCTTATTTCGTGGAGGGAGATGAGCCCGAGAAAATGCATGAACTGATGGCCACCACCTTGGAAACAGCCATCGAGGACATCCGGAAATTTCAAAAGAACGCACGAGACAAGAATGATGCTACTCGGCCGCGCTGGCCGATGATCGTTCTCAAGTCCCCCAAGGGGTGGACGGGGCCCAAATTCGTCGACGGCCTGCAAATCGAAGGAACTTTCCGGTCGCACCAAGTGCCGCTCCTGGTGGATAACGAGCATCCGGATCATGTTAAGCAGCTTGAAAGCTGGATGAAAAGCTACAAGGCCGAGGAACTGTTCGATACGAATGGGCGGCTCATACCGGAATTGGCCGAACTGGCGCCGAAGGGAGAGCGCCGCATGGGAGCCAATCCCCACGCCAACGGCGGCATTCTGCTGCACGATCTGCGTATGCCGGACTTCCACATCCACGCTGTGGATGTGCCTTCACCTGGTGCGGTGAACGGTCAGGATACGCTCGTGTTAGGTACGTTCCTGCGTGACGTAGCCAAGCTGAATCAGGAGCAGCGCAATTTCCGTGTCTTCGGTCCCGATGAGACTGTCTCGAATCTGCTGGGTGCGGTTTTTGAAGTCACCAACCGCCAGTGGGATGCCCGTGAAGTAAAGAACGATGAATTTCTTGCGCCTGCCGGCCGGGTACTGGACTCAATGCTCAGTGAGAATCAGTGCGAAGGTTGGTTGGAAGGATATCTTCTGACCGGACGGCACGGCCTCTTCAACAGTTATGAAGCCTTCATTCGAATCGTCGATTCGATGTTCAGCCAGCATGCCAAATGGCTGAAGGTATGCCGAGAGCTGCCGTGGCGCAGGCAGATCTCGTCGCTGAATTATCTGCTGGCCTCTCATGTCTGGCAGCAGGACCACAATGGATTTACACACCAGGATCCAGGGTTCCTCGACCACGTTATCAACAAGAAGGCTGATATCGTGCGCGTCTACCTTCCGCCCGACGCCAACTGCCTGTTGTCGGTTTTTGATCACTGCTTGAGAAGCCGAAATTACGTCAATGTGGTGGTTGCAGGCAAGCACGCCCTCCCACAATGGCTAGCCATGGATGCTGCGGTGGTGCATTGCACAGAGGGAATTGGCATCTGGCAGTGGGCCAGCAATGACCAGGACGCCGAACCGGACGTGGTGATGGCCTGCTGCGGAGACACACCAACCCTGGAGATACTGGCCGCTGTTTCCATCCTTCGCCAAAATCTACCCGATCTCAAGATTCGGGTGATTAATGTTGTCGATCTCATGAAGTTGCAGCCCAGCACGGAACATCCACACGGACTGACCGAGAAAGATTACGACTCGCTCTTCACGAAAGACAAGCACATCATATTTGGCTTTCACGGGTACCCCTGGCTGATCCACCGGCTGACCTATAGCCGAACCAACCACAATCTACACGTGCGGGGATACAAGGAAGAGGGCACGATCACCACACCCTTTGACATGAGGGTGCAGAACGATCTGGATCGCTTCCACCTGGTGCAGGATGTCGTCGATCGCCTGCCGCATCTAGGCTCCAAGGGCGCCTACCTGAAGCAGCAGATGCAGGACAAACTCATTGAGCACAAGCAGTACATCGACAAACACGGCGAAGACATGCCGGAGATCCGGAACTGGAAGTGGGGCAACACCAAGTGAATACGCCATTGCTTATCAATACTGCACGGATGATGGTCGCCAATGGCAAAGGACTGCTGGCGATGGATGAAAGTAACCCAACCTGTAACAAGAGATTTGCCCAGTGGGGGATTCCCCAGAACGAGGAAACCCGGCGCGCTTATCGGGAGCTGATTGTGACCACGCCCGGTCTGGGTCAGTCGATCAGCGGCGCGATCCTTTACGACGAAACAATCCGGCAGAAGAAGAAGGATGGCACCCTCATCGTTAAATCCCTCATCGATGCACAAATCATTCCTGGCATAAAAGTGGACACCGGTGCAAAGGACATGGCCGGCCATGCCGGAGAGAAAGTAACCGAAGGCCTGGACGGACTGCGCGACCGCTTGGCTGAATATTTTCAGATGGGTGCTCGTTTTGCCAAGTGGCGCGCAGTGATAGCCCTCGGCGATGGTATTCCCAGCCGTGGCTGCATTGAGGCCAACGCGAACGCGCTGGCCCGCTATGCCGCCTTATGTCAGGAAGCCGGACTGGTTCCGGTGATCGAACCGGAAGTGCTCATGGACGGAGCACACACCATGGAGCGCTGCTGCGAAGTAACGGAGGAAGTCCTGCGCACGGTTTTCAACGAGCTTTACTCCCAACGCGTGATGCTGGAGGGATTAATCCTGAAGCCCAACATGGTGCTTCCGGGATTGACTTGCGCTAGGCAGGAAACGGTGGATGAAGTGGCCGAAGCTACGGTGAAGTGTCTGTTGCGAGCCGTTCCCGCTGCGGTTCCGGGAATTGCCTTCTTGTCGGGCGGTCAATCCGGTGAACTGGCCTCAGCCCGTTTGAATGCCATGAATGTCAGATTCAAATCGCAACTGCCTTGGGCGTTGGCGTTTTCATTTGCCCGCGCTATCCAGCAACCGGCTTTGGAGATCTGGCATGGAAAGCAAGCCAACGTCTCGTCGGCACAGCAAGCTCTTCAGCATCGAGCGCAGTGCAACCGGGCTGCCCGCCGTGGTGAATATAACGCCGCCATGGAAATGGATAACCGGGAGATTGCGCTGTATGACGTCTCATCCGTGTAACACGCCAGAGGCCATGTACGTGAAGGATGACGACCGCACATCTGTCACCAGAGCAATCCGGACAACTGGTCGCAAAGGTGGCGGAAAGGGATGCTGGGGCGACGGGAACTATCCGCCCTATCGATATTGAGCCAATCACAATTACAAGGGGAGAATACCATGCAGATCCAAATTAATACCGACCATAACATCGAAGGACACGAGGCGCTGGCCGCTCAGGTCAGTAACGTGGTGGAAAATGCCCTGAACCGAATCAGAGATCACATCACGCGAGTGGAGGTTCACCTGAGCGACGAAGACAGCGATAAGGGCGGCCAGAACGAAAAGCGTTGCATGATGGAGGCCCGCCTCGAAGGACGTCAACCCGTCGCGGTCACTCACCAGGCAGAGACCCTGAAGCAAGCTGTCGATGGCGCTGCAGATAAGTTAGCACGGTTGATCGAGAGCACCCTGGATCGGCTGCACGATCAGGCAAGTCGCAGGACTGACCCCCCAGAGCCTGAGCTGAAGCGCACAAACCAATCATGAGTGCTAGGCGGCAACCCGCGCAGTTCATTACACCGAGGAGAAGACAAAGAGATGAAAATCGGTTCGAAGGATTTCCGCGTGCCGCACCACAAGAAGATACACCTCAAACAGTTGCCGACGGTGGTGAAGCCCTACTGTGAGTCGAAGGAGGAGTATCAAGAACTCCTGAAAAAACACATTGAGGAGTTGAGCTCACTGCAACAACTTCACTACGCATCTCATCGCTATGCGCTGCTGCTGATCTTTCAAGGGATCGATTCTGCCGGCAAGGATGGCGCCATCCGGCACGTGATGTCCGGAGTAAATCCAGAAGGCTGCGCGGTTTTCAGCTTCAAACAGCCGAGCGCTGAAGAACTAGAGCATGATTTTCTCTGGCGCACCACGTGCCGCCTTCCTGAACGCGGACGGATCGGAATCTTCAATCGTTCCTATTACGAGGAAGTACTGGTGGTGCGGGTTCATCCAAAGATTCTCGGCGCCCAGGGGCTGCCGAAGGAGTTGCTCGGCGAGAAAACTCTCTGGGAGGACCGTTATCGCTCCATCGTGGATCTGGAGAGACACCTTTATCGCAATGGAACGCGGATCATTAAGTTTTTCCTCCACCTTTCGAAAAGCCGAACAAAGAAAACGTTTTCTCGCACGAATTGAGGAACCGGAAAAGAACTGGAAGTTCAGCCTTGCGGACATTCACGAGCGAAAATATTGGAACCATTACATGGAGGCTTATGAAGAATGCCTGAACAAGACGAGCACCCACCACGCGCCGTGGTACGTCGTTCCAGCCGACGACAAGGAGAATGCCCGCCTGATAGTTTCCAGGATTGTCCTTGATACGCTCAATGATCTCAAGATGGTGTATCCCAAGACCACCGCGAAGCGCCGCTAGGAATTGCAAGCGATCGGCAAGCAACTAGGAAGAGAAAAGTAACAGAGACAAACAATCCGGCCAAGGAGATACGGAGCACTCGCCAAGGGTGAGCGATGTTGAACAGATTCCAATTTCCGCACTTGGTAGCGTTGGAGAAGTTTGTTAGCGGACGTAAGCGGCACCAATATCTGGCGGAGTGCATGGACAATCCGCCGCAACGAAGGCGGACCGCGAAAAGAGTTCGCGCGCGGAATTGGCGGACAACATGCGGTTAGGGAAGTTTTCGATGGCAAGAAGCTGAGTTGCATGATGCGGGAACCGATGAGGAGTTGCAAATGATCGATAAGAGCACTTCTTCGAGCCGTGGCGCGGTTGTTTCCGTGCGCGGCGGCGTCGTCGATGTGCAATTCGACGAGCGCTTGCCGTCCATTTTCTCGGTGCTGCATGCCGGAACAAAAGGAGAGATTATCGTCGAGGTGATGGAGCAACTTGATGCCCGGCGGGTGAGGGGAATTGCCCTGACGCCGACGCAAGGCCTAGCTCGGGGCATGGCGGTAGAGAATTCCGGAGAACCTCTGCGTGCACCTGTCGGCAAGAAGATCATCTCGCGAATGTTTGACGTGTTCGGTCGCCCCATCGACCGCCAGCCGGCTCCTTCAGACATTCAGTGGCGCAGCGTCCATCATGCACCGCCGTCGTTGTCAGAGCGCTCCACTAAGTCCGAGATCTTCGAGACGGGCATCAAGGCCATTGATGTGCTCGTGCCTTTGGAGCGGGGCGGGAAGGCCGGTTTATTCGGTGGTGCGGGGGTTGGCAAGACGGTGCTGCTCACGGAGATGATCCACAACATGATCGGGCATCAGAAAGGAGTCAGCATCTTCTGCGGAATCGGGGAACGCTGCCGCGAAGGCGAAGAGCTATACCGTGGAATGAAGGAAGCCGGCGTGCTGAAGGACATGGTGATGGTCTACGGGCAGATGAATGAGCCACCGGGCAGCCGCTTCCGGGTGGGGAATGTTGCGCTGACGATGGCCGAGTATTTTCGCGACGATGAGCATAGGGACGTGCTCCTGCTGATCGACAATATATTCCGATTTATCCAGGCTGGCATGGAAGTTTCCGGCTTGATGGGGCAGATGCCGTCGCGACTCGGCTATCAATCGACCATGAGCACGGAGCTGTCGGGGCTGGAGGAGCGCATTGCGAACACTCATGCGGGTGCTATCACATCCATTCAGGCGGTATACGTACCGGCTGATGATTTAACCGATCCGGCGGCGGTACATGTGTTTTCGCATCTCTCTGCGTCCATCGTGCTCTCGCGCAAGCGTGCAAGTGAAGGCCTCTATCCGGCCATCGACCTGCTCCAGTCAAATTCAAACATGGCGACGCCCGGTATCGTCGGAGACCGGCATTACAAACTGGCACAGGAGATACGGAAGACCCTGGCGCAGTACGAGGCCCTCAAAGATATCGTTGCAATGCTTGGGTTAGAGCAGCTTTCGCCGGAAGACCGTAATGCGGTCGCCCGCGCGCGGCGGCTGGAACGCTTCCTCACTCAGCCATTTTTCACGACTGAGCAGTTCAGCGGGATCAAAGGAAAACTGGTCAGCCTCAAAGACTCGCTCGACGGCTGCGAACGCATTCTCCGGGATGAGTTCAAGGATTATCCCGAGAGCGCGCTCTATATGATCGGAGCAATCGGCGAAGCGAAAAAGACGGATCCGAAGCCGAAGCCGGACCCACAATCAAAGTCCTCCCAACAACCGCAGCCGAAACCTCAGCCGAAAATCGCACCCGGTGTCTCCCATGAATCTTAGAATCTCTCTACCCACCGAGATATTCGCCCAGAAGACCGAGGTGTTGCGCATCATTGCCGAGACTCATGAGGGATCGTTCGGGTTTTTGCCACACCGCCTCGACTGCGTTGCCGCCCTTGTGCCTGGGATTCTTACGTACGAAACCAAAGAGGATGGAACGGTCTATCTCGCCGTTGATGAAGGGGTGCTCGTAAAAGCTGGTGCGGATGTGCGCGTCTCCGTTCGCCATGCCATCGGCGGTACGGACCTCAGCCAGCTCCATGACGCAGTGAAACGTGAATTTCTGATGCTGGACGAAGAAGAACGGAGCGTTCGCGCAGCGATCACGAAGATGGAAACCGGTTTTATCGGTCGTTTTGCGGAGTTGCAGCATGGGAAATGATCCGGCAATTCAGCCGCCACAAGAGGAGTCCAACTTTGCCCGGCAGGTGGCCGGGAAGGCTGCCCGCAAGCTCCGGGCCCAGCGTGACGGAAACCAGGGTGTCTGGTTCGGTCTCGGCATGTCCGGACTGATTGGCTGGTCGGTCGCCGTGCCGACATTGCTTGGCGCGATGCTCGGCCTTTGGTGGGATCGGCACCATCCCGGGCAGCACTCCTGGACGCTCATGCTGCTGGCCGTTGGCTTGGTGATCGGTTGTGCCAATGCCTGGCATTGGGTAGCACAGGAGGATAAGGCCATGCACGATGATACGGAGGATCGAGATGGGTGAAACTTCAGCCATTATCCTGGCGATGCTTGTGGGCAGCTTGCTGGGGACGGTTTTCTTTGGCGGGCTCTGGTGGACGATTCAGCACAGCGTTGGGTCCCATGGGCCGGCTCTTCTGTTTGGCGGCAGCTTTCTGATCCGGACGTTCATTGCTGTTGCCGGCTTCTATTTCGCCTCCCAGGGTGACTGGCGGAGACTGCTGGCCTGCCTGTTTGGCTTTCTTCTTGCGCGAATCTTTGTGACGCGGATGACGCGACTGCCAAGTGAGAAGAGAACCAGCGCTATCGAGGAAAGGGCACTGTGAATCTCACTTCCGACCAGTGGATCTTGTGGCAGCACGGTTTTCTGAAACTCAACGGAACGATTCTGACAACCTGGGCCATGATGATCTTGATGGCATTGGGCGCAAAGCTGATCACCCATAGGCTCGTGACGGAAGGGGCCATCTCACGCTGGCAAGCCTCGCTCGAAATCGTCATTACATCGTTGGAACAACAGATCAAGGACACAGGCTTGCATGAGCCGAGGAAGTACCTTTCTTTTCTGGGGACACTATTCCTGTTCGTTGCCATGTGCAGCCTTTGTACCGTGATACCAGGCTTTAAGCCGCCGACGGGTTCCCTCTCGACAACGGCTACACTGGCGCTGTGTGTTTTTGTAGCAGTGCCTCTCTATGGCATCCGGGCGCAGGGATTCGGTGGCTATCTAAGGACCTATACGAAGCCGACACTGATCATGCTGCCGTTCAACATCATCAGTGAACTCTCGCGCACGCTGGCCCTGGCGGTTCGTCTGTTCGGCAACATGATGAGCGGCGTGATGATTATCGGCATTCTGCTTACGATCACGCCCTTTGTGTTCCCTATCGTGATGACGGCGCTCGGGCTGCTTACCGGAATGGTGCAAGCGTATATCTTCAGCATTCTTGCTGCAGTTTACATAGCAGCCGCCACTCGCATACCCAAAGGGAAGCTTCATGTGCCGCCTGTGCCTGAGCCGGCACATTAGATTCGCAAGACAAGGAGTCTGTATGGATAGCAATACTCTGATCGCAGTAGCTTCAATCATTACGGCTGGCCTCACCATCGGAATCGGCTGCATGTGTCCGGCGCTGGGTGAAGGACGTGCAGTCGCCACTGCGCTGACATCGCTGGCACAGCAACCCGACGCATCGGCTACCATCACCCGAACACTGTTCGTGGGCCTCGCCATGATCGAATCGCTGGCTATTTACCGCT
>CAILAZ010000036.1 GCA_903832295.1 uncultured Acidobacteriota bacterium
CTTGCTCTTGCTCTTGCTCTTGCTCTTGCTCTTGAATTTGAATTTGAATTTGACTTAGCCTTTGTCTTTGTTTGAAGTGTCATCCTGAGCGAAGCGAAGGACCCCAGCACCGCTCAAATATCGCGCCCCTCCCAAGAGGCTTTTCTGCCTCCCCTTTTCTGCCTCCGCTTTTCTGCCTCCCCTTTTCTGCCTCCCCTTTTCCGCCTCCCCTTTTCTGCCTCCCCTTTTCTGCCTCCCCTTTTCTGCCTCCGCTTTTCCGCCTCCCCTTCTCCGCCTCCGCTTTTCCGCCTCACTCCCGAGCCCCACCTCTCCTCGCAGTTGCTATACTTGAAATTCGGGCCAACGCCCCTCGGAATCGCAATGCGCATTGCCTACCTCGATTGTTTCTCCGGAATCAGTGGCGACATGTTTCTCGGTGCAGCCGTGGACGCCGGTGTCCCCCTCGAGAAGCTCCAATCCGTCGCCCAATCCCTCGGACTCCACGCCGGGCTCGCCGCTCATCGTGTCGAGCGCGCCGGAATCGCCGCCACCAAAATCGATGTCCTCATCGCCGGCCACCCCGACCACCCCCTCGACCTCGCCCCGGCCCACTCCCATAAT
The DNA here is from genome assembly GCA_903832295.1 of uncultured Acidobacteriota bacterium. Lineage (GTDB taxonomy): Bacteria > Acidobacteriota > Terriglobia > Terriglobales > Acidobacteriaceae > TOLSYN. The sequence goes on from CAILAZ010000036.1 coordinate 601, forward strand.
CATGAGCACGCCCCTCACTCCCACGCCCCCGCGCCCGCCGCCCGCCCCCACACCCACCGCGGACTCGCCGAAATTCGCGAGATCATTGCCCGCGCCCCCATCAGCGCCGCTGCCCAGGCGTTCGCCCTCCGCGCATTTGAACTCCTCGCCGCCGCCGAGGCCAAGATCCACAACCGTCCCGCCGAATCCATACACTTCCACGAGGTCGGCTCCGAAGACGCCATCGTGGACATCATCTGCTCTGCCGTCGCCGTCGAGTTCCTCGGTGCCGACCGCTGGTACGCCTCCGCCCTCAACGTCGGCAGCGGCACCGTCCAGTGCGCCCACGGAACCCTCCCCGTCCCCGCCCCCGCCACCGCCGAACTGCTCCACGGCGCGCCCATCTTCTCCTCCGGAGTTCAGAAGGAGCTCCTCACCCCCACCGGCGCCGCTCTCCTCCGCGCTCTCGCCGTCCACTTTGAGCCGCTTCCGCCCCTCACCACCTCGGCCATCGGCTACGGTGCCGGAGCCCGCGACCTACCCGGCTCCGCCAACGTCGTCCGCCTCACCATCGGCGAATCCGTCCAGCCCGCATCTCAGCCCTTGACGCCCGCATCTCAGCCCAGCGGGTGTCCCACATCTGCGCCAGCTTCATCGGCGCAAATGTGGGACGAGAAGGACGCCTTCGACACCATCACCGTCCTCGAAGCCAACCTCGATGACATGAACCCCCAGCTCTTCTCCTACGTTCAGCAGAAGCTCCTCTCCGCCGGAGCGCTCGATGCCTTTGCCGTTCCCGTGCAGATGAAGAAGGGACGCCCCGGCCTGATCTTCACCGTCCTGGCCGCGCCCGACTCTGCCCCGGAGCTCTCCCGCATTCTCCTCACCGAGACCACCACCCTCGGCGTCCGCATCCGGAACGAGCAGCGCCAGATTCTTGACCGCCGCCACGTCACCGTCGAATCCACCTGGGGCCCGATTCGGGTTAAACTCGGAATCTTGCGGGGCCAGGTCGTAAACTGCGCGCCAGAGTTCGAGGACTGCCGCCGGATCGCTGAATCCACCGGCATTCCCCTCAAAACCGTCTTGCAGGAGGCCTTGCGCCTCTATCTTGCGTTGCCCGGGGCTGCTCACACCGCTCCCCAGCGCCTCTAATAGATTTTTTGTCCTGATCGAGAGATTCGTATGAGCGAGCAACGCCAGAAGTTCTACATCACCACGCCGATCTACTACGTCAACGCGCGCCCCCACATCGGCCACACCTACACCACCGTCGTCTGTGACGCCATTGCCCGCCGCCACCGTATGTTCGGGCATGACACGCTCTTCCTCACCGGAACCGACGAGCACGGCCAGAAGATCGAGCGCTCCGCTGCCGCCAACGGCAAAAGTCCCCAGCAGTTTACTGACGAGGTCAGCGGCGAGTTCCGCGCCCTATGGGACCGCATGGGCATCACTTACGACAAGTTCATCCGCACCACCAGTGACGAGCACAAGCGCGGCGTCCAGGCCATGTTCAGCCTCCTCCAGGAGCGCGGCTACATCTACAAGGGTTCCTACACCGGCCAGTATTGCGTCTCAGACGAGCTCTACGCCGATGACAACACCCCCGGAACCCCGTGCCCCGTCTGCGGACGCATCACCGAAACCGTGCAGGAGGAGAACTACTTCTTCAAGCTCTCCGCCATGGCTGAGCCGCTCCTCAAGCTCTACGAGGAGAATCCCAACCTCATCTACCCGGAGACGCGCCGCAACGAAGTCATCGCCTTCGTCAAAACCACCCTGCGCGATCTCTCCATCTCCCGCACCACCTTCTCCTGGGGAATCCCCGTCCCCGGCGATCCCGCCCACGTTATCTACGTCTGGCTGGATGCGCTCTGCAACTACGCCACCGCCGTCGGCTTCGGCTCGCCTCTCCCTGCTGACCAGCAGCGCTACGCCCATTACTGGCCCGCCGACGTTCACATGATCGGCAAAGAGATTGTCCGCTTCCACTGCGTGTACTGGCCTGCCTTCCTGCTCGCCGCCGGGCTCCCCATGCCCAAGCAGATCGTCGCTCACGGCTGGCTCCTCTTTGAGGAGAGCAAGATGTCCAAGTCGCGCGGCAACATCGTCCGCAGTGAGACCATCCTCGAGGTCCTCGGCGCCGACGCGCTCCGCTACTTCCTCTTCCGCGAGATCGTCTTCGGACAGGATGGCTCCTTCTCCTTTGACGCCCTCGTTCAGCGCTTCAACAGCGATCTCGCCAATGGCCTCGGCAACCTTGCCAGCCGCACGCTTTCCATGATCCAGCGCTACTTCGGTGGAGAGATTCCCTACCCCAGCGCCACCATTGCCCACACACCCGCTGAGGCCGCGATCGCCAGGCTCGCCGAGGAAACCATCGTCGAATTCAACCGTCTCTTCGATGCCTACCAGTTTTCGCGCGCCCTGGAGGCCCTCTGGGGTCTGCTCAGCGCCGTGGACAAGTACATCGTCGAAACCCAGCCCTGGGCCGTCGCTGAAAAAGAAGACCGCGACTCGCGCTCTCGCCTCGGCACCATTCTCTACACCTCTGCCGAAGCCCTGCGCATCATCACCGCCCTCGCGCACCCCATCATTCCTACTTCTACCGCAAAAATTTTCACTCAGCTCGGCCTCAGCGATATCTCCAAAACCGATCTCAACACTCTCCATTGGGGACAATTGAATGTCGGCACTCGCCTTGGCAAGATCGAACCTGTTTTCCCACGCGCCGACAAGAGCGCGATTGAAAGGATGCAACAGATGGAAGAAGAACGTAAGAGCGCGGCCGAAGCAGTCGCTGCACCTGAAGCCACTCCCGCCGCGGCCGTCGCCGTCGCGCCCGCCGTCCCCGCACCGGAACCCGTTGCGGCGCCGGACGCCCCCGCGCCCCTGTCTCCCGAGATCACCATCGACGACTTCGTCAAGATCGATCTCCGCGTCGGCACTGTGCTTACCGCCGAAAAAGTCGAAAAGGCTGACAAGCTCCTCCGCCTCACCGTCGATATCGGCCTCGAAGTCCGCCAGATCGTAGCCGGAATCGCAAAGGCTTATGCCCCTGAGGCTCTCGTCGGACGCAAGGTGGTCATCGTCGCCAACCTCGCCCCGCGCAAGCTGCGCGGCATCGAATCCCAGGGCATGATCGTCGCTGCCTCTCTCGGCGAGCACGGCTCCCCCGCTCTCGCCGCCTTTATTGAGGCCGTCCCCAACGGTGCCCGCCTCAAGTAGCCGCTTCCGCAAACGCAAAAAGCGCACCCGCGTAGGGTGCGCTTTTTACAATCTAAAGATCTACTTCACGTCCAGCAGTTCCACATCAAAAATCAGGTACGCGTTACGCGGAATATCCGGCGGCGATCCCCGCCATCCATATCCCAGGTCCGGCGGAATCCGCAACTGCCGTTTCCCACCCACCTTCATCCCGCTCACTCCAATATCCCAACCCTTGATCACCATGCCTTCTCCAATGGTGAACTCCAGCGGCTCTGGTCGATCCCAGGAGCTGTCAAACTTCCTGCCTGTCTCCAGCAGCCAGCCCGTGTATTGCACCCGGACCTTGCTTCCTTTGGCTGCCACCTTGCCTGTGCCCACCGCCAGGTCCCAGTAAGCCAACCCGTTTGGAAGATTCACCCCGGCGCCTTCCACCGGCGACGGATGCTGGTGCGAACCCTGCGCCACCACCCAAGCCGACGCCGTCAGCATCAGAAATATCGCAAGCGTCTTTCTCATCGTTGCTCCTATTCCTTCCCCACCGCGTCGCGCTTCACCGAATCGTGCGCCGCATGGAGTTCCTGCAAATTGTAAACGCTGATCTCTCCCGCCTGCAGCACCGGAATCCCCTCCACCACCGCTCGCGCCGCCGAAAGCGTCGTAATCGTCGGAATCCGCGCCGTAATCGCCGCCCTCCGGATCGCCTTCTCGTCGAACCAGGGCTCGCCCCTTGCCTGCGGCGTGTTGATGATCAGCTGAATCCGGTCGCCCTTGATCAAATCGACCACGTTCGGCCTTCCCTCTTTCACCTTGTACACCCGTTCCACCCGCATCCCCGCCTCTTCCAGAGCCTCGGCGGTCCCGTGCGTGGCCACAATCTTGAAGCCCATATCCACAAACTTTCGCGCCACGTCCGCGGCATACGGCTTGTCGCGTTCGTTCACGCTGATAAACACCGTCCCCTTGGCCGGCAGCGCCTGTCCCGCCGCCAGTTGCGCCTTCGCAAACGCCTCGCCAAAGTTGTCCGCCACGCCCATCACCTCGCCCGTCGAGCGCATCTCCGGACCCAGCACCGTATCCACTCCCGGGAACTTGTTCCACGGAAACACCGGCGACTTCACGTAGAAGAATTCGCCCGTATCCAGGTCCTTGCGTCCCGCAATGTTCTCCGGCAAAAACTCCTTCAGCTTCTTTCCGGTCATCAGCCGCGCCGCAATCTTCGCGCACGCTACCCCCGTCGCCTTGGAAACATACGGAACCGTCCGTGACGCTCTCGGGTTCACCTCGATCACGTACACCGTTCCGCGCTGCACCGCGTACTGGATGTTCATCAGTCCCACCACGTTCAGCGCCTTTGCCAGCTTGAACGTGTACTGCCGTATCGTCTCCAGCACCTCGGGCGATAGATCGACACTTGGCAATACGCACGACGAATCGCCGGAGTGGATGCCCGCCTCTTCAATGTGCTCCATGATCCCGGCGATCACCACGTCCTCGCCGTCGGACAGCGCGTCCACGTCCACCTCTGTCGCTGCCTCCAGAAAGTGATCCACCAGGATCGGGCGGTCCTGCGAATACTCCACCGCCTGCGCCATGTACTCCTTCACGCCCTTCGCATCATAGGCAATCACCATCGCCCGTCCGCCCAGCACGTAGGAAGGCCGCACCAGCACCGGATACCCAACCTTCTCCGCCGCCTCCAGAGCCTCTTTCACCGAGCTCGCCATCCCGCCCGGCGACTGTGGAATCTCCAGCTCCCTCAGCAGCGCCTCAAACCTCTTCCGGTCCTCCGCCAAATCAATCGACTCCGGCGAAGTCCCAATAATCTTTACTCCCGCCCGCTTCAGTGGCAGCGCCAAATTCAGCGGCGTCTGCCCGCCGAACTGCACAATCACTCCAATGTCGCTGCTCCCCTTGGCCTCGTGCTCGTAAATCGCCATCACGTCCTCGAACGTCAGCGGCTCAAAGTACAGCCGGTCGCTCGTGTCGTAATCGGTCGAGACCGTCTCCGGATTGCAGTTCACCATGATGGTTTCAATCCCATCATCGCGCAGCGCAAACGCCGCGTGGCAGCAGCAGTAATCAAACTCGATTCCCTGCCCGATCCGGTTCGGCCCTGAGCCCAGGATCATCACCTTCCGCTTCGCCGTCGGCAGCGCCTCGTCCTCGTCCTCAAACGTCGAATACATATATGGCGTAAAGCTCTCGAACTCCGCCGCGCACGTATCCACCCGCTTATACACCGGCGTCACGCCCATCCCCTGCCGCTTCTCGTAGATCTTGATCGCGCCTTCGCGTGCCGGAAGATTCCACAGCTCGCTCATCCGCGTATCGCTGATCCCCTTGCGCTTGGCCTCGCGCATCTCTTCCTTCGTAATCGTCTCCAGCGAACTCTTCGCCAGCCCTGCCAGCTCGTCGCTCACTTCCTTCAACTGGTACAGGAACCACGGGTCCATCCCCGTTAGCTTCGCCACGTGAGGAACCGTCCACCCAATGCTCAGCGCGTACCGTACATACTGCAGCCGCTCCGGGTGCGGCGACACCAGCCGCTTCGTAATGATCTTCGGCTCAATCGCCTCGGCTTCCAGCTTCTTCCCCGTCTCCAGCGAGCGCACCGCCTTCAGCAGAGACTCCTTGAAGGTTCTGCCAATTGCCATCACCTCGCCCACCGACTTCATCTGCGGGCCAAGGCTCTCGTCTGCCCCCGGAAACTTTTCAAACTGCCACTTCGGAATCTTCACCACCACGTAATCCAGCGTCGGCTCAAAACATGCCGGAGTCTTCTGCGTGATGTCGTTCGTGATCTCGTCCAGCGTGTAGCCCACTGCCAGCCGCGCCGCAATCTTCGCAATCGGGAAGCCCGTTGCCTTTGAGGCCAAGGCCGACGAGCGCGAAACCCTCGGGTTCATCTCGATTACAATCTGCCGCCCGGTCAGCGGGTTCACCGCGAACTGTACGTTCGAGCCGCCCGTCTCCACGCCAATCTCGCGCATCACCTGGATCGCGCCGTCCCGCATCCGCTGGTACTCGCGGTCGCTCAGCGTCTGTGCCGGAGCCACCGTGATCGAGTCGCCGGTATGCACTCCCATCGGGTCGAAGTTTTCAATCGAGCACACGATGATGACGTTGTCCTTCAGGTCCCGCATCACCTCCAGCTCGTACTCCTTCCAACCCAGCACGCTCTCTTCAATCAGCACCTCGTGTACGGGAGACAGGTCCAGCCCGCGCGCCAGCAAATCCAGCAGCTCCTCGCGGTTGTACGCAATGCCGCCGCCGCTGCCGCCCAGCGTGAAAGACGGACGCAGCACCACCGGGAAGCCCAGCTTCGTCGAGTAGTCCATCCCGTCTTTCAGATTGTTCACCAGCGCCGAGCGCGGCACGTCCAGCCCAATGCGGGTCATCGCATCCTTGAACAGCAGCCGGTCCTCAGCCTTCTTGATCGCCTCCAGCTGCGCGCCAATCAGCTTCACGCCGTACTTCTCCAGCACGCCGCCGTCGGCCAGCTCCACCGCCAGGTTCAGCGCCGTCTGCCCGCCCACCGTCGGCAGCACGGCCATTCCCTTGCCAACTCCGCGCTCCACTTCCTGCCTTATGATCTCTTCCACGTACTGCCGCGTCAGCGGTTCCACGTACGTGCGGTCGGCCATCTCCGGATCCGTCATGATCGTCGCCGGATTCGAGTTCACCAGCACCACCTCGAACCCTTCGGCCTTCAGCGCCTTGCACGCCTGTGTGCCGGAGTAGTCAAACTCTGCCGACTGCCCGATCACAATCGGACCCGAGCCCAGTATCAGAACCTTCGAAATATCAGTGCGACGTGGCATCTACGTTTTACTTTCTAAAGAATTCAAAGTTCATCGACCTGTTGTACTCAGAGAGAGAGCGGGGATAGAGGTGTCATCCTGAGCGCACCGAAGGGTCTGAGCACTGCTTGCATCATCCCTGCCGCTCCCAGCCTTCCAGCCAGACACGCCCCTCGCCCATCCTCTCTACCGCCTTCCGAGCGTGAACCGCCGCTCCCTACCCTCTCCACTCGCTCATCATCTTCACAAAATCCGCAAACAGATAATGCGAATCATGCGGACCCGGCGAAGCCTCCGGGTGATACTGCACGCTGAACAGCGGATAGCTCCGGTGCCGCAATCCCTCCAGCGTGTTGTCGTTCAAATCCACGTGCGTCAGCTCCACCTCGCTCTGCTTCAGCGAATCCGGATCCACCGCGTAGTTGTGGTTGTGGGCCGTAATCTCAATCTTTCCGGTCTTCAACTGCTTCACCGGATGGTTCCCGCCATGGTGTCCAAACTTCAGCTTGTAGGTCTTGCCATCCAGCGCCAGCCCAATCAGCTGATGCCCCAGGCAAATCCCGAAGATCGGCACTCTTCCCGCCATCTTCCGGATCGTCTTCTGCGCATAGACCACCGCGTCCGGATCCCCCGGCCCGTTCGACAGGAAAACGCCATTCGGCGCCAGCGCCAGCACTTCTTCCGCCGTCGTCTCTGCCGGAACCACCGTCACATCGCATCCCGAGCTCACCAGCCGCCGCAGAATGTTCGCCTTAATCCCGTAGTCGAACGCAACCACCTTTTTGCGCTCCGGCCCATTTGTCTCCGCCGCCGTCACCACCGAAAGCGACTTGGCCGACGCATGAGGAATCGTAATGATCCGCTCCTCCACATCGCCCTTCGTCCACTGGTAGCTCTCCTTGGTGGAAACCTCCTTCGCCAGGTCCACGCCATCAATCGTAGGAGCCGCCTTGGCCTGTGCCACCAGCTTCTCCGCATCTAACTCCAGCGTGGAAATCACCCCGCGCATCACGCCGCGGTCCCGCAAATGCCGCACCAGCGCCCGCGTGTCGATATCCGACAGCACCGGAACCCCGTGCCGCTCCAGATACTCGTCCGTCACCTGGTGGGAGCGGTAGTTCGACGCGTAGGGCGAAAACTCGCGCACCACCAGCCCTTCGATGTACGGTTTGCCCGCCTCATCGTCGTCTGGATTCGTTCCGTAGTTTCCGATTTCTGGATTGGTGAGAACAACAATCTGCCCGGCATAAGAAGGATCCGTGAAGATCTCCTGGTAGCCGGTGATGGATGTATTAAAAACTACTTCGCCCGTACGTTCGAGCCGCGCTCCGTAGCCTTTGCCGCGGAAGATTCTGCCGTCTTCCAGCGCAAGGATAGCTTGCATCGCATCCTCTGGGAGTGGATTTTCTAGATGATATCAGCTATTCCACCCCCGTGCAGCCCGCCAGCGCAAAACCCCCGCTCGCGCTACGCATATAAATGCATCGTCTTGCATAATATACATCTCCCACGCGACCCACATCCGCTCCCAGATGACCTCCATCCGCTTCCGGGTGGCCCACATCCGCCCCTCCTTTGGGCGAATGTGGGGAGAGGAGAATGCCTGCACCCTCATCCCCCCGGAACCTCCTCTACGCCCCCGTCACCACCGGAGCCTCCCCGATCCACAGCCGCTCCTCCACCGCCTTCAGCATCGCCGTTGCCACATCCGCCCGCGTCACCAGCGACTTCTTCGGAGCCCGACCGCTCTCCACCACGTACTTCCCTGTCCCGGCCCCATTCGTCAGCCCGGTCGGTCGCAGAATCGTCCATTCCAGCCCGCTCGACTTCACCTCCGGTTCCATCAGGTTCTTGTCCTCATACGGAGCCGCCAGCAGCGTTGCAAACACCGCCTTCTGGAACCAGTTTGCCAGCCGCAGGCTCTCTCCCGCCCCAAATGCAGACTCCACCACCAACCGCCGCACTCCCTGCTCTTTCATCACTTCCATCACCAGGTGCGTTCCCACCGAAACCACTCTCGTATTCCGCAGCAGTGTCCTCTGCCCCAGGCAGTTCAGCACCGCATCGCTGCCCAGCACCGTCTTCGTCACACTCTCGTGATCCAGCACGCTTCCCAGCACAATCCGCATATTCGCGTTCGTCAGCGTCATCCGGTTCGGATTCCGCACCAGCACCCGCACGCTGTGTCCGTGCTCCAGGGCCTGCTTTGTCAGTTCCAGCCCGGTCCCGCCCGTCGCGCCAAAAATTGCCAGCCTCATCGTCTCGTTCTCCTTACCGCAGCTTTCCCATCAGTCCCGTCGGCCAGTAGGCGAACACCGCTTTCCCGAAGATCGCCTCCCGCCCCACCACTCCAAAGTCCCTGCTGTCGCTGCTCAGGTTCCTGTGGTCCCCCAGCACAAAATAGCTTCCCTCCGGAACCCGCACCACGTTCATCGAGCGCTCATCCCGGAACTGCTCCGGCACGTACGGCTCCACCAGCCGGCTGCCGTTCACCAGCACTGCTCCCCGCAGAATCTCGATCTCATCGCCCGGCACCCCCACAATCCGCTTGATGTAATTCTTGCTCGGGTCGCCCGGATACCGGAACACCACCACGTCGCCGCGCTCGATCGCGCCCACCCTGTAGGCGTACTTATTGATGAAGATCCGCTCCTGGTCCGCCAGTCCCGGCATCATGCTCGTGCCTTCCACCTTCACCGGCTGATACAGAAACACAATGATGAACAGGGAGATCCCCACCGAAATCGCCACTTCGCGCAGCCACTTCCACCCGTACTCTCCCAACTCGGGCTCCCGCTTGTCCCCAGTCCCCTGATCTTCCATCTCTCACCCTCCGCCGAATTCATTCTATACAGACGTACAATCCCGGCAGGGGTTGCGTCCTCTTTCCCGCCCCTCGGTAACCCCTTTAGAACACCCCAAATCTTCTCCCAGTTGACGCTGTCTCCCGCAAACGGTATAAAGCTGTATTCTGAGATAGTTACCGTTCCCAAGTTTCTAACCGGTCTGGGACGGGTGTAATGATTCGCGTTTCTGGAAGGGCCCATGACGAAAAAACTCGAAGTCAAGCCGAAAAGCCCCGCTGCCCGGTCCAAGGCTGAGCCCGCCAAAAGCGCTCCTGATGATCAGCAGGTGCGCTTTGCCCAGGCCTTGCAAGCCTATGAGCAGGCTCTCAAACTGCTCCAGACACAGAAGTTTGAGAAAGCCAGGTCTCTCTTCGAAAAAGTCCTTGAAGCTGGAATTGTCGAGTTAGGCGATCGCGCCAAGGTTAACATCAGCATCTGCAATCAGCAGCTCGATCAGATTCAGAACACGTTTGCCTCCCCTGAAGAGCACTACGATTTCGCCGTTTCTCTCATGAACCTCGGCGATTTCGTCACCGCGCGCGAGCATCTTGAGAATCTCGCCGTCCAGCGCCCCAACCTCGACTTCATCTGGTACGGCCTTGCTGTCCTTGAGTGTCTAACCGGCCGCACAACCGAAAGTCTCCAACACCTGGCCGAATCAATCCGGATCAATCCCGGAAATCGCTTCCAGGCACGCAATGACTCCGATTTCCGTAATATGGCGGATGATCCGCGCTTCACCGAATTGCTCTACCCGGAAGGCACTGTCAGCGCCTGAAGCTCAGGACGGATACTTGTTTACCGTAGGGAAGTCATCCCCCAGCTTCCCTGCCCTTAAAGGCACATGTCCACTTCGCTGCCCATCACGAGCCCGGCCCAAGGTTTTCGTGTTGTAGCCATTGGCGGAGGAACCGGCCTTGCCACCCTTCTCCGCGGCCTCAAGCGCCACGTAATCTCCACCGCCCCGGCCCATTCCAACGCTCCCGCGCCCCTCGCCCCCTACATCTCCCGTCTCACCGGAATCGTAACCGTCACCGACGATGGCGGCTCCAGCGGCCGTCTCCGCAAGGAACTCGGCGTCCCTCCGCCCGGAGACATACGCAACTGCATGACCGCTCTCTCTGACGATGAAGAGCTCCTCTCCCAGCTCTTCCGCTATCGCTTCACCGGAGGCGGACTCGACGGCCACAGCTTCGGCAATCTCTTTCTCACCGCCCTCGCCGAGGTCTGCGGAGACTTCTCCCTCGCCATCAAGCTCAGCTCCGCCATTCTCAAAACCCGTGGCGAGATTTACCCCTCCACCACCAACTCCAACGTCCAGCTTGACGCCGTCATGCACAATGGCAAGCGCGTTCGGGGCGAGACCAACATTACCGCCAGCCGCTATGGCATCGCGCACCTCCGCCTCGTCCCTGCCAATGCCCGCCCCATGCCTCAGGCGCTCGATGCCATTCTCCATGCGGACCTCATCAGCATTGGTCCCGGATCTCTTTTCACCAGCATCATCCCCAATCTCCTTGTCCGCGCCGTCCCCCACGCCATCTGCACCTCAAAGGCGGTCCGCGTTTACATCTGCAACCTCATGACCCAGCCCAATGAGAGCACCGGCCTTACCGCATCCCAGCACATCGAAGCCATCTTTGACCACGCTCGCTGCAAGGTCTTCGACTACGTCATGCTCAACTACGCTCCCGTCCCCGCTGAGCTTCGTGCCCGCTACGCCCAGGACAACTCTGAGCCGCTGCATAATGATCTCGACGCCATCCGCGCTCTCGGCGTCCTCCCCATCCTCGGCGACTACCTCGACGCCACCCAGTTCGCCCGCCACGCCACTGACCGGCTGGCACACGATCTCCTCAACCTCCCCGGACGCGTTAGCATTGGCACTCAGCCGCAGACGCCCGGCTTCTGATCCTGAACTTCAGCTCTCCAGCAGACGCCCAATCCCAGCCACCGCCCAATCCAGCAGCGTCCCATATTCATTCTCATCTCGCCTCCTTGCTGCTATTTCCGCTCCCCGTACGTTCCTCGAAAAATGAGCATATACTTGATCCAGACGGAAGAGTTGGCACATATAGTCCTTACCCAACTGCTCCGGCCTCCCTTCCACTCACCTTTCCAGCAGCCCCGCTGATCAGTTCCACCGGATACAACGCATGAAGATTCTCCTCGTCGATGACGACATTGCTGTTCGCATCAGCACTCAGGCAGCTCTCGAATTTCAGAAGTTTGAGGTCGTCGCCGCCTCCAGCGTTGCAGAAGCTCTCGTCCTCATCAACTCCGTCCAATTCGATGTCCTCATCACCGACCTTCACATGCCCGGCCCGGCCGACGGTTTCGCTGTCATCACCGCCATGCGCCACGCCCAGCCCCAGGTCTTCTCGATCCTCATCAGCGGATACCCAGACCTCGAAGAAGCCAAGGACACGATTGCTCGCCAGGCGGATTCCATCTTGACCAAGCCCATGGCCCCCCGCGCGCTTGCCGAATTCATCCGCTCACACGTTCCGTTGCATACCCGCGCCGCCCCCTCCCGCAAGGAATCCGTCGCCTCCATCCTCGAGCGCGATGCCGACCTCACCGTGCGCCAGTGGCTGATGCGTGTTGCGAAAGATCCAATCCTCAGCGCCAATCCTCTCTCCGAAGCAGACCGCATCGCCCATCTTCCCGAGATGCTCGCCGACATCGCTACCCGTCTGCGAAAGGTTCGCGTACTGGAAGCTGTTGCCATCCCCTCCCGGGCCGCCGTCGCTCATGGGGAAATCCGCCACCTCCAGCGCTACACCGCGCCCATGATGGTGCAGGAGTCCCGAATTCTCCAGGTCTGCATCTTTGAAACCATCCAGCGAAATCTTGGCGCGGTTGATTTCAGCCTTGTCCTGCCTGACATCATGCTCATCGCCGATGAAGTGGACTCCCAGCTCACCCAGAGCATCGACAGCTTTCTTCAACTCGACCATGCCCCTGCATGATCGGCAGACACTGAAGTTCCCTCGTCAATCTGGGTGCTGTGAATAACTTGCGGCTCTTTCCTGTTCTGTGCCCACTGTGTACGGTGTACACTCCATGAGGCACTCACAAGATACCGGTACATACAGCGCCGCACCCACAGGCTACGTGTCTATTCACGCAACAACGAACCACCTCCTCTCAATCCGTTCAGGAGAGCACTACTAAGGCGCTGATTCTTTGCGAATATTACTGGTCGATGACGACGACGACGTGCGTGCTGTAAACACCTTAGCCTTGCAAGCCCTGGGCTTTGAAGTGGTCCCCGCAGCCAGTGTCGGCGAGGCACTCAAGCAGATCGTCTCTCAGCCCTTTGATGCCCTCGTCTCCGATCTCCACATGCCCGGTCCCGGCGATGGCTTTGCCGTCATCACCGCCATGCGCCACACCCAGCCCAAGGCGCTCACCGTCCTCCTCAGCGGATATCCTGATGTGGATCAGGCCATGGGCGCAATCCTCCTCCAGGCCGATGAAATTATTGCCAAGCCCTTCGGAGCCGCGCAGCTCGGCAATCTGATCCGTACCCGCGCCCACCAGCGCACTCCCTCTACTCCAACCAGCAAGCACAGCGTCGCCAGCGTTATGGAGCGGGACACTTCCGGCACGGTATCCCGCTGGCTGGCTCGCGTTGAGAAGGTGCCTGAACTCACCGCAACCCGGCTCTCCCCGCAGGACCGTACCTGCCACCTGCCTGAGATTCTGCGCAATATCGCCACCCGTCTCCGCATCGAGCGCGCACTCGAAGGCGAAGCTCTCCCCTCTCCCGCCGCCATCGCCCATGGCGAACTCCGTTTCCACCAGGGCTACACCGCGCCCATGATCGTGCAGGAGTCCCGCATCCTCCAGGTCTCCATCTTTGAGACCATCCAGCTCAACCTCAGCGCCGTTGATTTCAGCCTCGTACTCCCCGATGTCATGCTCATCGCCGATGAAGTGGACTCTCAGCTCGCCCAGACCATCGACAGCTATCTCGAAACCCAGAACCGCAACCCCTAACTCCCTTTATCTCCGCCTCTCAAATTCCTGAGTCCGCTTTTTTTACCCCCTACTCCTAAACTTTTAGTTGACAACCATCCCCTACCCGGGATTAATCTACTAACCGTTTAGGAGATGCTATGACCCGGCAGCAAAAGACCGCGCCCACCCTCACCCCGCTTGAGCTCAAGATCATGCAGGTTCTCTGGGAGTCAGGACCGTCCACCGTAGCTGAGGTGCAGTCCCGTCTCTCCCCTGACCTCGCCTACACCACCGTCCAGACCATGCTCAACGTCCTCCTCCGCAAGGCCCGGGCCAAGCGCGTTGCGGAGGGCCGCGCCTTCCGCTATCAGGCTGCCATCAGTCGCGAGCGTGCCGCCGGAAGCGCCGTCCATGATCTCGTCAAGCGCATGTTCGGCGGCTCCCCGGAGGCGCTTCTCATGGCCATGGCGGAGGCCCGCCAAATCTCTGCCCAGGAACTCGAACGCGTCGCCCGGCATCTGGCCTCTGCCAAAAGCCAGCCTGAAGAGGAGTAGTGATGGAACGCATCTGGCTCGAGTACATGGCCAACGCTCTCTGGCAGATTCCCCTGCTCGCCTGCGCCGCGTGGCTGCTCCTCCGCGCCCTGCGCCCTTCCGTATTGGTCCAGCACACCCTCTGGATCGCCGCACTCGCGCTCTCCGTCCTCCTGCCCGTCCGCGGAATCCACTCCAGCCCTGCCGCTCTCGCGCCGCTCCCCGCAACTCCCCACCTTGCTGGTTTGCACGCCGCGCCCAGTCCCTCCACCGGACTCGCTGCGCCCATCTTGCATTCCGCCTCTCCCGCTTCCCTCGCTTGGTGCGCCCGCGTGCGCTTTCTTGGCCTCACTCCGCTGGCCGCTCACGCCTTGGTTGTGCTCTCCCTCGCTCTCGTGTTCGCCGGGTTCGTTCGTATCCTCCTCGCCTGGAGAGCCGTCCGGCGCATCTGCGTCCACTCCCTACCCGCAGTCCTCACCGCCGCGCAATCGCGGCTCTTTCACGACTGTGCCCGTCGCCTCCGCGTCTCGCCGCCTGCTCTCCGCCACTCCGCCGAAGTCGCGGGACCGATGCTCTCCGGTGTCCGTGCTCCCATCCTCCTGCTCCCCCTCAACTTCTTCCGCCACTCAGAAGAGGAGCTTACCGCCGCCTTCTGTCATGAACTCGCGCACCTCGCCCGTCATGACTACCTCCTCAACCTGCTCTTCCGGATCGCATCGCTTCCGGTCTCATGGCATCCTGCCACTCACGCCGTGCTCCATCGCATCCACCGCACCCGTGAGATGATCTGTGACTCGATCGCCGCCCGGCAGATGCACTCCCGGCTTGGCTACGCCCGCTGCCTGCTCTCTCTTGCCCAGCAACTCCTGCTGCCCCGCAACCTGCCGGATCAGCAATCGCAAGCCCTCGGCCTCTTCGGCCACAACACATTGGAGGAACGCGTCATGCGTCTCACGGAAGTCACCCGCCCCACCTCCTTGTACTTGAAAAATCCCATCAAAACCAGAGCGGAACCAAGTGCCCCATTTTTGATATGTCGCAAAACCATGTCAGCCTCGCCGTAGTTCAAGCCCTTGAAACCGCCAATCCCTTTGAAC
>CAILAZ010000037.1 GCA_903832295.1 uncultured Acidobacteriota bacterium
CTAGCGTACTAACTTTTGGTCAAAGGGGATATCCCATTCAGGGCCTCGGAAGTCATGGCGGAGCAGAGGGGAAGAAACCTAGCATAATGCGGTTTACTTCCGAATACACGGGTCCCAGCAAGCCCATACTGATACCGCTGTGGCTCATTCCACACGCAGCCAGCCACCTCAGCCCTATTGCGCTGTCCCACGCGGTCCCGCCGCCCGGTGCCAGGCTCCCCCCCCCCCCCCCTGGTCCGTGGCTGCCATCGTCCCCAGGCCGGTACCGACCATGTGCGATGCTCGCTCGTCCCTTCGCTGCGGCGTAACTTCGGACGGTCCGCAAATCGGCGCGCGGTGGCGGTCGCCTCTATCAGAACCAATGCACGCCCTCCCTAGCGCCATGCATTATTTGGGGCAACCTACTTGCCAGACTCGCGTCCCAGGCCACCGCCAGTGGCCGAACCACATCCTGCCTTCCGTGCTCGACCCTCCATGCAGACTAGCGCGATCGATACAATAGCAACACCCAGTCGCTGCATGCACGGTTTTCACTGCTCGCAACTTCGCGCCGTATCGCAGTCACGAGGTCAGGCGTTTTTGTTCACGTGTTGGGATTCAACGCGCCCAGCACGCATGTGTCAGGTCCAGCAAGCGGTCCGAAACAGGCTGAGGATTCCCAGCCATCGCAAACCGGGCGCTCCGAGACGGCGCCACAACAGAACAGTCCTACGACCTAGAGGCGCTCGACGATGGGCTCACCAATGACCTCCTCAAAGGTCTCGTCCACCAACTCGTATTCGTCCTCGTCCTCGGACACGCAGCCCCGAATGCTGCGCCGCTCCCGCTGCCATTCGAGGTGGAGCCGCCTGCGACGGTCCTCTCCTTCTTCGAACTGCTTCCTCTTGGCCTCTTTCTCCCGGATATGCGCCGTGGCTGCCAGCTCCTTCGCCCGCCGGTCTTCCTCAACGTAACGCGCTGAGTATTCTCCTAGTTTCTTCCGAATTTCACGCTCCTCTTGTACTGTCAACAACGAGGGCGGACGTGGGCGCCAGAGGAACTGATAGAATTTATCCTTCATGACACGCAGCTGTGGCTTGCCAGCAAAGTTCCAGATCGTGTAACCGTTCTCCATCGGCTGCTTCAGAGCCGACACATACGTGCAAACGTAGCGTCCAGTCGGGTCCCACTCAACGTCAGTCGTCATGAAGTGCTCCTCCTCTGCCATTGATTCCAGCTCGTCGGTATTGAAGAAGTTGAGTTGACCATTGAGATTCTTCATGCCTGCGAGGACGACGTGCCGTCCAGCCGGAGACCAGAAGATCTCGTTCACCGGTTTTTTCTCCAAAGTCTTGAGCAGATTCAACACAGACTTACCCTCCTTCTGCATGCTGTAGATGGACACATCTATGCGCGGCGGCTCGCCGTGCAACAGGACAAAGCGATGCCCTTTGGGTTCCCAGGCAAAAGAACTGGGCCCAGCAAGAATGGGCGACGGTATCTCCAGCACTTCAATTGGTATATCCTTCTCTTTAATTCGGAATAGTTCAAAGCTGTTGCTTGTTTGCGCTTTCGTCTTCTTCCGCTCGACCTTAACAGCAAGGTACGTACCATCTGGATGCCAAAACATTTGAACATCCGAGACACTGAACAAGTTCTTCTGGCGAAGCTCATAGCGGGTTGGAATTTCGATCAGAACAATACGAGCCGGGGACTGTCCAGTATCTTGGGCGGGAATGTAGGCTGAAATGATATTCTGCGTGGGAGACCAATGAAATTCTTTTACTCCAGGCAGCTTCAACGATTTCTTGTCAAGGAGCTTCATATCTTCGGAGGCATACACTTGGATCGAATCCTCTGAAATCTTGGCAAAATACTTGTCATCGTATGACCATTTGAACAACTCAACTGGCCCTGCCGCCTTGTCCTTGGAATCCTTGGAAGCTTCATTCTTGAAACCACGACGCTTGGTTCCAGTTCTCAGATCCCATATTACCACGTTGTCATCCTCCTGCTTATCGTTTGGCCGATCGCTCCATGTTACAGTGACGAGGAAGTTTTCTTTGGGAGAGAATTCAAGCA
>CAILAZ010000038.1 GCA_903832295.1 uncultured Acidobacteriota bacterium
GCGCGCTGCTTTTTACACAATTATGCGCGTTGGTGCGGTGTGGCGCTGGTGACAGTGTTTTTCACCCTGCCGGTCTCAGGCACGGCGCTTTACATTGTCGATCAGAACTTGCATCCACGGGCGTTAGCCACGGCGCTGATCCTCTTTGCAGTGGACCTCATCCTCGCGCGAAGGTACTTGGCGGGTTTTGCGTTGGCCACGGCGGCAATGTTCCTGCACCCTATCATGGCCGCGTTCGGACTTTCGCTGTGCTTTTTTATTGCTTTCCCTTGGCCGAGCGCCCTCACCTGGCGCAGCAGCAGAGTTTTGGCGTCGTTTACGCTTCCCCTGAGTTGGGTATTCGAGCCGACATCTCCTGCATGGCGTGCGGCGGCCAACACTCGCAACTATTATTTTCTGACGCGCTGGGCATGGTATGAGTGGCTTGGCGCAATCGCACCGGTGTTCCTGCTGCTATGGTTCGCCAGCATAGCCCGGAGGAGAGGCCAGTGCGTACTGCATCGGCTTTCTACCAGGGCTGCCATTTTTGGCGTTTTTCAGTTTGCGGTAGCGTTGTTGATTGCCTTGCCACCCGCATTCGAGCGTCTGCGGCCCATGCAGCCGATGCGTTATCTGCACCTGGTTTATGTTCTATTGATTTTGTTGGGCGGCTGCCTTCTTGGAGAAGACGTATTGCGGAACGTCCGCTGGCGCTGGGCGGCGTTGTTTGTTCCTGCTGCATTGGGTATGTTCCTGGCGCAGCGGGCTACCTATCCTGATAGTCCTCATCTTGAGCTGCCGGGCACCCACTCCACCAATCCGTGGCTGGCGTCGTTTGAGTGGATTCGGGAAAATACCCCTGCGGACGCCTATTTTGCGCTCGGCCCGGACTATCTCCACAGGCCCGGGGAGGATAGTCATGGCTTCCGCGCGCTTGCGTTGCGCAGCGCATTGGCAGACAAAGGGAAGGACTCCGCGGTTGTGACCCAGGTTCCGCGCCTAGCGGGGCGTTGGGAGAGGGAAGTGGCTGCGCAGTCAATGGCCGGCGATGGCAACTGGCAGCATGTCTCCGTAGGAGATTTGCAGAAATTGAAAGCCGAATTTGGAGTGAACTGGGTGCTCTTGGAGTCGCCAGCCGGAGTTGGTTTGTCCTGCCCTTACGACAAGGCGGGAATCAAAGTTTGCCGGATTCAATAGCTGCCGCGATGGAGTTTTTGGAGATAAGACCTCTATAATAATCTCAACAGATCTTGTACACTTCATCATCCGCACATTTTCATAGTTTACAAATGAGCCAAACATGGACACAGCTGTCTATCCAGTCATCGAACGAACTCCTGCTGGTGTGCGCGGACGCATTGCCCCAGAGAGCCTGCTAATCCCATGAGAGTTTCCCCCTCTGCAGCTTCGAATCTGCGCGCCTCAGAAAAGAGCAAATGGGTGGTACGGATGCTCTGGGCAGGAGCGGCTGTCGCGGTCGTCTGCATGGGGATATTCCTTCCCTTTTGCTGGGACGCCAAGGATTACCTGCTTGCGATCCGGCAGTACTCCGCCTATGTGAACGGGCAGGAGATTTCCTCCCTTGCCTATTCGCCAATGTTTCTGATTCCCACCCTGAGCATCGCGACTCTGCTGCCCTTATGGCTGACGGTTGCGTTGTTCGGCGCGGCATACGTCTCCGGATATCTGACCCAGATCTGGGTCGGCATGGGACTGGCTGACGATAACGAGCGAAAAGTGCTGCGCTTTATCGCGCCGGTGATAGCGTTCTTTCCAGGATTATTGATCTCCGATGTGATCACCTCCGGAAATATGGCATATATCCTGTACGGACTGATGCTGGCCGCGGCGGCACTGGGCTGGAGGAGGGGACGCTGGACTTGGTTCTATGTTGCCGTGCTGGCGTCGGCATGCGTAAAAGTTCATTTGCTCACAATGCTCGCGATCCCTGTGCTGGTTGGACGGCGGCAATGGATGCGCACTATCGCAGCAGGATCCGCCGGATTGGCCCTCTACGCAGTTCAGTTCAAGCTGTGGCCGCAGGCTTTCCAGATCTACATGAACACGCTGCGGTTGATGTCGCAATCAAGAAGGGACTTTGGTTGCGGCCCGGCAGGCAATCTTGCCCGGGTGTTGCAGGCCATGGGTATCTCCTACCAGACTCCGAGTGTTCTGTTCTATCTTGCTTACGCTGCGGTGATGTTCCTGATCTTGCTGGCGCTTTCGCGACTGTATCGTCAAGACAGAATCTGCATGATGAACTGGGTGCCAGTGATGCTGCTCGGAGTAGTGTTGTTGAATCCGAGAATACTCACCTATGACGTTGCAGCAGTTTCCCTGCCAATGGCGCTGATTGCGTGGCGCTCACTTCGCCATCGTGCGATGCGCGTCAGCAAACCTGTGTTGATCGTTTCCGCAGTGCTGCTCTTGGGGCTCAACGTGTTCGTTGAGGTGAACGAAGATATCGTGACCATGCTGCCGGATGCGTGGAAATATCTTGAGATGTTCATGATGCTGGGGATTTTCGCGGTTGGCGTTCGTGGATTGCTGAGAGAAGCTGGGATTGAGCCGCTTGCGGCGCCGGTCTATATCCCGGAACCGAATCTCGATTTGGTTACCTTCGATCCTGCGGATGCGTAACCGGGCAAGTCGTGTACCAAAGGCAAGAGCCCTCAACTAGCGAGGGCTCTTTTCAATTGGCAGTGCAGGGTGTTTCGATTCAGGTTCTAGCGCTGATCCGGGTAGTTGCGATTGTCCGGAGGGGGCTGCGTGTTGTTGTAGTTGTCATTCTGATCAGGAGGTGGCAAGCGGCGACGATTGTCGCCGGCCACAATCGGAACTGGAAGATCGTTATTGAGGCGGAAGCTCAATTTCGTTTCTGCTGGAATGCTGAGATCCTTTCCTCGGGTGACGACCTGGGCTCCGGCTCCTGCCGCGCCTCCGGCGATTGCACCGATTGCCGCGCCCTTGCCACCGCCAGCGAGGGCTCCCAGCAAGGTTCCGGCCAAAGCTCCGCCCCCAACATAGGTTCCGGTGCGCCTGTTAGCCCCGAGCCCACCATTCTTGTTGCTGCCTGCGCGACTTGCGCTCTCGCCCACGATATCGATATCGCGGCCATTTAAGCGAACGGAATGGAGATCGACGGTCATTGTCTTATTGTCATCAGAAACGACGCGGAGCCGGGCTGGCGTGCCGCTGGGAATCGCAACTCGCCCATCCTGATCAAGCACATCACGCGAGACGGTCGCGGGGTAGCTGGAGCGCGTTTCGTCGCCGGCACGTATGTTAATGCTTTGGTCGGCCCTGATTTCAATGTCAGTTCCGCTGGCGATCACCGTGCTCTGGGCAAAGAGCGCCGCAGCGCTGCATAAGAGCGTGAGCATGAGCAGAGTTCTGGTTGGCTTGTACATAACTCCTCCTGAATAGACGGTGGCATCCCGTTAGAAGAATGGAAGAGGGAAGGAGTTGGCCGGAGCGAGATGGTCAGAATACGTGCATCTGTTCTCGCCCCTATTTTTCTAAGCGAAGGACTTCGGTGTTTGTGTCCGGAATTGAGATTCGCTGGAGTTTGTGTTCGGAATCGAGCCATAGGTGCCAGTCCGGACCCTCTGTCTGTATCAAGAAGTGGCGGAGGTGTTGAGGGCGCCCGTTCAACGGAGTGTCGTCGTATCCCTTGAACTCGATGAAAACCTGTGACGACGTACGCCGGCGCGGAATCAGGATCGCGAAGCGCGCGCGCACAAGATCGCAGCCTTCTCCGCCGGAACGCTGCTGACAGGATGAGGCTAGGTATCGCCAGAGAAGCACTTCGCGGGTGGAAAAGAAATAGTCGTCCAGGATGAAGGTAGTGGCGGTCAGGAAGAACGGTTGATCTGCCACCTTGCCATCCACATTGACATGCATGGTGAGAAACTGGTCCCGGACTTCCACGGATGCGGAATTGTGAGCTGGGGCGGACTGTTTCCACTCATAGCGCGAGAGGCTGCCATCGGGCAGGAGTGTAAGTTCACTGCTCTGTTCGATCTTGCCACCCGGTTGGCCTCCATCGGCGTGCAACTCGGACGAGGTGACGCTGGAGTCGGGGTACTGGCGCACGACGAAAGTTTCTGTTGCCACCCGCTGTCCACCCTGGAAGATGCCGAGAGTGCCCTGATCAACGACAGTGGATGCCTTGCTGACGGCAGGCTTACTACCGGCCATGCCTGCGGTGGAGAGCAATAATAACGAGGCGAAGATGGAGGTGCGGCAGATCATGTGGAGTTCCCGGCTAGAGTTTATCGCGCTCAGCAGTGAGGATGCCAAGAAGATTGGCGATTTGCACCAGGGACGCCAGCAGCGCAGAAGGATCGGCTGATGAAGCGCTCACCGTGTGATGGGCCTGCAGGTAGATAGGACGTCGTTGTTCGTATAGGTTACGAAGACCTTCCGAATCCCGGACAAGAGGGCGTAAGTGGGCGGTGCCAGCAATTCGAGCGTGCAACACGTCAAAAGGCGCGTCTAGGAAAATGACAGTGGCGGCGTGGTGCGCGAGCAGTTCACGGTTTGCGGGCTGAACATAAGCTCCTCCTCCAAGTGCGAGAATGGAGGGGCGCGGAAGGGACTCAAGCGTTAGGCGAAGTTGATGATGTTCGACAGCCCGGAATCCGCTTTCCCCGTATGACGCGAACAATCCTGAAATTGTGCCATGGCGACTTGTGATCTCAACGTCTAGATCGACAAGCGGGCAGCCGAGTTGATTGGCGAGAAGGCGCCCAAGCGTACTCTTTCCCGCACCCATGAACCCGATGAGGACCAGCAGCGGCGCCGGGGAATAATTTTCCATTGAGGGGGATTGTAGCAGGAGACCCGATTCCTGACTGCCTGTCGGGCTCGCGCGATCATTCGACTAAGAAAATGGCCGCGAGCAAATCGCGGCCACGGAACACGCTAGGGGATCAAGACAGTCGGCGACATCGGGCTAAAGCGAGCGCCTTGCCTGGGCGGGCTTTACCAGCCCCTCCAACTTCAATTTCTCCTCAATTCCATCCCATACCTTTGGACTTGGGTCCTGCATGGGAACCAATAATTTGGCCTGTTCAGCAATGTAGCGAAGATCGCTGACCAAGCCGCGGCAAACATCGCAGCTATGCAGGTGTTCGTCCTGCTCGGGGGTGCCACCCGAGTCGATAATGAGCGGCAAATCGCGCTGGAATTCAGCACAGGTCATCTGTTTGTCTCTCCCGAAAGTCTGGACAGCGGCAGTGGCCGTCCCGCTTGCGTCCCGTCCCGTAGCCATATTCACGTCCTGCTGTTTGTTCATTTTCTTGAAGCCGCCCTCTCGACTCTGGTGATCTTAAGCAGATCACGCAGTTTCATACGCGCCTTATGGAGCTGCGACTTGCTGTTGCCGATTGAGCATCCCATCATTTCGGCAATTTCGTTGTGTTCATATCCTTCGATGTCGTGCAGCACAAAAATGATGCGGTAGCCGGGCGGAAGACTTTCAATCGCACGTTCCAAATTTACACGGTCGATGGATCCGGCGAGAACCTGATCATGAGCTCCGATGTCTTTCTTCGGCCCATCTTCTTCCGTTGGCTCCAGCGTTTCCTGAAGCGAAACTTCGGGTAGTCCTTTCTTGCGCAGGTGCATCAGGACTACGTTTACCGCAAGACGATGAAGCCAGGTGGAAAAAGCTGACTCTCCCCGGAATGTTGCGATCTTCCGGTAAAGCTGGAGAAACGCCTCCTGAGTCAAATCCTCAGCTTCGGCAGTGTTTCCGGTCATGCGAAGGCAGAGAGAGTAAACACGCCGCTTATGAAGGCCGTACAGGGCTTCGAAGCACTCTCCATCACCCTGCTTTGCGCGCTCAATTGCTTCGGCTTCCGGCATCCCTGACGCCAGAGTTTTCTTGGTAATCGTCAATAATGGCCTCTTCACATCTCGATCTTGCGACTGCGACAACGAAGGCGGGCTGGCGATCGATCCCGCAACTCGAGAATCCCGCAAATCGTCTGAAGGTGCCGGTGCGGGTTTAAGAATCGCCATTGCCAGACCCTCTACCCGGAACGGTCGCGCCGCAAAAGGGGTATGTAAAAAGTACGATGCCAATCAGGACAGATGAGTTGCTTTTCGCCCGTAGCAGCTCGCACGATCGCGACACACATTTTAGTTGGGTGCAACCTCGACGCTGGCTTCGGCTGCCGAGTACCCCAGTACTCCGGGGCGAGGATCAAAAACCAGCCTCCAAGTGTGAGGGCCAGGACCAGATTCCAAGCGCGCCCCAGTGGCACGACCAAGTGAATGTGCGGAGCGCAGCAGGATCTCGCTTGCTCGATCCGAAGGAACATCGAGATGGAAATGGATCGTTTGGGCGTCCAGTTCTACCGAACGGATCTTGTAGGCATGGCTGGTGTCACCCACCTTGAAAGCAGGGAGGGGTACCAGCAAAGAAACGCCCCCCGTGTAGGCAATCACGATGCGTGAGCTGCCGCGCGGGACAGAGGCAGCGATCGCGGGGCGGGTTTCATAGCGGGCATCTGCCTCAGGGGCGACCTGTGAGAATGGGATGCTTCGATCCTGGAGTTTGACTGTCAGCACCTTGGCTCCGAGTGGTAGCAACGGGTTGAAGTCCAGCGCGAAGGGCTCTCCTCGATTGTCGATCGCGAGTTCGAGTGCACCCGGGGAGCAGTTAATTTCCAGAGAGAGCGCGCTCTTTTCCAGTTGCAAGTTGCGCACGCGAAGCGAATTCCATGACGCAGGCAGGCTGGGTGAAAAGCGCAGTCTACGGTGCCCGGCCGCATCCACACCCAGCCCGAGCAGTCCCTCGGTGGTGATGCTGATGAGCGAGGCTGACGACCATGTCTGCTCGGGAACGGATTCCTCCTGCTCGCGGTAAAAGCTGCCGCTGTACACTTCCGGCAGGTGTCCGAGAGAGTCCAGGAATTGGCCGGGGAAGAGCGTGCGCCAAATCGCTTCTGCCTGCCAGGAACGCCCCGTGCTCCAGAAAGTCTGTGCGACGGAGGCCGTGGCCAGAGGCCAGACGCTTCCTTTGGCGTAGGTGGCAGGCGCGTAGTTTTCGCCGGGCGCCATGCTACGTGGGCCCCAATCGGTCTGGAAGTCGGCGGAGGCAATCTGATCAAGCAGGGAATTGCGCTGCTCAGAGGAAAGCAAGGCAAGCAATTCGGGGCTGGAAGCTGAAAGCGTGCGCCCCTGAACCGGGCGATTATCCTGGGTGAAGGCCGAGACAACGAAATTCGACTTCTCGTCCCAATAGCGGGGCGCAATCAGTGGAGCGGCGAGTTCTGCCGATCTCTGCGCTGCCGCAGCTGAATCGCGGTCACCTACCAAGGTGGCCATGGCTGCAAAAGACCGGCTGGTGGACAGCCACGCGGTTGAAAGGGAAAGCTCGTCGGAGAGCTTGTCCTGCTCATTAGCCCCGGATTTCGATTCCGGGATGTGCGGCAGGTGGCTAACGGGATCGACGGTGCTTTCGCAATACCGGTAGGCCGCCTGAATCTGCTTCCAGTGGGTGCGCAGAAAATCGATGTCGCCGGTGCGCTGGACGTAGACCAGCAACTCGTCGAGGAACTGAAACGAGAGGTCCACGTGGACATACATATACGGGAATTTGCCTATCCAGTCGAGATGGCGTGCACTCTGTGAGATCTCATGCCAGATCATGCCGGTCGCGGGGTCCTGATGCTTCAGGATGAACTCCAACTCCTGCCGGGAGCGGGCAAACTGGCCAAGGTTCAGCAGAGCCTCGGTCGTGATCAGTCCATCGCCGGCGAAGAACCACTGATACTGAGGGCGGCGGGCGCGGCGGGAAGGTCCATACCCGGCGGAGATGGCGCAGCCGAAATCGGCGTTGCAGATCCAGGATTGGTCCACCGCCACGGTAGCCCACTGCAGTTCCGAATTCA
>CAILAZ010000039.1 GCA_903832295.1 uncultured Acidobacteriota bacterium
ATCCGCGTCCTCCACGGCATCCGCGACGGCAGCATCCGCACCCTTGCCGTCGATACCCCGGTCCCCTCGCAGTTCGCCCATGATATTCTCAACGCCAACCCCTACGCCTTCCTCGACGACGCTCCGCTCGAAGAGCGCCGGGCCCGCGCCGTCCAGCTACGCCGCACCCTCCCCGCCTCCATCCTTGAAGAAGCCGGGAAACTCGACCCCGCCGCCATCGCCCAGGTCCTCGAAGAATCCCGCCCCGACCTCCGCGATCCCGACGACCTCCACGACCTCCTCCAAACCCTCATCCTCTTTCCCCGTCCCGCCGTGAATGATTTGAACCGTCATCCCCACCGCAGCGACGACGCAGTTGCCTTTGATTTGAAGTGTCATCCTGAGCGCGACGAAGCAGTGGGTTTTGATTTGAAGTGTCATCCTGAGCGCAGCGAAGGACCCCAGCACAGCCCAAATATCGACCACCGCCCGGAAGGCTTTCCCTCCACCCTTCCCCACCGCAGCGCCTCTGCCGGGCGCAAAGCCGAAGGTTCACAGCCCGCCCTCCGCTCGCTCTTCCTTCCATCGACACATATCAATCTCTCGGGATGGATGCACCACCTCGTCCAAACCCGCCGCGCCGTCTTCGCCTTCGTCAACGGCCGCGAGTTTTGGGTCGCCACCGAGAAAATCAATGCCTTCACATCGATATATATCGATGTTTCCTTCTCCCCCGCCCCGCCCGACCTCGCCACACCGGAATCCACTCCGGAAGCCACCCTCGACCGCGCCCTCCTCGGCTGGATGCAGCACCTCGGACCATTGACTTCCCAGGAACTCATCTCCCTGTTTTTCTCTTACCCGGAAGCCAGTCCTTCCAGACCTGCCTCAACCATTGCCCCAATCGTCAACGCAGCCTTTCCAACGATTACCCAGGACGCCAATCCTTCCCACCCCTCGCTCGCCACCATCGATGCCGCCCTTTTGCGCCTTGAAAGCACCGGTGCCATCCTCCGGGGCCGCTTCCGCAGCGCCTCCGGAGCACTGGAGTGGTGTGACCGCCGACTCCTCGCCCGCATCCACCGCCTCACCGTTGCCACCCTCCGCCGCCAGATTGAGCCCGTAACCGCCGCACAATTTATGCACTGGCTCCTCCGCTGGCACCACCTCACCCCCGCCACCGCCCTGCGCGGAGAGCACGGCCTGCTTGAAGCCTTGCGCCAACTCCAGGGCTTTGAAATCCCCGCCAGCGCCTGGGAGCGCCACGTCCTCGCCCGCCGCATCACCGACTACGACCCCGCCGCACTCGACCGTCTCTGCCTCATGGGCATCGCCGGATGGGGCCGCCTCTCGCCCCATCCCGCCACCCTCGATGACGCGCTGCCCACGCGCGCCCGCCGCATCGTTCCCACCGCCGTCGCCCCCATCACCTTCTTCCTCCGCGAAGAGTGCGCGTGGATGCAGCCCCGCGCGCACAGCGTTTCCGAGCCCTGTTTAAGCCCTTCCGCGCAACTCGTCCTCGACACCCTGCGCCTTCGCGGAGCACTCTTCTTCGCCGATCTCCTCCGCATCAGCGCCCTCGACCGCCTTGAAGTTGAGCGCGGATTATGGGAGCTCGTTGCCGCCGGATGCGTCACCGCCGATGGCTTCGACAACCTCCGCGGCCTCATCTCCAAATCGCGCCCCGCCGCAATTTCTTCTCGCACCAGGCGTCCGCGAAACACCGCGGGCCGCTGGTCTCTTCTGTGGGACATCAACGACAACGCATCTCCCGCCGCCGTCAACGACGCCGCCCTCCCTGCCATTTCGTCCTCTGAATCCGCGCCCTCCGCCGATGCCCGCATCGAAGCCACCTGCTGGATGCTGCTCCGCCGATATGGCATCGTCTTCCGCGAACTCGTCGTCCGCGAGTCCAATCTCCCGCGCTGGCGCGAGTTGCAGCTCGCCTTCCGCCGCCTCGAAGATCGCGGAGAAATTCGCGGAGGCCGCTTCGTCTCCGGCTTCGTCGGCGAACAGTTTGCCATTCCCCTCGCCGTTGAGAGTCTGCGTCACACCCGCAATTTACCTGCCTCCGAAGAGCATGTCACCATCTCCGCCGCCGACCCCTTGAACCTCGTCGGCATTCTCGTTCCCGGCGAGCGAGTCTCTGCCATCGGCTCGCGCTCCGTCACCTTCCGCGCCGGAGTCTATCTCCCCGACCTCAACTCTCCTGCTCTCGCCATCACCGGAGACGAACGTGAAGCTGCGGTGTAAGCTCATTGCATGCGCACTCGATGGCAGTTCCTCACCCTTCCTGTGCTGCTGGGCGCGCTCGCATCGCCGCACGCGGCGCAATCTCCATCGCCACCGCTCACGCATGTTGATCGCCTCGTGATTTTCAAGCAGCGCCGCGAACTCCAACTCCTGTCGCAAGGAAGAATTCTGAAGACCTATAAGGTCGCACTCGGCCCAAACGCCGTCGGTCCCAAGGAACGCGAAGGCGATGGCCGCACGCCGGAAGGCATCTACTCCATCAGCGGCCGCAATCCAAGGAGCGCGTACCATCTCTCGCTTCGCGTCTCGTACCCCAACGCTGAAGATCGCGCACGCGCCGCGAAGCTCGGCGTCTCTCCAGGCGGAGACATCATGATCCACGGTCTTCCGAATGGCTGGGGCTGGGTTGGACACGGCCACACCTCACGGGGCTGGACAGCCGGATGCATCGCCGTCACCAATGATGAGATCGAGGAGATCTACCGCGCCGTGCCCGACGGCACCGTGGTCGAGATTCGCGCGTGAAGGAAGCCGCGCCTGCCGAATTGATGGAAGGACGCGATTACACGCTTGAGGAAAGTGGCCGCATGATCTTCACTTCGCCTGGCTTCTGCAACGCGCAAAATGCTGCGGCAGTGGATGCCGCAATTGTCCCCATCGAGGAAAACCGCTTCCCACCCAGCAAACATGCGGGGATCAAGGCAATTTGACTTAACAGCCCACACTAAGTGAGAATGAAGGAGTCGCAAGTGATTGCGTCCCCAACCAGAGTGGGCCTGTGGCGCAGCTGGGAGCGCGCTTCCATGGCATGGAAGAGGTCGTCGGTTCGATCCCGACCAGGTCCACCAAATCCTTCAATTAATCAGCAATATCTTCCAGTTTTGGCTTCAACCTGAATTCCTGTTGAAACTACCATCGATATCACCCTGCTGCAAGGCCGCGACTGCCCGGAAAAAACGTGATCTTGACGCCAGCGATTGACTCGGAGTCTACGCTGAACCTGTGGAGTCCACTCCATAGGAGGCCAACACATCTCGCAAAGTCACGGCTCCCTCAAGTCGGTGGATGTCAGCCCGGTTTACAACAGGCAAGATATCCAGATGGGATTTGCTCATGCGCTCCAACGCCAGATGCAGAGGATGGTCTGGATGCACATGGGGGAACTCAAGCGAGTCGAAGAGATTCATCAGTTTCTCTTCTGCCTTTCCTTCAGAAAGCGCGCGTTCCAGGCTGGCTTTGTTCAAAACACCAACAATGCTCCCCTCGTCTTCCACAATCCAGGAGTGGAGTTTGCTTGCTCGCATCCGCTCCGACGCGTACTGAACGCTCAATTGGGACGGTAAAGTCTCAGGAGCGCTCCGCATGATCTGCTTCACTGTGCGGCGTCCGAGTTCTTCCCGCGTTTTATGGCTCGGAAGGTGAATACCGTCTTGGTGCGCAAGTGCCTCATAGATCGGTTCCTTCTGGAACCGCGTGGAGATGAAAAGGCTGGCTAGATTGGCGATCATCAATGGAACAATGACTGTGTAATCGCGTGTCATTTCAAAAATCATCAAAACGGAAGTCATGGGCGCGCGAACAATTCCGGCGAATAGCGCACCCATGCCGACCAGTGCGTACGCCCCCGGAGCCGCAGTGTAGGTTGGCAACCATTGATGGGCCACAGTACCGATAGCACCTCCCAACATAGCGCCTAGAAAGAGGCTCGGCCCGAATATCCCGCCAGCGTTGCCGGACGCGTAGCTCGTAGTGATCGCAAACAGCTTAAGAACGATTAACAGGACCATCAGCTTCAATGCCATCGTTCCGTCAAGAGCAAGCCCGACATAGCTGTATCCCACGCCCAGAACTTGAGGAACGCACCAACCCATCAGACCGACCATCAGGCCACCGACGACGGGATGCCACCAGCGCGTGCTTCTGGGCAGCAGCAGGAAGCGTTTGCGCATCCCCAACAGGAGCCGGGTAAACGCTACCGACAGAAAGCCGCCCGCGACGCCCAGTACTGCGTAAATGCCAAACTCCAGAGGATGCACCAGTTCGTACTGCGGCACATGAAACAACGGGTTGTTGCCGAGGAGTAGGCGCAGTACCGCCCAGGAAGTAGCGGAGGCCAGCACTACAGATCCAAGAACAGGGGCGTGAAGGTCTCCGACCACTTCTTCTAACGCAAACAGCACAGCCGCCATCGGAGTGTTGAACGCCGCTGCGATGGCTGCAGCCGCCCCCACAGGGATAAGTGCCTTTACCTTTTCCGGACGCAAACCGAGCCAGCGGCCGAGAACTGAGGCGATGCCGGCTCCTACCTGGACCGACGGTCCCTCGCGCCCTAGCGGAATCCCGCTTGCAAGGGTAGCTGCCGTACAGCCGAACTTACCTAAGATTGTGCGCAGTGAGATGTTTCCATCGCGTGCATAGAGAGCAGCTTTGGTCTGCGGCACGCCACTGCCTCGGGCATCCGGGAAGTAGCGATATAGCAGGTAACCCATGACGAGGGAACCGCCTACAGGCATTGCAATGCGCCTCCAGGCAGGACTGCCAACCGGATACAGCCGCATTCCCAGACGCTCAGTCAACACAATGAACGCAACAACGGTGAGTCCGGCGAGAGCTCCAATCACCAGCGACAGAACGAGAAAGACCTGCTCCTCGCGATATTGGAGGAGTGACTGTACACGGGACCACGGAGATGCTTGCGATCTCATGTCGGGTTCGGTCTCACGTCCGGGCTTTGGGGTCATATGTTGATCGTTCGACAGGTTATTCTCCATTTCCAATGCTATTGCTGATTAGTCTGAACTGGAAGAGCGGCTGACTCACTATTGGCCAAGAGACTTCAAGCTTTCCAACTCGGATCAGACTCGCTGATAGAAAGGGAACGCCATCCACCTCAAGGCCTGCGACCAAGTCGCGCCGGGCGCCGGCTCGATCGTCGGACGCAACCATCTTCCAGCTTGTCTTGGCCGGTATATCCATGCTGATTCTTGATGCTGATTCCCTGAACGGAGGAACGGCCTGTCCCGCTCCTCCGTCCTGCAACCTGCACCTTGGCACCGGGGGCTCTCGGGCAGACGTTGTACACTGTCTGATCTTGCAGAGGAGCAAGTTCGATGGAACAGCAGCAACTGGACCCCGAAGTGGATGCATACATCGAGAGAGCACAGCCCTTCGCCAGGCCCATCCTGACTCACCTGCGAAAACTGGTGCATAGCGCCTGTCCCGAAATCCAGGAAGTCATCAAGTGGAGCCGACCTTTCTTTGCATACCGCGGCGCGATCCTCTGCAACATGTCAGCATTCAAGCAGCATTGCAGCTTCGGCTTTTGGGGAGAGGAGATCGGTCTGGTTCTGCGCGATGCCCAGGCTTTACGCGGCGACGCAATGGGGTCATTGGGACGCATCGCAGTCCTCCAGGCTCTCCCTCCAGACAAGTTGATGCTGGATTGGATCAGGCAATCAGCGGGATTCGTTGCGACCGGGCAGCACACAAGTCCAATCGCAGCACGGCGCAAAGTTGCCAAGGTGCCCAAGCCGGTCCCCGAACTGCCATCGGAACTGGCCGCGGCCCTGAAGAAGAATAAGAAAGCCGCCGCAGCCTTCGCCGCGTTCAGCCCAAGTTGCAGACGCGAATATGTGGAATGGATTCAAGAAGCTAAGCGCGCGGAGACTCGGGACAAGCGTATCGCAACCGCCGTGGAGTGGATTGCACAGGGCAAGCAGCGCAATTGGAAGTATCAAAACTGCTAGGCCCCTCCGACAAAACCCTCGCGCGCCGGAGCCAGACTCTACAACACCTCAGGATATTGCGTGGCATGCTGGCAGGTGCTAGGCTAAGCGAATAAAAGGCGAATCCACCACGGAGCAGCTTGCATGGCGCTTTCCCGCAAAGCCCTGGCACCACGGGCCAGCACAACCCTCGATGTCATTCGGCAGATTCTCGGAACGCTGGCTGCCCGCAACCAGGCAGAGGACGTGCTGACCTGCGTGCGCCAGATTCCCGCTCGCGAGGCGACATTCCGTCCGATGCCGGAGTGGACGCGCTCCGATCTGCGTGAAGCATATTCGGCGAAGGGCATTTCGCAGCTTTACTCTCACCAGGCCATCACCGCCGAACTTGTACACCTTGGCAAGAACGTGGTCGTGGTTACGCCAACGGCTTCGGGCAAGACACTCTGCTACAACCTCCCGGTCTTGAACGAGGTGCTGGAGAATCCGGATACCCGAGCCCTGTATCTGTTTCCCACCAAAGCCCTCGCCCAGGATCAACTGGCGGAACTGCATGATCTGGGTACCCGGCTTGATGACCGCTTTGGTGTGTTCACCTACGATGGCGACACGCCGAGCGACGCGCGCAAGGCGATCCGCGAGCGTGGGCACATCGTCTTGACAAACCCGGACATGCTGCACGCCGGCATACTTCCGCACCACACCAAGTGGATGCGATTGTTTGAGAACCTGCGCTACATCGTCATTGATGAGCTACACACTTACCGTGGAGTGTTCGGCAGCCATCTTGCCAACGTGCTGCGCCGGCTCCAGCGCATCGCCCGCTTCTACGGCTCTGACCCTCAGTTCATCTGCTGCACGGCAACCATTGCAAATCCGGGTGAGTTGGCCTCGCAGCTGATTGAGCAGGAAATCGAAGTTGTCGAGGAAAACGGCGCTCCCTCAGGGGAGAAGCTTTTCGTTTTCTACAATCCGCCGATGATTGACCGCAACCTTGGGATTCGACGGAGTTACGTAAAAGAAGCAACCCGAATGACCAACGAGCTACTGGCGCGCAAACTCCAGACCATCGTGTTTGCCAATAGCCGACTCCAGACCGAGGTGATCCTCACCTACCTGCAACAGAGGAATCAGCCCAAGCCAGGACAGGCAGAGCCAGTCCGCGGCTATCGCGGAGGTTATTTGCCGCGGGAACGACGTGACATCGAGCATGGCTTACGGGAAGGGCGCATTCGCGGTGTGGTCACAACCAGTGCGCTGGAGTTGGGAATTGACATCGGGTCGCTCGACGCGTGCGTAATGGCTGGCTATGCGGGATCCATTGCTTCAACCTGGCAGAGGGCCGGACGAGCGGGGCGCCGCACTGGCTCGTCGTGCGCGATCTTCGTCGCCTCATCCGCTCCCCTCGATCAGTTCATCGTGCAGCATCCCGACTACTTCTTTGGCAGTTCGCCAGAGCACGGACACATCCAGCCCGACAATCTGGAGATTCTGGTGAACCACCTGAAGTGTGCCGCGTTTGAGTTGCCGCTGTCGCCGGATGAGAAATTCGGAGGCGTGGATCTGCCCGATCTTTGCGAACGGCTTGCCGAGGCAGGGTTCCTTCATCAGAGCGGAAACAACTGGCACTGGGTGCAGGAGAGCTACCCTGCTGACACAATCAGCTTGCGCTCGGTGACGTCTGACAATTTCATCATCATCGACATCACCGGCGGCGATGCTGGGAAGCCGGAGGTCATCGGAGAAGTGGATTTCACCTCCGCGCTGACGACCGTGCATGAAAAGGCCATCTACATTCACCAGGGGCAGCAGTACCACGTTGAGCGCCTGGAGTTCGATCACCGCAAAGCTTACGTCAAGCGCGTGAACGTGGATTATTACACTGACGCCATTCGTTACACGCAGGTGCGCGTTCTTGAGATCGCCGAAGAACTCGCCTGCCCAGGCCCGTCCGCGCACGCGCATGGAGACGTGCTCGTGCGCTCCCAGGTTGTGGGGTTCAAGAAGATCAAGTTCTTCACCAATGAAAATATTGGCGCAGGCAAGCTTGAGCTGCCCGAGAATGAAATGCACACAACTTCCTTCTGGGTGACGCTCAACCATGTGCTGCTGCAGAGTCTTCCCTTCCCGCTATCGGATCGGCAGAGCGGCATCTTTGGCCTGCTCCATGCATTGGCATCCATGGCAACGCTGCTGTTGATGTGCGACCGCGCTGACCTTGGCACGGCAGTCGGCGAGCGGATGGCGGGCACAGGTTCTGAGGTGGAGTGGCAGGAGTTCTCCTCCTCTGGCATTGAGAAGGAGTTCTTTGAGCCGAACCTGTATGTCTATGACGCCTATCCCGGCGGGATCGGGTTCAGCGAGCCTCTCTACCAGGCTTATGGCGAGCTCCTGGTTCAAACTCAGGAGTTGATCGAGGCCTGTCCCTGCGAGAACGGATGCCCTTCGTGCGTTGGGCCAGCAGGGGAAAAGAGCGAGCGGGCGAAGGAAGTCGCGCTGGCGATCCTTGCGCAGCTCTGTTCCATGGAACTATCCGTGGATCGACAATGAGCAGCAATCCAGTGAACCATGTGGCGGATCGGTTTGCGCGATTGAAGGCGTTGCAGCGCCCGGCCAGTGTGGCGCAAACGAAGATGACTGCCGGCACAATCGAAAGCCAGTGTGAGGCGCCCAGTCGCACTGCCGGCGAGACGGGGGCTGAGAGACTCGCAACGTTGCTGGGCGCAACCGTTTCGCGCACTCCTCATGGCGAGCACCTGTCACTGCTTTCGATTCACTGCGAACAGGCCCCGTGCATCGCTGATTCCGATGCACTCCATCTGCTGATGCCGAATGCTCCAGAGGAAGTCGCCGATTCATCGCAATGGCTTTTCCTGGATACAGAGACGACAGGGCTCTCCGGTGGCACAGGGACGTATCCATTCCTGATCGGCCTCTCGTGGTGGGAAGGCAGCAGACTCAAGATCGAGCAGCTGTTCATGCGCGAATTCAGCGAGGAGCGTTCCATGCTCGCCGCTGTCGCGGAGCGGTTGAGAGAGCGCCCGGTACTCGTAACCTTCAATGGCAAGTCGTTTGACTGGCCGCTGCTTGAGACCCGCTTCCGCATGGTGCGTGACATTGCGACGCCGCCGCTGCGCGCTCACCTGGATTTCCTTCACCCGGCAAGGAACCTCTGGCGTCCGCGGCTTGGATCAGTGAAGCTGTCGCACCTTGAGCGTCATGTTCTGGGGTGGGATCGCGGGGAAGACATGAGTTCCGGCGATATCCCCAGGATCTATCTTGAATTCGTTCGCGGAGGAGATGCCGAGCCGCTGGTTCCCGTTTTTATGCACAATCAGATGGACCTGCGAGGTCTCGCCGGACTCGCGGGCCGCATCCTGTCGATTTTCGGCGACCAGGAAAAGCCACTGGAAGATGGGCTTGAACTTTACGGACTGTCGCGCATCTGCGAGCGGCGCGGCCAGGCGGAACGCGCACGAACAACGTACGAGCAGTCAATCGGCGCTTCGCTTCCGGTGGAGACAGATCGCGCTGCGCGCGCTGCCCTGGCGCAACTCGCGAAGCGCGATCGAGATTTTGATCGCGCTTGCGAACTCTGGGAGAGCCTGCTCGGGAATTCCCGCGAAGGATACGAAGCCTATGAGCAACTGGCAATCTATTACGAACACGAAGCCCGCAATGCACACCTTGCCCTGGCGATTACCCGTTCGGCGCTCGCGCAGCTGCGTTGCGCCCGCCAGTCAGCAATGATCAACGCCAGCCAATACCGCGCAAGCAAGCTCGAGTTCGAACATCGGCGCCTGCGGCTCGAGCGCAAGACTCAAGCGATGCCGCCGAGTTTGTTCAGCTCGTAGAATCATCCTGTACCAAGGTATCTACAAAGCTGCTGCCGCAGTGGCCACCGTATCAGAAGAGGCGCGTCCATAGGTACGACACCGGCATTGCCAGCGCGAGCGCCGGCAGCATATTCGCAACTGGGAAGGCTTTGATTCCGCACACGCGAAAACCAGTGGCCATCAGGAGGAGTCCGCCAACCGACGAGAAATCGGCGATCAGTGCAGGAGTGGTGAGCGGCATGATGAATACCGCGCCATATGCGAGTGCCGCCTGCACCAGGAGTTGCGGCAGCGCAATCGCCGCCACTGCATAGCCAAGGGTCGTGGCAAAAATGCCCGCAGTAAACAGATCCAGTACTGCCTTGGTCACCAGAATAGAGTCGTCTCCGCTGAAGCCTTCCTTCAGCGCCCCGAAGATTCCCATGCCGCTCGCACAGAACAGCACGACAATCGCGACAAAGGACTGGAGGTACTTTTCCTCTGAGAGCCCGGCCTCTGCATCCATCCTTGGCATGAACCGCTCGGCGTAGAGCCGCGCCATGTCGCTCAGCTTGCTGATCCCGCTCTCCAGGTAAATCAGTTCGCCGGTTAACTCACCCAGGATCACGGACAGAACCATTGCCTGTAAATGCTTGACCTGACCAATCAGCACAACTCCGAGGCCAATGGAGCAAAGCCCGAACGTGAGTGTGAGGGCCGCCCGCAGGCGCTCCGGAACTTTATCGCCGAGAGCGGCGCCGGAGAGCCCTCCGACCAGAATGGCGGCGCTGTTTATAAACGGCCCCTTAATCATCAACTTCTCCTCGAACCCTGCACAAGATTGAGAGCCACTGTGCGCGAGTGCTTCATCGTGCGGCACTGTACGCCGACTTCACTCAAGAAGTGCAAATAGCTCTGCCCTAGTATTCCATGGACGGGCGTCTCGTCCGAAGTTTCCGCGTAAACCAGCCCACAAAGAGGCAGGTGAATGCTATTCATTGACCGGATGCAAGGTATTCATTTGCCTTTATTCGCGACTCGGAACAAGGTCTTGAAGCCCCCAAACTTCAGGCATCGCTCGCCAAGGGATGGGCGCTTGTCGATCCATATGGTCGATGGCGCATTTTGAACGACTTCATCAAGGTGCACAGCATTCATCGTTTCATTGATTGAGCACACTCCGTCCGGCGATGGGCAGAGAACAGGTACGGAAGACTCCGTGGCAGCGGACAACAAGAGCTGACACTGAGTTGAAGAACCCTTAGCTGGAGATTTGCGGTGTACCACCTGGGGCTTGAAGTACTGGAGTGCAGTTAAAGATTAGGGAAATTGATCGTCACACTGGGAGGTGTGCGCACATGAGGAAGGTTCTCTCACTCATATTGTTGATTGGTACTCTTGCGACCGTCGCGCTCGCCGGCGACAACACTGATTCTTCCAGCCCTGCTGGGACACCGAATCCGCCTGAAGCCGCAGCCGCAGTTGCTGCCAAGCCCACAGTAGCCAAGGCCACCGGAACACAGTTGCCCCACGTGGGCACCTGCTGCATGCCTGGAGCTGGACCGGCTACCGGGGGAACCCTGTTCCAGGGAATTTTCGGCGACGGACTTGCAAAGCGCGGAATCTACGTTGAGAACATGCTGCAGCTTGGAGTCGCGATCAATACCGCTTCCGATCCCGCTGGCCGCGCCGTGGGCACCAGCAATTATCCCGTTGCTGGAGTTCCGGATCAGGGCTTCAACTTCAACACGCTTTCGCTGCTCACACACAAGGACGTAACGACCGACATCAGCCCGCGTGGCGGCCCCTATCGGGGCGCTGTCCCGACCAAGTGGTCATGGGGCTGGTTCACCGAGTGGACCTACGGGCGCAACATGCAGGCCGCAAGAATGTACGGCTGGGAAATGAACTGGGGCATCAATCAGCCGGGCGCTGGCAATTCAGCACTGGCAGCCCAGAACCGGCAGTCGTTCTTCGCCATGCAGCATGAAGAATTCGAAATCTACATGCCCTTCCTCAAGGGCGTTGATATCATCATCGGTCGCTTCGCCCCCTCGATCGGATACGAAATTCCCCCGTCCTATCGCCCCGGTCCAGACTACTTCTACTCGCGCGCCTACGCAGTTCCATCCAGTCCTGTGGACACCTTGGGAATGTTGTCGGCATGGAACGTCATGCGTAGCGAAAAGTACGGTTACGTTTCCGCAGAGTTCGGGATCAACACCGGATGGATGACGGTCAAGTCGCCAAACGGGCGTCCGAACTACCAACAGTCCCTGCGCTATCGCTCGCCCAACATGACGAGCCGTCTGGACTATGAATCCATGGTCGGCTGCGGAGAAGTTCAGCCCGGCGCCGAAAGAGCAAAGTATCTCCCCACCTATCGCGTGGCATCGCCCAATTGCCTGATGCGTCAGCATCACTCGATCAACGGGACGCAGACCTTTGGAAAATGGCGCGCTGCTCTCGACGTGTATTACGGAAAGATGGAAGGCGACAAGAACGCTGGAACCATCTATCTGCTCAACAACACTCATTTCAACGGAGCGTTCTATCAGGGTGAATACGGCCAACTGGTTTATCAGGCCTCCAAAACCCTCTCCTACGGTGCGCGTATTGAGCACTTCCGCAATCCGAACGGTTATGCCATCGTCCCGGTAAGCAGCGTCAAGAGCAATTTCAACTCCATCACCGTTGGACCTCACTATGATTTCGCAAAGTGGGTCACGCTGCGGCCGGAAATGCGCTATGACTTCCAGACCAACAATCATGGATTGAATGCCTTTGGATTGCAGAACACAAAGGTGAATGGCGTAACGAAGGGCACCGAAAACCACCAGGTAGCATTCCAGATGGACATGCTGCTCTACTTCTAATTCGGATTCCCGGAACAGCAATGAAATGCCCGGTTGTATCGTCTGGTTGCAGACAATACAACCGGGCAAAGTTTTGTGCTTTCTGTCAGTCGGCTTGCAGGCGAAGCACAGCGTCAAGAGCCACCGCGCCGGTAGCATACACGCGTAGAGGATTGATCTCCACCTCAAGCACTTCGGGATGTTCCATCAGCAACCGGCCCAGCGACATTGCAACGCTCGCAATAGCAGCGCGATCGCAAGCAGGAAGATTCCGGAAGCCATCAAGAAGCTTGCGCCCCCGCAGCCCGTTCAGCATCTCTTCCACATCCATCTTCTGCAAAGGCGCCAGCCGGACTGCGGTATCTTCCAGCGCTTCTGCCAGCACTCCACCCAACCCGATCATTACCACTGGCCCCCAGGAGGAATCCTGCATCCCGCCAACAATCAGCTCTACACCCGCTGGAGCCATCTCCTCCACCAGCACTTTGCCGGGGCTCCTGGAAGGGATGCGGGCGATCGCATCCAGCGCCGCATCCAACTCCTGCTCATTGCGAATGTTCAGATGCACTCCACCAACATCAGTCTTGTGCGCGATGTCCGCCGCGGCAATCTTAACGACCACGGGCTTTTGCATCTGGCCAAAAGCGCCAAGGGCCTCGATACGTGAATGGCAAAGCACTCGCCGGGGGCTTTGTATTCCATACTGCTCCAGGATCGACTTGGCGCGGTATTCATCGCAATCGCCCACGATCCTCGGTTGCTGGCGAGGCGGGCACGGATCCTTCGCCTGGCTCACTCTCCAGCTAGCTTTGGAATCCGCCGCCAGCACAACTCCCGCAAGGGCCAACGCTGCCGGACCAGGAACCAGCGGCACTCCGCCTTCATGCAAGATGCCGACCATATCGCAGATATCATCGGACGCACCCAGTATCCCAAGAATGAGCGGCTTCCCGGAATTTCTATTGACCGAGACCAGTGCCGACGCCGATTCGATCACGACGGTCTCCGCAAGCGAGAATGCCAGCACCATGTCTATTTTCGGATCTGTACACACCGTGCCAACAATCTCCGGAAAGGCGGGCAGCGGCAATCCGGTATCCACCGGATTATTAACAAAAGTGAGCGGCGGCAACAGCGACCGCACGCGCCGGATTGTGTCCTCCTCCAGTACCGGCATCGCGATCCCGGCACTCTTCAGCTCACTCATGATGAGCATCCCGGGGCCGGCCTGTCCTGTCACCAGGGCCACGGTTGGATTCTCCCTCGGACCTAGACGCACACAGGAGAGGATACAGGCGGCCTGTGCTGCGGATTCGATGGAATCCACCACCACCGCGCCTGCCTGAGCCAGAGCGGCCACAGTGCGCTGGTGCGACCCCATCAGGTTGCCGGTATGAGACATTGCAAACTCGCGGACGTCAGCACGTCCCGCCGCCAGGACGATCACTGGCTTTCGCGGCGTAACTGCGCGCATGGCATCAAACAGCTTGCGCCCTTGCGGAACACCCTCCAGCGCCACAACAATTACCGCCGTATTTGGATCGTCCGCCAAAAACGGAAGGACATCGGCAGAGCCAACATCGAGGGCATTTCCCAGTCCTACCGCCATGGAAATACCTTCCCCCATGCGGTCAATCATGAAACAGAGGCTGCCGTTCACTCCTCCCGATTGTGAGACGATCCCTATTCGCCCTTTGCGCATCTGCTCGGCTCTGCGCATAAATGTCGGGAAACAATTGCCCTGCGGATCTAAAAATCCGGCGGTATTCGGGCCAAGCAGTCGCAGGCTCGACCGCCGGCAGATATCAGCCAGCAGCCCCTGCATCGATGCTCCATTGGCACTCGCCTCGGCGAAACCGCTGGAGATCGTCAACAGTCCGCCCACACCAAGTACCGCAGCTTCCTGAGCCACTGCCACGCTGTATCGCGCGGGGATTGCCATCACCGCGAGGTCCACAACCTCCGGCAGCGCTGCAATGCTTGGAAAACAGTCAATGCCCTGGACCCGCTTCTCACTGGGATGAACCGCAAAGACCCGCCCGGGGAAGGCAGCCAACGCTTTCAAAATGCGTGATCCGGCTTTCGTCAGGTCCGACGAAGCTCCCACTACGGCGATCGATTTGGGTTTTAACAGGCGAGAGAGGTTACGACGACGGGCATCTTCGTTCGCGCCGCTTTCGGCGGCGCCAACAGCGGTTGCATCCATGACGAAATGCCTCCACGAATTCCACCTCTTCCCGCATGCCTGCACAGTGGAGGCGCACTGCGCGGACATACGAGAGGAGGCGGTTCCGCAAAACAATCGAGTTTAAAGAACACGCAGGCCTGCGACTCGTCTCATCAGGGCGAGTTGTGGCTTACTTGCTCTCGGCGGTTACCTTCGCCTGCTGTCTTTCATTCGAGGGAAACTTGGCTGGACGCTTATTCCGAATCCCGTCAATGCCCGCGATCAGGTCATCAGAGAAGAATCCCATCATCTCCAGAACCGCGGAGTGATCGAACACGGCACTCTCCTTGAGCAGCCACTGGTTCAGCACGCGCTTGGTAAACTTCACTGCGTCACGCGGGCCGTTCGCCAGCTTCGTGGCCACATCCATGGCCTTCACCAGCACCTGGTCGTCCGGCACGGCCAGGCTGATCAGGCCGATACGCTCAGCCTCTCTGCCGGTCAACATCTCGCCGGTCATCAGGTAATACTTGGTCTTTGCCATGCCGCACAGCAGCGGCCATAGCATGGCTGCGTGGTCTCCGGCGGCAACGCCCATGCGAATGTGCCCATCGCCCAGCTTTGCATTCTCCGCCATGATGCTGATATCAGAGAGCAGCGCAACCACAACCCCAGCTCCAACAGCCACGCCATTCACCGCAGCAATGATGGGCTTGGAGCAGCGCAGGAGGTTGTACACAATGTCCCGCGTCTCATCGATAATGGCTACGATTTCCTCATAGTTGCCGTGTGCATGCAGAACACGATCCAAGTCGCCGCCAGCCGAAAATGCGCGTCCGGCGCCGGTAATCACAACCACGCGCACTGCCGGATCGCGGTCAATCATCGCCCACACTTCAGAGAATGCCTGGTGCATCGCAGCATCGGCGGCGTTGAGTTTGTCAGGCCGATTCAGTGTCATCAGGAGGACGCCGTCGTCGCTGATTTCAAACTTGATGTCTTTAAAACAGGAATAGTCCATTACGAACCTCGGTACCTCATGCAAAACGGTCAACGCTCCGGTCAGCAGCTGCGTTACCCGTTGGATTGAGAAGCCGGACATCATCCCCAGCTTCGTTGTGCACACTTCGCCCGGTGACCGGTTAAATCACCTGGCTTGGCTTGTAGGTTCCATATACCCCGCGAAGAGCATCACAGATCTCGCCGAGGGTCGCATATGCCTTGACCGCATCCACCAGGGGCAGAACCAGGTTCTGGTTAGCCCGTGCTGCAATAATCAGACCGGCCAGTGTCTTCTTCACCATCGCGGAGTCGCGCGTCGCACGAAGTTCCTTCAGGTGAGCAAGCTGCCGGAGTTCGGATTCAGGATTTGTCCGCGTGACTGGAATCTCCCCAACCTTTTCGCTCTGGAAGGCATTGAGCCCAACCAGGATGCGGTCCTTGGTCTCAATCTGCCGTTGATAGCGATAAGAAGCCTCACCGAGTTCCCGCTGGTAATAGCCGTTCTCGATGCAGCGCACCGCGCCGCCCAATGACTCGATCTTGTCCAGGTACTCGAGCACCTTCTGTTCCAGCACATCGGTCAGCGCCTCAATGGCGTAGGAACCGCCCAGAAGATCGACCGAACCGGTGACGCCGGCTTCATTCGCCACAATCTGCTGGGTG
This sequence comes from uncultured Acidobacteriota bacterium, assembly GCA_903832295.1. Classification (GTDB taxonomy): domain Bacteria; phylum Acidobacteriota; class Terriglobia; order Terriglobales; family Acidobacteriaceae; genus TOLSYN. The sequence goes on from CAILAZ010000039.1 coordinate 16,460, forward strand.
CGCAAAGCGATGGTAGCCGCTTCTTCCGTGGGAATCGCGAACGCTTCGTCGTAAGAGGAGGTAGCAACCGTCTGCACGCCTCCCAATGCGGCCGCCAGCGTCTCAATTGCCACGCGCGCAATATTGTTCAATGGCTGTTGCGCAATCAAATTGCCGCCGAGCGTGTAGGCAAAAATCTTGAGCTTCATGGAGTCAGGGTTCTTGGCTCCATAGCGCTCTTTCATCAGCCTGGCCCAGATGCGCCGTCCTGCGCGGAACTTCGCCACCTCTTCCGGCAGGTCGATACCCACCGAGAGGAAGGTCCAGATCTGCGGCGCGAACGAATCAATATCCAGACCGCGGCGCAGGCATTCATCCACATAGGCCAGTCCGTCGGCAAATGTAAATGCCAGTTCCTGCGCCGCCGTGCTGCCGCTGTCGCGTATGTGGTAGCCGCTCATCGCAAGGGAGGTCCATCCCGGCAATTCCTTGGCGCAGTACTCCATCACGTCCGCCGAGAGCTTCACTCCAGCTTCCGGTCCAAAGATGTACGCCCCGCGTGCGACATACTCTTTCAGAATGTCATTCTGAAGGAACATGCGCGTGTTCTTGATGTTCACTCCCTGTTTTTCAAAGCAGGCAATGTACATCGCCAGCGTGATCGGACCAATCGCATTGGCAGTGGTCCGGATCTGGCGCACCTTCTCCAGCGGAATGTCCTTGAACAGGCGTTCCATGTCGGCCAGCGAGCCGATATGAACTCCGGTGACACCCACCTCGCCAACGGCGAAAGGATGATCGGCGTCATAGCCGCACTGCGTGGGCAGATCCAGCGCGATGGAAAAACCCGTCTGTCCGCGCTCCAGCAACATGCGATAGCGCTCATTCGCCTCTTCCGCAGAGCCGAAGCCGGAGTACATTCCCATTACCCAGAACTGGCTGCGGTACATGGTCGGTGAAACGCCGCGCGTGAACGGATACGCTCCGGGATAGCCGATCTTCTCTGCAAGAGGAGCGCCTTTCGGCCAATCTGCTTCGGTATAAACGCGCTCGAGCGGAAGACCTGAGATCGTCTTGAACTCAGCTCGCCGTTCAGGGTCAGCCGCCAGTTGCGGAGCGAGAATGTTCTCTTCCCACTCCGCCTGCGGACTGGCAACAGTCTTTTGCTTGTCAGTAGCTTCTGCGCTCATGGTTCTGTTATCCGACCTTTACCACAACAGATTCGGCTTCACCGACTCCGCCGCAAATTCCAACCACGCCATAGAACGGACGCGATCCGCCAGCCAGTTTGTAACGGCGGCGAAGTTCATACATGAGGGTCATGACCAGACGCCCGCCGGTCGCACCCGTTGGGTGGCCCAGCGCAATCGCGCCGCCGTTGACGTTGACCTTCTCGCGAATCTTCTCGGCACGCTGCTGGTCCTTGCCCGCCAGAATATAGGAGGAGAGCAGCGGAACGGCGGCAAACGCCTCATTGATTTCGATCAGGTCCACATCATCAATTGTCATCTTTACCTTGTTCAACGCCAGGCGAATCGCTTCCGCCGGAATCGATGCGATGCGGTCAGGATGGCCGGAGGCCATCGCCCATCCCATCAAAGTCGCCAGCGGCTCTTTTCCGCGACGAGTCGCTTCGGTTCTGGTCATCAGGCACAGGGCCGATGCGCCCGTGCTCAGGCCAGGTGCGTTGGCAGCGGTCACCGTCGGGCTGTCATACACGGTCGGCAGCTTTGCAATCTTCGCGTATTCAATGTCAGGACGGGGCGACTCGTCGTCCACCACCGTGATCTTCTTGCCCTTGCCCTGCGGAACTTCGATGGGCATCAGCTCGTCGTCAAATTTTCCTTCTGCTTTCGCCTTGGCGAAGTACTGCTGGCTGCGAATCGCCCAACGGTCCTGCTGTTCGCGGGTAATACCGAAATCCACGGCTTCTTCTCCAGCCTGCACGGCGCGGGGCTTGCCGGTCATGGGACAGGCGATCACAAGCTGATCCTTCAGCCGGACATCGCCAAGCCTTGCACCCCAGCGCAGGTCATAGAGGAAGTACGGCACGCGGCTCATGTTCTCCACGCCACCCGCCAGGGCAACGCCGGTTTCACCCAGGCGAAGACCACGGCAGGCCATGTTGACCGCCACCATGGACGAGCAGCAGGCACGGTCCATGGTGTAGGCAACACTGGATGGGGGAATGCCTGCCTCGATCAATACCTGGCGCGCAATCGAACGGTCTCCGCCCGGCAGGTTCACGCCGGTGGCCACTTCTTCAACGTCTGCCGGTGTGATTCCGGCGCGACGAATCGCCTCGGAGAAAACAATGCCGCCGAGTTTGGGATGCGTAAAGTCCTTGAGAGCACCGGCAAATTTACCGAATGGGCTCCGCACTGCGCTGATTACAACTACTTCTTCTTGCATCATCTCTTGTCTCCAAATCAGAACTCTGAGTTAGGGGCTTGGTCAGCCCTCATCCTTGTTGTCACGCACCGACTCGCTGGCGCTACAGGATTCCGTCGGTCTTCAACTTACCGATCTGTTCCTCACTGTAGCCAAGCCATTCGTTTAACACCTCGGCATTATGCTGTCCCAGTGCAGGAGCAGGGCGGGCGAGCGGTTCTCCGGCGCCTGACATCTTTGCCACGGGGCCGATCAGCTTCACACTGCCCAGAATTGGATCTGGCACGTCGATCAAGAGTTTGCGTGCGGCCACGTGAGGATCGTTGTAGATTTCCTCTGCCGTCTGCACCGGGCCGACAGGCAATCCAGCGGCCAGCAATTTGTTCACTGCCTCCGCCTTCGTGTATTTACTGAACCAGTTGCGGATCACTTCGCCGAGCCAACCGGTCATGTTCGTGGCCCTCTCCGGACCCGATGTTGCTCCCTCGTGCCCAACCAGGTCAGGACGCTCGATTGCCTGGCAGAACTTTGCCCAGTCGCCTTCGGTGGCCACAATGATACCCACATAGCCATCCTTGCACGCGAACGGTCCCCACGGTGCCATGTACGGCTCGCGTCCGCGCTGGAGCACATGCTTAGTTAATGAGTATGCAGTGATCGAACGTTCCGCCAGCGCGATGATCGTGTCATACATCGAGACGTCGATGAACTGCCCCAGCCCCGTCTGCTTGCGTTGGTAGAGTGCCAGCAGAATCGCGTTGGCGGCGTTCATGCCGGAAACGATATCGCCCAGGGCCACTCCCAGCCAAGTCGGCGGGCCGTCGGCGCTGCCGCAGGTGTTCATCAGCCCGCCCATCGCCTGCGAAATAATGTCGTAGGCCGGACGCTTGCTGTATGGCCCCAGGTAGCCTTCCATGCTCCCAAAGCCGGAGATGCAGGCATAGATCAGGCCTGGGTTCTCTTTGCAAAGATCCTTGTATCCAAGCCCCATGCTGTCCAGCACGCCGGGGCGGAAGTTCTCCACCACCACGTCACTCTGCGTCGCGAGTTCGCGGAAGACCTTGCGTCCACTCTCGTCCTTCAGGTTCAGCGTGACACTGCGCTTGTTGCGATTGAAGCGAAGAAAATATCCGCTTTGAGTTTCGCCTTTGTCGTTCTTGATCTTCGGCGCACCGCCACGGGCTGTATCGCCACCTTCTGGGCGCTCGACCTTGATGACGTCAGCACCTTGGTCGGCCAGCATCATCGTGCAGTACGGTCCAGCCACTTGAATTTCAAAGGAAAGTACTTTTATACCTTCCAAAGGCCTGCGAAGCGGATTCATAGTTCGTTCTCCAAATACTCTGAAAAATCTGGCAGAACCAGCAGCAACCCGCGAATCTTGCAAGCGATTCGCGAGCCGCGCTGGTCCTGCCATTGCTGATTACTTTTCAAACCTGCACCCAAACTTGCCTCCAGCTTACTTGCATCTGCTATGAGACTTAAACGGTTGCAGCCTTTGCCTCCAGCGCTTCAGCCTCAACCCTGTTCAGGATGTCGGCACGGAGCGCCTTCTTATCAACTTTGCCAGCTGCGGTAAGCGGGAAGCTGTCCATGAAGACAAACCTCTCCGGGATCCAGATCTTCGACGCGCCCTTCTGTTCCATGAACGCCCTGATTCCCTTGTCATCCACCTTCATGTTCGGAACCAGCCGGATGTAGGCGCAAACTCTCTCGCCCAGAATCCTGTCTGGAATGCCGACCACTGCCGCGTCAAGAATGCCGGGTGCCTGGCAAATCAAGTCTTCTACCACCGAGGGTGTGATGTTCTCACCACCGCGGATGATCATGTCCTTGATTCTGCCTGTGATCTTCACCCGGCCACCAGGAAGAAGTCGCGCCTGGTCGCCTGTTCTGAAGAAACCGTCTTCCGTGAACTGTCTCGCGTTCACTTCAGGGCTCTTTACATATCCCGGGAAGATACATGCCCCGCGAATGCAAAGCTCGCCATCCACTCCCGCTGCAACTTCCACGCCGGATTCTGGATTGACGATCTTGACTTCATCCCAAGGACAACACGGCATGCCAACGCTCTCGCAGATTGTGTCGATTTCATCGTTCAGTTTGCTGCGGCACAGAAGGCCTTCCACCATGCCAAACTCGTTGATGTAGGTGGCGCGTGGAATCTTCTGCTTCACCTGCCGGATCAGTTCCGGAAGGCTCGGCTCACCGCCCGCCATTACCTTGGTCAACGACGAAATATCGAAGTTCGATACCTCCGACGCCTCGATGATCTTCCGCCACAGACTCGGGACGGCAGGCATATACGTCGCCTTGACCTCCTGAATGCGGCGGGCAATATCTTCGGGACGCGTGGAATCCAGCAGCACCAGCGTGTAGTTAAAGACGAACGTGCCTACAACGTTCAGCAGTGCAAGATTGTGCCCAACCGGAACAACGATCAAACAGACATCCTTGGTCGTCATCTCCCAGTCGCGCTGGTGCGTCTCCACATTGCACAGATATTGCCCGTGCGTGCGCGGTGCACCCTTCGGCAACCCGGTGGTTCCACCCGACGGAGCCACGTGGCACACATCGGTTGTGACTGGACGTCTGCGCTCAAGCTCTTCCAAATCCTGCGCAGAAAGAGGCGTGCTCATCAGATCCTCAAGCCTGTCTGTGAATCCCGGGGTCTTCCCGTCTGCCCTCACCGAAATAATGTTCTTCAGTGTCGGACACATCGACACAACTTCTTGCAGCAGCGGAGACAGATCATCTTTGCGGTAGGTCGCCGGTCCGATATATGCCACTGCTTCGTGCACGTTGCCCAGATGTGCAACTTCAAGCTTCTTGTGTCCGATGTTCAGGAGCACCATCACGCCGCCAACCTTGTAAATAGCAAGCAGCGCATATACAAACTCCGCCCAGTTGGGCAACTGCAGGAGCACGCAGTCACCCTTCTTGACGCCGATCCGCAACAGGCCCGCGGCAAGGTTATCAACCTTGCCGCGAAGTTCCCGGTACGTCATTGTTGTCTGGTCATCTATGAGGACGATTTTGTTGGGAAAGTATTCGCTCGACCTGTCAAAAACAGCAGAAATATTTGTGGATGGCCACCAGCCCATCCGAACGTACTTATCAACCAGCTCTGGTTTGAACGTAGGAAATTCGATCATGGCACCTTGTCCCGTAATACGAGCTTTAGTCACGCGACCCAAATGCAGCCGATGTTTCGTTAAAGGAGCTTCTTGTCAATTGCCCCTGGACGTGCCTGTGCCGGTCCGAAATTCTCTGGGCAGGAGAGCAGCCCTTCCGGCCAGCGAACGCAGTTCACCTTTTCATACCGGGCGTCCGCGTCGAAGCACCAGTTGCATGCTGCGCAGCGCACAATGTCCTTCGTCCGGTCTTCCTTGGCCTTCACGCACCAGTCCGGGTCCGCCAGCAGGGCGCGGCACAGCCCAATCACGTCAGCCTTACCCTGCGCAAGAATCTTCTCAGCGTGTGCAGGCTCCCGGATCTTTCCGGCAATGATGATCGGAGTCTCGTAGCCGGCCTCGCGGACCGCCTCACGAATGCCTTCTGACAGAAACACGTGTGTTCCATCCGGCCACCAGAAGCCAGGGCTCATGCGATGACCGCTATAACCGGACATCGGATCGGGCGGATGACCTTCTGCTGGGGTAACGGCATCTTCAAAGCTGCTTCCCGCCGATACGCTCACATAGTCTGCGCCGAGTTGGGCAAACTTGATCGCAATCTTCGAGCTCTGGACAAGCGTGTTCCCGTTCAGATGGAAGTCTTCGCCGTTGATCCGCACTCCCAGTGGAAAGTTCTCGCCAACCTCTTTCCGGCAGGCTTCAAACACTTCCACTGGCAGCCGCATCCTGTTGGTCAGGTTGCCGCCATACTGATCAGTGCGCTTGTTGGCCCTGGACAGGAAGGACGCCAGGCAATATGCGTGGGCACAGTGAATTTCAATGAAGTCGAACCCAGCCTCAACGGCGCGTCTGGCCGCAGCTGCATGGTTGGCTACAATCTGCGGAATCTCTTCCGGCTTGAAGTCCTCAACCCGCTGCCGCCATCCCGAGCGCGACAGTTTCAGGAACTGCATGATCTGCAATCCGATTTTTGTTTCTGGGCTTGCCGCCCGGATCGCATTGACCATGGCCTTGAGGCCGGGAACATATTCATCGCTCGACAGGCGAATGTTGTACGGACTCTTCGACGGAATTACCACCGCTGCTTCGACCACTAGCGCGCCGACGCCGCCCTTTGCTTCGCGGATGTAGCGTTCGGTAAGAGCTTCGGTTACATTGCCATCTTCCGTGGCTAATCCAGAAGCCATCGAAGTGCGCTGCACCCGGTTTGAAAACTTCACTCCACGCATCGTAATCGGTGAAAACAGATGTTCGAACTTCATTCTTTTACTCCTCGCTATTGCAACACTCTGAGTTCTACTTCCTGGCAGCGGCAGCAGCAGCTCTCCATTCGCTGAAGGCAATCTGCGCCCGTCCGGTCATGCTCGCTCCAAGGATGGCTGCCGCGGCAATTAACATCGGAATCGCAAACGTCAGATACACCTTGGACAGCGGCCATTTCCAGGCCAGCAGCAAGCCGCCAATCATCGCAGCAACAACCGATCCGCAACGACCCACGCCCAGTCCCCAGCTCACACCCGTGGAGCGGTTCATCGTCGGGTAGAAGGCCGCGGTCAGTGCGTTCAATCCAACCTGGCTTCCGCTTGTGCCCATGCCCGCAATCAGAATGCAGACAACGGTGAGCCAAAGCGTGGAGGTCACATGGCCAATCAGGAAGATCGCGCAACCGCCCATGATCATCGTTGAGATCAGGACCTTATACGGATTGAACTTGTCCATCAGCAGCCCGATCGAGATGCCGCCCAGGGTGCCGCCCAGCAGATAGACCGACGCAATCACGGACGCTTTGGTAAGCGACATGCCAATGGCGTGGACAATCGTTGGCAGCCACAACGTGAAGAAATAGACCACCATAATGTTGATGAAGAACGCGACCCACAGGCACATGGTTCCGCTGGCAAGCCCCTTTGCAAAGAGACCTTTCACCGGGAAACCCGTCAGCTTCTGCTCGGCAAGCACGAACTTCGCATTCGTGATGTCCTCGCCCGGAGCAATCTTCTGCAAGTTGCGCGCAATCTTCTCCTGGCTCTTGCCATTCACTACCAGGTAGCGAATCGACTCCGGCAGGAGGAAGTACAGAAGAACCGTAATCAGGATCGGTGCGCAGCCGCCCAGAACAAAGACAGAGCGCCAGCCCCAGATTCCCACCATTCTCGCCGCAAGGATGCCGCCGCCCGCGCCGCCAACCGTGAAGCCGCAGAACATCAGCGTAGTCAGGAACGAACGCTTGCGTTGCGGGCAGAATTCAGAGGTGATCGTGACCAGGTTCGGCATCGCTCCGCCCAGGCCCATTCCGGTGAAGAACAGAACTCCCATCATCTGGTGAACGTTCTGCGTAAACGCCGTTGCCAAGCTGAACAGGCCAAATGCAAACACCGACGTCATAATGATGACCTTGCGCCCAAACTTGTCTGCCATTGGGCCAAAGATGAAGGAACCGATCATCAGGCCGACCAGGATGGTCGAAAAGATCGGCGCCATTGCGCTCGGTGCAAGTTTCCAGTCCGCCCTGATTGCGGGCGCGATGAACCCCAGCGACTGTGCGCTGTAGCCATCAAGGCAGATCGTCAGGAAGCAGACAGCCACAATCAGCATCTGCGTGCCTGAAATATTGTGCGAATTGATGAAATCCTGAACGTTGATGATCCGTTGGGTGCCGCTCTGTTTGTCCTGAGCCGATGTCGCGCCGCTCGGCGCCACTGCTGTTGCAGAGATCTCGTTGCTCATTGCGTTTCACCTGAAATATTTAGCGTTTATTGCGCTTCTTATCAGAGCCACTACCTTTGTGTCCCCTGGCTCCCAGGCTCGCGAGGCATGCCGGTATCCTCCGCAAACCATCAGCCAGTCGCTGTACAGCAAGTCCCTGCCAGTACGCATTGGGGGAAATCCCGCGCCATCCCAGCTGCTGCTCAAGGCTTTGTTTAAGTCGAGGTATAATGTCTCGCGCCCCGGATTAAGACAAATGAATACCTTGCATCCAATCAATGAATCGCATGCATTATCCCAAGTAAACCTGAATTTATTGGTGGTTCTAGAGGCGCTTCTCGCCGAACGCCACGTCGGTCGCGCTGCAACCCGCCTCCGCTTGACACAGTCTGCCGTCAGCCATGCCTTGAAGCATCTGCGCGAAGTTTTCAACGATCCGTTATTTATTCGCACCACCGTGGGGGTGCTGCCTACTCCGCGAGCTTTGGCCCTGGTGGATCCCCTCTCCGAGGCACTCCAGAGCGTGCGCCGGATACTCCATCCCGACTCACCCTTTGACCCGCGGGTCGCAACCGACTGCATCGTCCTCGGAACTACCGACTACTCCAGCCTTGAACTCATACCTGCGCTGATTCCATTTCTGCAGCAGAACGCGCCCAATATTCACGTGGTCATGCGAAACCTCTGTCTTGACAACATCGTCTCGGATCTGGATGAACGGGAATACGACATCGCCGTCGCGCCCATCAGTGAGCGGCTTCCTAAGCGCCTGGCAACCGTTGCCCTCTTCCAGGACCACATCACCCTGGCCGCAAGGATTGATCACCCATTGCTTCGCGACGGCCTTACGCTGGAAGGGTTTGCCCAGTTGCGTCACCTTCTCGTGGTTTCCAGCAGGAGTGAAAACACAGCCGCGCACACGACCCTGAAGCCTTACGGCCTCGATGAAAGCAATGTCGGGATGGTCATTCCCCACTTCGGCGCCGCTGGGTTCATCGTCGCGCACAGCGATCTCGTCATGCTGGTGCCATCCCTGCTCGCCAAGCGCTATGAACGCATCGCCGGATTCACCACCCACGAATTGCCGATCCCCAACCGGCCTTCCTTTGAAATGGGACTGGTGTTCAGCCGTGAGCGCGCTGGAATTGAGCCGGCCCTGGCCTGGTTTATTTCCGCCATCAAGCAGCTGTCGGTCGCTTAAGGCTGTTGGGGCTGCGACCCCTCCGGTGCTTCCTTCGCTTGTATCGCCCGCCACAGGTGCCGCCCCGCGGCACACTGCTATAATTTGTCGCGTGAGTGAGCAGTCAGTCCATCTGGTGACCGTCCTTCAGCGTACCGCCCTGCTGTCCAGCCTCTCTCCCGCTGAGTTGCAGGCCCTTGCGGAGCGCATCGTTCGCAGGCTGTACCGTCCCGGTGAACTTTTGTTCTCTGAGGGCGAGCCCTGTAGTGGCCTCAACATCGTCTCTCGCGGCAGCGTACGAATCTTCAAAACCTCCGTCGGCGGAAGAGTGCAGGTGCTCGCCGTAAACGGTCCTGGCGAATCCATCGCCGAACTGCCTGTGTTTGATGGAGGTTCTTTTCCCGCCTCTGCCATCGCGATCGAAGAGACGGAGGTTGCCTTCATCTCTCGTCGCGATATTCGCGCCTATTGCATCGAACATCCCGAGGTTGCCCTCAAGATGCTTGCCGTGGTCGGTGCCCGTCTCCGGCGCCTCGTCGGAATTATCGAGGAACTGTCGTTCACCACAATCCGGCAGCGGTTGGTATCCACCCTCATCCGCATCGCCCAGAGTAGCGGCACCAAAACCGCCCGCGGCGTCGAATTCCTCCTGCCCGGAAGTCACCAGGAACTCGCCAATCAGCTTGGGACCGTCCGGGAACTGATCTCCCGCAACCTCACTCGCCTTCAGGCAGAGGGCCTGGTAGAAGTGGATTCGCGGCAGATCGTCATCAAGGACATGAAGGGGCTCGCCGCTTTACTCGACAGCACGCCCTGAATCTTCAACGGCCATATCCGCACATCCAGCGCGTTCTCAAATCGCGTTGATATCCGCGCACTCCAGCACTCCACGGCCGCCGGCGCGCCGGGCCACCGCCAGCATCGCTTTCCCCACCTGCTCCGTTGTCGTCACATATTGCGGGAACCATCGCCGTCCCAGTGTTAACAGCGGACCCGCCACGTCATAGAACAGTTGGTACCACCGCGTCTTTGACCGTATTCCATGCAGCGGCTGGATTGCCGCGGGCCGGAACATGTAGGCTCCCTTGAACGGCATGCGCAAAAGCGCGTTCTCCGTTGCGCCCTTCACCCGCGCCCACATCACCCGCCCTTGCTCGCTGCTGTCGCACCCTGCGCCCGTCACATAGACAAACGTCATCGCCGGATTCACCCGCACCAGCGTCTCTGCCACGGCAAGCGTCATCCCGTAGCTGATCCTGCGGTACTCCGCTTCCTTCATTCCAACCGACGAAACGCCCAGGCAGTAGAAGCACGCATCGTATCCACGCAGCTCATCCTCAATCGCCGTCAGGTTCATCAGGTCATCGTGCACAATCTCGCGCAGCTTTACGTTCTGCACTCCGGTGGCGCGCCGCCCCAGGGTCAGCACCTGCTCCACCCCCGCATCCAGCAGGCATTCGCGCAGCACACCCGCGCCCACCATTCCTGTCGCACCAAGCACAATCACTTTCATCTCGAGCCTTTCTATCCGACCAGTTCGCCAATCAGTTTCTCGTATCCATCCACCATACCCTTCACTGAGTAATCCTGCTCCACGCGCTCGCGGCAATCCTGCGGGCGGATCGCGCTCACCAGGCTGATAGCCGCAGCCATTTCCTCCACCGTCTGCACCAGCAATCCGGTCTTTCCCGTCACCACTTCCCTCAATGCGCCAACTGCAAACGCAATCACCGGAGTCCCGCTCGCCATCGCCTCCAGCGCCACCAGTGATGTCGTCTCCTCCACCTGCGAAGTCACCAGCAGCGCACGAGCCTCCCGCAGCAATCGCGCCTTCTCCGCAAACGGCGGCACCGCAACCCAGCGCACCCGGTCGCCATCCACCAGCGGACGCAACTCGCGCTCCCAATACTCCTCGTGCCAGCGGAACGGATACACCTGCCCGGCCAGCACGATCGGCACCCCAGCCAGCTTGGCTGCCGCAACCGCAAGGTGCGGAGCCTTCTCCGGACACACTCGTCCCAGCCACAGCACGTACTCGCCCCGCCGCCCGTTCATCGCAAAACGCGCCGCATCAATGCCATTGCGAATCACGCCCGCCGTCTGCATTACATCGCCAAATGCCAATCTCTGCGACTCGCTCACAAAATTGAAGTGAACATTTTTCCCCAGCCCCTCAAACGCTTCTGCTGGATACAGCGTTCTTGGCAGATGCAGCGTTGCCAGCACTCTCTCTTTCACTCTTCCCGCATCGCGAAAATAATGCCCGCTGTGGTCCAGCACAAGATCATAGCGCCCCCTCGCGCAGGCCTCTTCCACCCGCTCCGCAAGCTCCCGCACCTGCTCCCCAAAACTCTCCTCAGGATGCCCAGGCCCCATCTCCTTCTTGCATTGTTTTGCTCCCACCTCCAGCAGTTCGCCGCTCACCTGCGAACCCGCCCGCGCCACCACCGCTGTCTCCCATCCGCGACGCACAAGTTCCCGCTCCAGCGTCCACAGAATCTGCTCCGCTCCGCCCGCGCTCCTCCCACTCACCGGAAGCAGTGGATACGCCACCAGCAGCACGCGCCCCTTCACCGCGCCGCCTTCACAAACTCCGCAAATTTCGCGCTCACCTCGCGCGCGCTCATCCACCACTGCCATAGCTCGTAATTCGTCTTCCCCTCGTGCGGAGCCTCTCCGTACTCATACCTCACCTGCCTCCGCACCACTTCACATTGCGCATCAAACGTCTGCAGGAAATCTCCTTGCGACGCATACTCCGCGCACATGGCCCGCTTCCGTCCCAGCTCCGCCTCGCTCACCTTGATCGCCACCTCCTCGCCTGTCTCGCACAGGAAACGTTGCAGCCGCATCTCCCCCGCGCCTCCCCGCGAATATAGGGGAGCCTCCCACACCGGCACTCCAAACCGCTCTCCCAGCCGCCATCCCAGCAAGCTGCAACTGTCGTGATCCGGATGCCCGCCCTCATACGCCAGGGTTGCAATCGCCTCCGGCCTTACCCGCTCCGTCAACGCCTCCAGTTGCCGGTACGCCGCTTCCAGATTGAGAAACAGATGTTGATCCTCCAACCTCCCGTCTGCTTCCGCCAGCAGCACCGGTTCGCGCACTCCGGCTCTCTGCATCGCCCGCCTCCCCTCTTCGGCGCGCAGTTTGCGGTACGCATCGCGTGAGCCAAACCGCCTCCAGAAATACTCATCCCGCGGCGCGCCATCCGTTGCAATCACCACGCAGGCCTCGCGCATGCGCGTCAGCAGCGCACCGAAGCCCACGCACTCGTCGTCGGCGTGCGCCACCAGCACCAGCACCCGCCCCGTCAGTTCCAACTTCCAGTCACCCCAGCTCATGAATCCTGAGATGCACGCTTTCGCGCCCACCTTTGCTTCACTCAAGCCTTTGTTCTCCCTTGCCGATGAGCCTCACATAACGGGTCTCCCCTATCAACTTGGTTCGGAGTTCCCCGCAGGAGTCAACATGCGCGTACTTTCGGGTCAGCTCTCCCTCCGCGCCGTCCGGCCTCGCAACCGCGCAGAGGATCGCCTATGACCAGCGCTCATCTGCCATGCCCTCCCGGCCCCTTTCTGGTCCCCCCACCCATGCCGGAGCCCTCCGCCAGCGAACAGGAGCAGCTCGTCGTCTCCCATCTCGCCGACGTCCGGCAGATCGCCCGCTCCATTCTTCGCCGCCTCCCTCCCACCGTGCAGCTCGACGATCTCATCCAGGCTGGCTCCATCGGACTGATCGACGCCGTCCGGCGCTTCACTCCCGGTGCCACCCTTCCCTTTCGCCAGTACGCCCGCATTCGCATCACCGGCGCTATTTTTGACAGCCTGCGCGAACTCGACTGGGCCTCGCGATACTTCCGCACCCGCCAGCAAAAGCTCCACAGTGCAACTCGCGCCCTCGAATCCAAGCTCGGACGCACCCCCTCCAGCGACGAAGTCGCCGACCACATGGGAATGGACCTCGACACCTTTTACGAGTTCGCTCACGCCATGCAGAATCGCCTGGAGGTGGAGTTTGAGCCGCAGGAGAATAGCGAACACCTCAGCATCCAGGAGAGTGTCGCCGACGACCCCGAGAAGCGCCCCGACGCGCTCTGCCATCAAAACGAATCTCGCGCGGAACTCCGCAGGTTCATTGCGCGCCTGCCCGCCCCGGAGGCCAATGTCCTGACCCTCTACTATTTCAAGGAATGGACCATGGCTCGCATCGCGCGCTCCATCGGCAAGACCGAATCCCGCGTCTCCCAGATTCGCGCCCAGGCCGTGGAGCACCTTCGCGAGCTTCTCGGCGCAAGGGCTCGCGAACTCATTTCCCGGCTGCTCTGATTCAACAAAAACGCCGCGGCTGCAAGGGCGCAGCCACGGCAATTCTTCACAGGTGAGTAATCACGCACTTCGAGGATGAGAAGAGGTTCGGTTCGATACCAGCTTTTGTCTGCGCTCCCCGGCTGCCACCAGTGAACGCCGCAGGTGTTCTCGCGCCGCGCTCACGTCGGCCTGCACCTGCTCTGTCGTACGCTCTGTGATCGCGGCAATCTCCGCCAGCCGGAAGCCTTCGAGCGTGAACAGCAGAAACGCTTCGCGCTGATGCACATTCGCTCCCCGCAGAGCGCGCTCCACCATCGCCATCAGTTCTTCGCGGGACGCATCGTCCTCCGGAGTGCTGCCTCGCCTGTCCGCAATCAGGCTCTCATTCGTCACCCTCTCGTCCGGATGGTAGAACTCCAGCAGTTCCTCGTGGTCCACGTCAGCCTCCGAGTGCGCCTCCTCATCATCCAACCGCACGGAACGCGCCGCCGAGTTGAGCTGGTTCCCCAGCCTGTCCATCGCCGAGCGCGACAGCCTGTACAACCATGGCTCCAGCGCGATCTTCTCCGGCCTCGGCCCGTGCTCGTCCAGTGCGTTGGCAATCGCCTCGTCAATCACCTCTTCAATGCTTATTTCCTCCAGCCTTCGCTGTCCGCTGTCACGCCGGAAGCGCAGTTCGCGCTCCACGTAACGCCGAAGACGCTCCAGGTTGGCATTCACAAATCCGGCCACGTCCGTGCTGGAAACCTTCTCCGGCTTCACCACGGCCACCGTAGTCTCAAATTCAACAGTCGGTTCCACCCGCTGCCGCTCCACCCCGCGCACCCGCGGAAAGCGGTATTGGCTGCGCAGGTGCTCCTTGTGTTTGCGCAACTGCTCCGTCATGTCATCGAAAGCAATCCGGATGGCAGCGTGCAGTGTCTCTGCGCTCGCGCGCGCCGCCATCTGTCCGGCAGGCAACCGCAGATTCAGCGCCACCACAAAGCCTGACTTCGGCGCCGCCTCAAACAACCCTCGCAGCGAGACCATGTCCGGGTTGAATACATGCAACCTCGGTCCCAGTTTGTCTATTTGTGTTTGGAGGTACTGCTCAGTCGAAGGAGATTTATCCAGCTTGTACGTAAAATGGACGTTCATCTGCTAGCCTCGTTAGATCGATGCCTTATTGCAGGTACGGTCCTGGACTGGTGGAATGTATCACTCCTGTGAAAAGAGGCAAGCAAAATAATCGTGGTTGCACGTCTAAGGTAATTCGCCGGACCGCCCCGGGAATTTTCTACCCACTCCGCCGCAACAAAAAGGCCGCCACCTCGAAAGGCAGCGGCCCTCGAATTCCCTCTTACACTGCCACGGTCACTGAGTTCTCCGTTCGTGTCACCGCGCGGTACAGCGTATCCCGTTCCACCGGAACCCGCCCTGCAGCCTCAATCAACCGGATCAGGTCCTGGCGGCTCAACCCCTGCGGAGTTGTCGCCCCGGCGTCGTGGTAGATCTTCTCCTCCACCACCGTGCCGTCAATGTCATCGGCCCCAAAGCGCAGCGCAATCTGCGCGATCTTCGGAGTCAGCATCTGCCAGTACGCCTTGATGTGCGGGAAATTATCCAGCATCAGCCGCGCCACCGCAATCTGTTTCAGGTCCAGCACTCCCGTCGTCCACGGCAGGTGTTGCAGCACCGTATGATCCGGATGGAACGACAATCCGATGAACGTCTGGAATCCCTTGGTCTCATCCTGCAGCGCTCTCAGCTTCAGCAGGTGATCCACCCGGTCCTCGTCGCCCTCAATGTGTCCGTACAGCATCGTTGCGTTGGACTTGATCCCCAGCAGGTGCGCCTCGCGCGCCACCTCCAGCCACTCGCTGCCGTCGATCTTGTGGTCGCATATGATTGCCCGCACGCGCTCGGAGAAAATCTCCGCCCCGCCGCCCGGCATCGAATCCAGCCCCGCCTCTTTCAGCTTCAGCAGAACCTCGCGGATCGTCATCTTGTTCAGCTTGGCGAAGAAGGAAATCTCCACCATCGTGAAGCCCTTGAGGTGCACCTGCGGAAACCGCTGCTTCAGCCCGCTCAGCATGTCCAGAAAATATTGCAGCGGCAGATCCGGATGCAGCCCGCCAACGATGTGAAACTCCGTCACCGCCTCCGTATATCCCGAGGCCGACGATTCGAACACCTCTTCGAGCGCCATCGTGTATGCGCCCTCGGTGCCCTTCTTCCGTCCAAACGCGCATAGCCTGCACGCCGCCACGCAAACGTTTGTATGGTTAATGTGGCGGTTCACGTTGAAGTACGCCACGTTGCCATGCATCCGCTCGCGGACGTAGTTCGCCAGCCACCCCAGCGCCAGCATGTCCGCCGTGCGATAGAGTGCCAGCCCGTCGCTCTCGTCGAGCCGTTCTCCGGCAATTACTTTCTCGTGAATTCGCTTGAGCCGCGCATCATCCGTAAAAAACTCGTGACGCGCCGCCGTGATGGGAAACTGAACGTCCGGCATGCTTCCATGATATCGCAACCCGCGCCACCGAACCGTCCCGCCTCCCTTATTGTTCTACGCCGCCACGGTCTCCGCGCTTGCCTGGTTCAGCCGCTCCACCGCCTCCGCTGGGAGCTCCAGCCTCGTCGCCACCACCAGCTCGCGCAACTGTTCCACCTTCGTCGCGCTCGCA
Organism: uncultured Acidobacteriota bacterium; assembly: GCA_903832295.1. Lineage (GTDB taxonomy): Bacteria > Acidobacteriota > Terriglobia > Terriglobales > Acidobacteriaceae > TOLSYN. Next base: position 32,829 of record CAILAZ010000039.1, read on the forward strand.
ATCGGAGCCACAATCCCCGGCCGTGTCATCATCCACGCCAGCGCCACCTGTGCCGGGGTCGCATTCAGCTCCCGCGCCGACTCCTCCAGCGCCGCCAGCACCCGCAACCCGCGCTCGTTGAAATATTTCTTCAGCATCCCGGCCCTGGGCACCTTCGCCGCCTCTTCTGCCGAGTGATACTTCCCGCTCAAAAATCCGCTCGCCAGTGAGAAGTAAGGAATCACTCCCAGCCCGTTCTTCACGCACACGCCTTCCAGGACCGTCTCATATCCGCTTCGGTCGTACAGGTTGTACTCCGGTTGCAGAGTCTCATACCTCGGCAGGTTGTGCTTGCGGCTCTCCTCCAGGGCCGACGTCAATCTCTCCGCCGTAAAGTTCGAAGCCCCAATCGCCCGCACCTTTCCTTCCTTCATCAGCTCCGCATACGCCTCCAGCGTCTCCGCCTGCGGCGTGCTCTCATCGTCCCTGTGCGACTGGTACAGGTCGATGTAATCCGTCTGCAAACGCTTCAGTGAATCCTCCACCGCCGCCCGAATATATTTCTTCGCCAGTCCCTTCTTCCCCTCGCCCATCGGCGAGCCCACCTTCGTCGCCAGGATCACCTTGCTCCGGTTTCCCCGCGCCGCAAACCACTTGCCCAGAATCGTCTCCGACTCGCCCCCATGGTTTCCCGGAGCCCACGCCGAGTACACATCTGCCGTGTCCACAAAGTTCAGCCCGCTCTCCAGCAGCGCATCCAGCAGCTCAAAGCTGCGCCCCTCGTCCGCCGTCCAGCCAAACACGTTTCCGCCAAAGCACAGTACCGGCACATCAATTCCAGAGTGACCGAGTTGCCGCTTATTCATGATTTCCATCCTTATCCCTTTAAGATGTCGCCCCAAAACTCACAGGTGCATAACTTTCCAGCCACCGGATACAATAAACCCGTGTCTCTCTTCCGTAATATTCGCGTAACCCTTGAGATGATCAAGTGGGAGCACTCGTTCCTCACGCTCCCCTTCGGACTCACCGGAGCCGTCATCGCCGCCAACGGAATCCCGCCCCTCCGCACTCTTGGCTGGATCTGTGTTGCCATGGTCGCCGCCCGCTCTGCCGCCATGGCCTTCAACCGCCTCGTCGATGCCGACATCGACGCCCTCAATCCCCGCACCTCCGTCCGCGCCATCCCCGCCGGATTGCTCTCGCGCGGCTTTGTCCTCTGGTTCACCATCGCCGCCTCCCTGCTGCTCTTTTTCGCCGCCTACATGCTCAACCCGCTGGCCTTCTACCTTTCGCCGCTGGCTCTCATCATCGTCTGCGCTTACTCCTACACCAAGCGCTTCACCCGCTGGGCGCATCTCTTTCTCGGATTCGCCATGGGCATCGCTCCTGCCGCCGCCTGGGTCGCCGTCCGCGGCTCGCTTGATCCCCGCGTCCTCATCGTCACCGCCGCCGTCATGTTCTGGGGCGGAGGCTTTGACATTCTCTACAGCTGTCAGGATCATCAGTACGATGTTGCCGCCGGACTCTACTCTGTCCCCCGCGCCTTTGGCATCGCCGGAGCCCTTCGCCTCGCCCGCCTCTGCCACCTCGTCGCCTTCGCCTTCTTCGCCTGGATGCTCTTCAGCTTCGGCCTCGGCCATTTCGCAATCGCCGGAGTCGCCATCACTGGCTGTGCTCTGCTCTACGAGCACACTCTCGTCAAGGCCAACGACCTCAGCCGCCTCAACGCCGCTTTCTTCACCACCAACGGATTCATCTCCATGCTCATCCTCTTCGCCGTCACCGCTGACCGCATCCTACGCTGAGGTTTCGACGATTCGAGTACACTGGACTTCCCCATGACCGCACACCAAGACAGCGAAGTCGAAATCAAGTTTCTTGTCCGCGACCTCGATGCCCTCGTCCTCGCCCTGCGCTCTGCCGGATTCCACGAGCAAACCCCCTCCACCTTTGAGTCCAACACCCTCTATGACAATCCCTCTGGCGATCTCCGCCGCGCCAGTGAAGTCCTCCGCCTCCGCCAATACGGAGACCGCTGGCGTATCACCCACAAATCCAAAGGTACGACCACCCTCCACAAAACCCGCACCGAGCACGAAACCGCCGTCGCCGACGGCCCCCAGATGCACGCCATCCTCACCGCCCTCGGCTATCGTCCTTCGTTCCGTTATGAGAAGTTCCGCGCTGAGTGGACCGACGGCCAGGGCGAGGTCGTAATCGATCGCACCCCCATCGGCGACCTCGCCGAAATCGAAGGCGCGCCCGCTTGGATCGACCGCATCGCCTCCCAGCTTGGCATCGCACAATCCGACTACATCACTGACTCCTACGCCGCACTCTTCTTCGCCTGGAAGGCGCGCACTCAAAGCCCCGCCCTCAACATGACCTTCGACGAGTGCAACACGCCCCGCCCCTGACCCGCCACCCGCCGCTCATCCCGTCCCCCTCTTGTCGTATCCGCTCTCTTTCTGCAAGAATTCCCTGTCAGGAATCGCAAGGTCCTTATGTCCACTCGCGCCCCCCACAAATACGATTCGGCCTTCCTCCCGGCGCCGACCGCCGTCTGGTTTATCTCCGCCGCCGTTTTCGCGCTCCTCATGTGGATCGCCCCCCGCTACGGATACTTCCGCGACGAACTCTACTACCTTGCCTGTGCCGAGCATCCTGCCTGGGGCTACGTCGATCAGCCTCCCCTCATCGCGTGGATTGCCTGGCTGCTCCGTCAAACCGTCGGAACGTCGCTCTACGCGCTGCGCTTTTTTCCCGCTCTCGCCGCCTCGCTCACCGTCTGGCTTACCGCGCGCCTTGCCCGGGAGTTCGGCGGCTCCTCCCAGGCGGAAATCCTCGCCGCCCTCTTCGCCGCCGTCATGCCTGTCCTTCTCGGTATGGCTCACCTCTTCACCATGAACGTCTTTGACTTCGTCTTCTGGCTCACCCTCGTCCTGCTTCTCGTCCGCCTTCAGAACACCTCCGATCCGCAGCTCTGGCTTGCCTTCGGGGCCGTTGCCGGGCTGGCCGTCCTCAACAAGTACGGCGTCCTCTTCTTTCTCGCCGCCCTTTTCGCCGGAACCCTATTCACCCCCTGGCGCAAGTGGCTCGCCAACTCATGGTTCTGGACCGGCACTCTCCTCGCCGTATTCATCACTCTCAACAATTTCCTGTGGCAGCAGCAGCGCAATTATCCATTCCTCCAGCTCATGCACAACATCCGCCATAACGGTCGCGACGTCGCGTTGCCCCCGCTCGGCTTCTTCCTCCAGCAGGTGCAGATCGTCAATCCCTTCTGCATGATCGTCGCCATCGCCGGACTCGTCTGGCTCTTTCGCAGCCCCCGCTTCCGTGCTCTCGGCATCGCCTTCGCCCTCTTCTACCTCGCGCTCATGCTGCTGAAGGCCAAGAACTACTACCTCGCGCCTGTCTATCCCCTCCTCTTCGCTGCCGGAGCCGTCGCCCTCGTCCAGTGGACCGATCGCGCGAACTTCCGCTGGATTCCCGCTGCAATCGCCATCCTCTCCATCCTCGTCACCGCCCTCATGCTCCCCGCCCTCATTCCCGTCCTTGACGTGCCTGACTTCCAGCTCTACGCCCAGCTCACTCATCTAAAGCTTCCCGAGTTTGAGCATCACAAGCAGAGCGCCCTCCCCCAGCTCTACGCCGATATGTTCGGCTGGCCTGAGATGGTCCAGAAAGCCGCCGCCTTCTACAACACCCTCACCCCCGAGCAGAAGCGCCGCACCGCCATCTATGGAGACAACTACGGCGTCGCCTCAGCCATTGATTTCTTCGGCCCGCAATACGGCTTGCCCAAAGCCATCAGCGGACATCAGAGCTACTTCTTCTGGGGAGCCCACGACTATCACCACGTCGATGTCATCAACCTCGGCTCGCACGATGACCTCACCCTTCGCCGCGAGTGCGACTCCGTCCGTGTCGTCGGACAGGCCAACCACCCGCTCTCCCGTCCCGAGGAGCACTTCGATATCTACTACTGCCAGGGTCTCCGCTTCGATGCCACCGAGATCTGGCCCAAGACACGCCGCTGGGATTAGGCGCAAACAAAAGCGGGCCCGTCTCCGGACCCGCCCTTTCTCTTGACTTCCAACTTCCCTACTTCTTGTCCTTCTCCTTGCTGTCTTTGTTATCTTTCGCCGGAGGAGGATTGTGGTGTTGCGCCGGCGGAGCCGGAGTCGCACTGTGCGGCGGAGCCGGAGTCGCACTGTGCGCCGGAGGCGCCGGTGCAGGCGCATTGTGTGTCGGCGCTGACTCAGGCATCGAGCGCGTCGGTGCTGCCGGCGCAGGCACATTGCGTGTCGGCGCTGATTCAGGCATCGAGCGCGCCGGTGCGGGCGGCGCAGGCACATTGCGTGTCGGCGCTGACTCAGGCATCGAGCGCGTCGGTGCTGCCGGCGCGGGCACATTGCGTGTCGGCGCTGACTCAGGCATCGAGCGCGCCGGTGCTGGCGGCGCCGTGTGCGTCGGTGCCACCGGGGCAATCGGCTGTGCCGGAGTAATGTGGCTCTGCGGCACCGGGCTCTGTCCGCCCTGGTTTCCGCGTGGAGTCTCCACCACTGGTCCCCGTGGAGCCGGATTCATCGTTCCCGGCGTGCGCTGCCCATTGTTCGCACCACCGTAGGGCGTATTCGGACCGCCGTTGGTCGTGTTCGTACCTCCCGATTGCGGAGGCCGTGGCACATTATGTCCCGGCGTGGTTGCGCTCTCCGGAGGCTGCGTGCTGCCCGTTGGCATCCGTCCCGGCGTCGGCTGTCCGTTCACATTGCCTGCGCCCGGAGTCCCCGCACCCGGAGTCGTTGTCCCGCGCTGCGGTGCTCCCGGAACATTCGCCGCCGGAGAGCGTCCGAAGGGCTGATTTCCACCCTGCTGCTGTCCACCCTGCGGATTCGCGGCCGGCACTCTTCCGCCCGTCGGGTTTCCTCCCGGCCCCGGCATGTATGGTCTCTGGCCTACCTGGTTCCCCGCCGGAGCGCGGTTTCCCGGTGCGGGATTCGACGCCGGGATCTTCGCCCTTACCTCGGGACTCAGCGGCACCCCGTTGTTCTTCTCCAGCAGCGGACGCTGCTGTTCAAAGCTCGCCTGCCGCGCTGGCGGAGCCACTCTGGAAACCACCTCGCGAGGTGCAATCATATGTTGCGGCGCCGCCGCCGGAGTTCGTCCACCCAGCACCGCCGCCTTCGTCGGAGCAACCGTCGCAGTCGTCATCAGTGTCCTCTGGTTCACCGCTCCCGGAGGCACAATCACCGAATTCCGTCCCACTGGCTGCCCGGACTGGAACGTATTCCGCGAAACTCCCGTCACCGCGCCGCGCACGGTCGTGTTCTCGTACCGGATATTGTTGACCGTTGTATTCCGCACGTTCACATTCGTAGTGCTGTAGTAGTTGTTCACCACCGTCACGTTTACCACGCGAGAATTCGAGATATTCACCTCTCGCGCATACCGCGGACTCACCCGGTATGCCGGAAGATACGGATCGTGCCAGCCCAGCGGGAACCAGCCCACGCCGCCGCCGATCCCGATCGAAACTCCAAAGCCTGCGCCGCCAACCCAGCCCACCAGCGCGGGAGCGTACACCGGTCGAACTCCCACCGGTCCCGGAACCCAGCCCCAGCGGTCGCCAACCGAAACCCATCGTCCGTAGTGGAACGGCGCAAAGCCCCAAGGCGCGTCATCCACCCAGGTCCAGCCCCACGGCTCCACCCATGCCCAGTGTCCTTCTCTGTAAGGAGCCCAGCCCGCGTGAACCCGCGGATACCAAACCGTTCCATAGGTCGGCGACGGTTCCCAGTATCCATTGTCGTCCAGATCTTCGTACCCCACAGTTCCTGCCGCAACATAGCTAGCGGAAGCCGAAGTCGTCTCTCGCCGCTCCCGCACCGCGCACCAGTCGTCAAATCCATCGCGCTCTGGAGCACGCGAGTAGGTATGGGACAGCGATTGTCCCGCGCTGAAGCGGAACTGCTGGTTGTTCCTCACGCGCACTGCGTTGCCCTGTCCGGTAGCCTCGCCATCGCCGTGCCAAACCGTGATCCAGCTCTCATCCTGATCCGGCAGCACGTCAAAGCGGTACTCGCCCGGCCTGTTGATCGTGTAGGCAAAGTTCGGCGTGTCCACTTCCACAATTTCGCCCGCATTCAGGAAACGAACCGACAGATTCAGCACGCCCTGGTCCAGTTCGATCTGTGCCGTGTTGTCGTCCAGATTCGTCAGCGTAACGCTTGTCTCAGCACCCATGCGCAGCGCCGCTGATGCCATGGTCAGTTCCGCGCGGGCATCGCGATCCGTCCAGATCCGGTCCGCCGTCGTCAGCGGACGGTTCAAGGTCGCGGGAACCCAGTCGTCCACGCCGCCCGGCTGTAGTGACACGTCACCATCCATGTATTGCAGCCGTGCCACGCGGCTCGGCGGATCGCCTGCGGGACCGCCGTTTCCCGGCTGGTCTCCATTGAACGGCTCATTTTGAGCCAGGGCCAATCCGCTCAGCGCCAGCACTCCTACCGCAATTGCACCTCTGTACCGCGACCATAAACTCATGTTTCTCTCCTCTTGCGTTTGAAGGCAATAACTCGATAAACGAAGATCCTATACCTTGCTCCGTTGCATATAAACCCGGACTATTCAAACTCGTTTCGGCTCTGTCGCAACAAACTGCGTGCTCCTCAACCTGCTCGCAGCAGCCCATCCAGCAAGCCTTTGCCCTGCCATGCGCCGTTACTCTTCGTTCTTCGCCCCCTGCCAGTGCCTCTCCATCTCTTCCAGCGAAGTCTCTCCCAGCTCCTTGCCCTCTTCCCGCAGCCCTGCCTCCACGCGCCCGAACCTTCTTCGGAATTTCCTGTTTGTCTGCCGCAGCGCCAACTCCGGATCCACTTCCAGGTAGCGCGCCAGGTTCACTACCGTAAACAGCAGATCCCCCACCTCGTCCTGCAATCTCGCCTGCAACTCTGCGGGAACCGCACTCCCCCTGGCTCCAGCCACTCCCCGCCCCACTGGCTGCGGACCCGGTGCAGGAATCTTCTCCACCTCGCGCTTCAGCTCTTCTGCCTCTTCCTCCAGCTTCTCAAACAGCCCTTCAATCGAAGGCCAGTCGAACCCCACGTGTGCCGCCTTGTTGGAGAGCTTCAACCCCTCCAGCAGTGCTGGCATCGCCGTCGAGACCGAAGCCAGCAGCGGTTTCTTCTCCTCCGCCGCCCCCGCCTTCTGCGCCCGCTCCTGTACCTTGATCGCCTCCCAGTTGCGCAGCACCGCCGCCGGAGTCTCCGCCTCCGCATCGCCAAACACATGCGGATGCCGCCGCACCAGCTTCTCGCTCAGCGTATCCAGCACCTCGCCAATCGAAAAGTGTCCTTCCTCCTCAGCCATCTCCGCGTAGAACAGCACCTGCAGCAGAAGGTCGCCCAGCTCTCCCGGAAGTTCTTTCCAATCCCGGTTCTCAATTGCCTCCAGCACCTCGTAGGTCTCTTCCACCGTGTATTTCGTAATGCTGTCGAAGGTCTGTTCGCGATCCCACGGGCATCCTCCCGGAGCGCGCAGCCGGTGCATGATCTCTACCGCTCGTTCAAATCGCTGGCCGTTTGTCATGCCTCCAGTTTCCACGCCGCGCCCTCCAACTGGCAAGCCCGCCACCGTCCAATCGTCCGGAGTTCCTCGTCTTGTGGCCGACCCGCTTCCTCCCCCGCGCATCTAATCTGCTCGTATGCGCAGTTTTCTCGGACGTGGCCCGCTGCCGGAGCGTGTGGAAGTGATCGTCCTCGGCGGCGGAATCAATGGCGTGGCGCTCGCGCGACAGTGTGCGCATGCCGGAAAGTCCGTGCTCCTCGTCGAGCGGGATGACTTCGCCTCCGGCACCACCAGCCGCTCCAGCCGCATCGTCATGGGAGGACTCCAGCATCTTGAGCAGGGTGAGTTCGCGGTCCTCCGCGAGTGCCTTCGCGGCCGTCAGTCGCTTCTCCGCGAGCAGCCTCACCTCGTTCGTCCTCTTGAGTTCGTTCTCGCCGCCGGCTCCCGCTCCCGTTACTCTTCCTTGGGGATTCGTACCGCGCTCTGGCTCTACCGCCGCCTCGGGAGCTTCCCGCCCGGCGACTCCACGGCCCTCAATCTCCTGCGCTTGGAACTCGCTCCCAATCACCGCAGCCAGCTCTATCCATTTCTGGACGCCCAGTGCGAATTCCCCGAGCGCCTGGTGGCCGACTGGCTTGTCGAAGCCTGTGCCGCCGGAGCCATCGCCCGCAATCACGCCTCCGTCCTGGCCATCCGTACCGCCCAGGGACGCGTCCACGGCGTCCTGCTCCGTGACCGCTTCACCGGAAAAGACTCCTACGTCGAGAGCGAGTGGGTCATCAACGCCACCGGGCCCTGGGCTGACCTCATGCGAGACACCACCGGACTTCCCGCCCGCGCCCGTCTTGTCTCCGGACTTCGCGGCTCGCACATCATGCTTCGCCCCTGGCCCAATGCGCCCACCGTCGGCATCCGCGCCGCCACTCGACGGGGCCACTCCATCTTCATCGCCCCATGGAACGGAATGTTGCAGGTAGGCGCCGCAGAGTCCAGCTACTCCGGCGATCCCTCGCTCGCCGCACCCAGCCCCGCCGAGGTTCGCTTCCTCCTCGACGCTGTCTCCGCTCTCTTCCCCAAGGTCCGCCTCACCACCGCGGACATCGCGTTCAGCTACTCCGGTGTCCGTCCAATTCCCTACCGCAGGCATGCGTCCAATCTTCCAAACTCTGAATTGCTTGCCTGCCGCCACGTCCTCCACAATCACGCTGACGAAGGCGCGCTTGGCATGCTCTCCGTCTTTGGAGGCTCCCTGGCCACCGCCTCCGCCCTCGCTCGCCGCACCGCCCTCACCATGGGACTCCATGTCTCGCGTCCCCCCAGCCCTCAGGTCGCAGTAGGAAACGCGAGCGGAACCGAGAGCACACTTCAGCACTGGGCGCGCGCCGTCAATCAATCCACTGGAATCCCCATCGAATCTGCCGAAGCCATCGCCCGCTGGCACGGACGCCATGCCATGTGCGTCGTTCAGACCGCCATGCATGACCCCGTCATGCGCCAACCCATCCTCGACCACCAGCCGCAGCTCGTCGCCCAGGCCGTCGAAGCCGTCGCTTACGAGCACGCCGTCACCCTCGCGGATATCCTCCTCCGCCGTGTCCCCATGGCTTTAGATCAGAATTGGAACCTGGAATCCACCACTCAGGCCGCCGTGCGAATCGCCCCGGCCCTCCGCTGGAGCGAGCGCCGTATCAAGGAAGAAATCGAGGCCTTTGAAGAGGAGCGTAGCCGCTTCCTCCACAAGCCACTCTCCCTCAAGCCCAACCACGTAGCCGCCTGACTACCGCGCTGCTGCCACCGCCGCAGCCACTCCCAGCGCCAGCAGCACCACCACCGGCAACAGGCATCCCATCGCCGCCCCCATCTTCCTCTGCCTTCCAGACCTCGTCAGTGGAATCCCAATCTGCCGCGAGAGCCTCGATTTCGCCGCTGAAATTCCCAGCAGCCGGTTCCATGAAAACCCGCCTCGGTTCATTGAATTCTCCTTAGTTCTTTTCGGCAATTCTAATCCTTCGCGCGACTTGCAACGCCCGCGAGTACTTCCTGCGCATAGGTTTTGCGGGGGAAAACACGCCGTTCATCCTCGCCTGCGACCGATCATCCATTCGGCGACTGCGCGACGCCCGGTGCCTGCTAGTCTTACCCCTGAGGAGAACAGAGATGGCGAAGAGACTGATATTGGTGTTGATGCTGGCGGCGTTGGGATGCGTGGCGCAGGCGCAGTCAAAGGGTGTGGCGCGCGCTTTTGCGGTGAAAGTGGTGGGGCAGGGCGCTCCCATGATCCTGATTCCCGGGTTGAGCTCGGACGGAGCGGTATGGGATGACACGGTTGCTCATTACAAGGATCATTACCAGTGCCACGTGCTGACCTTGGCTGGGTTCGCGGGACAACCGGCGATGGATGGGCCTTTCCTGGCCAGCGTGCGCGACCAACTTGTAAGCTACATCGGCGAAAAGCACCTCGACCATCCAATGATCGTCGGGCACAGCCTGGGAGGACTGATCGCCTTGTGGCTCGCCACCCAGCATCCTGAACTGCCGGGAAGGCTCATCATTGTGGATTCACTGCCCGCGCTGGGCGCAACCATGAACCCGGCGATCAGCCAGGAGCAGCTAACCGCGGGCGCGGCACGGGTGCGCGACAGCATGTTGAATGTTCCTGAGGCGCAGCGGTTGCAGTATCAGAAGGCGTCGATCGAGACCATGGTCACCAGGCCGGCAGACATAGACCGCATCTATGGATGGGCCGAAAAGTCGGACGCGAAGGCGGTGGCGTATGCGATGTATGATGTGATGGCTACGGACCTGCGCGGCGACCTGGCGAAAATCACCGCGCCCACCCTGGTGCTCGGAACGTGGATTGCCTACGAAAAATACGCTACCCAGGAGCAGATACTGGGGACCTTCCAGTTGCAGTATAAAAACCTGAAAGGGGCGCGCATTGAAATGGCTCCGACCGCGCGGCACTTTATCATGTACGACCAACCGGAATGGATGCAGGCGAAAATTGACTCCTTCCTGGCACCCGCGGCGAGACAATAATCCAAGCCCATGAAAGATAGCCGCGCATATTGGGTGTGCCAGATCGCAGGGTGGGGTTCGCAGGCGATTGCGAACCTCGCTCTGGCCGCGGCCTTTTCCCCACGGCTGGCGTTCGGCGTGGTTGGGGTGTACCTGAGCTCGGCAGTCTCCGGCATTGCAATTACACATGTTTACCGTAAGCTGCTGCATCGGTACCACTGGCTTGACATGGCTCCTTTGCGGAGCGGGTTCATCGCATGCGTGGCCAGCGTTGTAATGGCCCTGGTGCAGACGCTGTGCGTCACCGTTGCGTATGCCGTGGCGCGGGTTCCAGGATCGTTTCATGGCTGGCAGTGGATTCCGGCAGCGGTTGCAATCTGGGTGGTAACCCTGCTGCTGTGGCATGCAATCTACGCAGCCGTACACTACCTGAGGCGCACCCGGCGGGCCGAGTTGCAAAACCTTCAACTGGACATCGCCGCCAAGAGCGCCGAGTTGCGCGCGCTGCAGGCGCAAATCAACCCTCATTTTCTGTTCAACAGCCTGAACAGCCTGCGCGCGCTGATTCACGAGGACCCGCCGCGGGCGGAGAAAATGGTGACCGAACTGGCCTCGGTGCTGCGCTATGCCCTGCAATCCGGCAAGGTGAGAACGATCTCACTGCAATCGGAATTAGAGGCGGTGTCGGCGTACCTCGCCGTGGAGTCGATACGTTTCGAGGAGCGGCTGCGCGTCCGCATGGAAACCGAGGGCGCGGTGCACAAGGCCTCGGTCCCTCCAATGCTGGTTCAGTTGTTGGTTGAAAATGCAATCAAGCACGGCGTGGAGAGGCAGAGCAACCCGGGGGAGGTTCTGATTCGTGTGAAATGCAATGGTGCCAGCGTCCAGGTGGAGGTGCGCAACCCCGGGAAGATCGAAGCATCGCGGCCGGGTAACCGCGTGGGCCTGGAGAACGCGCGGAAGCGACTGCAGTTGCTTTTCGGAAACGACGCCCGCCTGAAGCTGAGCGAGTCGAAGGGATCGGTGACCGCCCTGGCATATTGGAGGGAGAAGGAAGGCGCAAATGCGGGCACTGATTGTTGACGACGAGCGGTTGGCACGGAACGAACTGAGACGTTTGCTGCGCGCCCATCCGGAAGTGGAGATTGCTGGCGAGGCTCGCGATTTCGACGAGGCTCTGCGCGAGACCGAAAGGCTGCGGCCGGAGTTGCTCTTCCTTGACATTCAATTGCCCGGCGGCAGCGGCTTCGATCTCCTGGAGCGCCTGGAGCAAGTGCCGCTGGTGATCTTTACCACTGCGTTTGACGAGCACGCCCTGCTCGCGTTCAAAGTAAACGCGCTCGATTACCTGCTCAAGCCGGTTGTCCCCGAACGTCTGGCCGATGCAGTGGCCCGCGCCACGCGCGAGTTGCGCGAGAAGTCGGGGGCAATTGCGGGCGATGAGAACATCTTTGTGAAAGACAGTGAACGCTGCTGGTTTGTTCCCTTGAAGACGGTGGTCCTGTTCGAGTCCGAGGGCAACTACACGCGCCTCTACTTCCAGTCGAACCGCCCGCTGGTGTTGCGAACGCTCAACTCAATTGAGGAGCGGTTGGATGCCAGGTCCTTCTATCGCGCCAGCCGGCGCCACATCGTGAACCTGCGGGCAATCACTGCGGTGCAGCCATCAGACGGCGGAGGCCTGCTGCTCACGCTGGAAGACAAGCTCAAGGTTGAAATGTCGCGCCGCCGCGCCGCCCGCTTCCGCGAACTGATGAGCCTGTAAACCGGCTAAGCAGCCAGACGGCAGACTAAGAAAGGTCGCCCTCGCCGCGCTGCGCCAGGCCGCCCCACGCCACCGCGATTTATAATCCACCAATGTTCCAGCGACTTTGCGTCTTCTGCGGCTCCAGTTCCGGAAGCAGTCCCGCCTACGCCCACGCCGCCCACGCCGTCGGCCAGCTTCTCGCCCATCGCGGCATCGAACTGGTCTATGGCGGCGGCAACGTCGGACTCATGGGCATCATGGCAGACGCCTGCCTCCAGCACGGTGGCCGCGTCATCGGAGTCATTCCCCAGGGGCTCGTGGATCGCGAGGTCGCACACGCCGGCCTCACAGAGCTGCGCATCGTGGCTACCATGCATGAGCGCAAGGCTCTCATGGCAGACCTCGCCGGAGCCTTCCTCGCTCTCCCCGGAGGCTACGGCACCTGGGACGAATTCTGCGAAATCCTCACCTGGGCTCAGCTCGGAATCCACCGCAAGCCCTGCGCCATCCTCAATGTCAATGGATACTACGACTCGCTCCTGCAAATGGCCGATCACGCCCTTCAGGAGGGCTTTCTCCACGCCGCCAATCGCAACCTGATTCTCTCCGGCTCCGATCCCGCCGACCTGCTCGACCGCATGGCCGCCTATGACGTCCCCGTCACTGACAAGTGGATCGGCCGCTCAACCCGCTGACCCTGCGCCGTTCTCCGCCAGCCACGCCGGATCGTCGCCAATCATCCCGTCCACCCCCGCCTCGCTCATCCGCCGGGCCGTCGCCGGGTAATTCACCGTCCACGTCAGCACCTTCAGCCCCGCCCCATGGAATTCCCGCACCCGCGCCGCCGTCACCAGTCGCGCGCTCGGCTTCACAAATTCTATGGGGAGTTCCTTCCAGCTTCGCTCGCCCGGCATCCGGTCAAAGATGTAGCCCAGCGGCAGTCCCGCATCAACTCTGTGCACTTCCCGCAGCATCGCCGGGCGGAACGACGACACCACGAATCCCTTTGCCGGCCTGTATCGCCGCAGCAACCCTGCCACCAGCGTCTCCAGCCCGCGCACCTTCAGCTCCACGTCAATCCACGCCACCTGCCGGTAGCGCGCCAGCACCGCTTCCAGCTCGCAGAGCTCAACCGCTCCGCTCCGCCTTCCTGCCACCGCGCAGCGCTCCCGCAGCCCCGCAAAGCTCTGCCTGGACACAAATCGTCCGCGCAACCGCGCGTCGTGCCAAATCACCGGAACCCCATCTGCCGTCAGCCGCACGTCCAGCTCAAAGCCGTCGCAGCCGCTCTCCAGCGCATGGTCAAAGGCCGCAAACGTGTTCTCCGTGAACTCGCCCCGGCAGCCTCTGTGTCCCAGCAGCAGCATCAGTCCAGGTCAAAGTCGCGCAGGAAAGGTTTGGACATATCCGGCGCTTCCTTCGCCTTCTTCACTGCCTCGGCAAACTTCTTGTCCATCAGGTCGGCCTTGTTGCGCTCCGCCTCCACCGACTGCCGGAAGATCGACTCCTTGCGCACATCGCCCTCGCGCATCGCGCGCGCCGCCGCTTCCATATCGGCAAACGTGCGCGCCACCGGTTTCGGCGTATGGCTGATCACCGCGCGCGTCACCGGGTCCACCCGCAGCGACGCCTCGCAGCACGGACACATCACTTCAAATCCAATTTCAGGCTCGGAATTCTTATGCTTCTTTGACATAGCGCTCCCATGTTAGCACCTCCCTCGCCTCCCCTGAAAAATCCCCAGCCGCGCCCTTACATCTCTCCCCGCCTCGCGCTAATATCCAACCCATGGCCAACGATCGCATCGAGAAACAGGTACTCCTCCACGCCTCCCGCCCGCGCATCTGGCAGGCCCTCGCGGACTCCACTGAGTTCGGCCTCTGGTTTGGCATGAAGTTCGACGCGCCGTTCACTCCCGGTGCCAGCCTCCGCGGAATCATCGTCCCCACCGCCGTCAACGCCGAGGTCGCCGCCTCACAGAAGCCCTACGAAGGCACTCCCGTGCAGATGATCATCCAGCAGATGGAACCCGACCGCATCTTCTCCTACCGCTGGCATCCCGGAGCCGTCGATCCCGCCCTCGACTATTCCGTCGAGCCCACAACCCTCGTCGTCTTCGCCCTTGAGGACGCCACCGGCGGCGTCCTGCTCACCATCACCGAATCCGGCTTTGACCAGCTCCCCATTTCGCGACGCGACAAGGCCCTCACCCAGAACGAGGCTGGCTGGAGCATGGTCGTCAAATTGATCGGGGAATATCTGGTTCAGGTTCAGGCCAGGTAACGCAACATCAGCGGGGAGTGACGGCCCGCGTCACTCCCGCCCCAAACTCACAGCCGTATGATCTGGTGTCCCGGGCACTGTGGTTTCGCCGCCGTCTTCAGTTCAGCCAGCAGCCCTCGCCCGTATTGCGCCAAAAAGTAAATCCCCGGCAGCACCCGCTCCTGCAATTCCTTGTGCGGAAACAGCTCCGTCAGCACATGATGCGCGTCCTTCGTCAGAGCCTCATTCTGCCGCAGCTCTGCCCGGGCCGCCTTGCTCCCGATCTTGGAGAGCTGATACAGCATCTTCTTCTCGCTCTTCGCCGCCGAATCCACCAGCGTCGGGTCCAGCCCCTTCAGCTCCGCCCGCAGCTCTTCCAGATGCTCTTTCAGCGCGTCTTTCGTCTTGTGCAGCGCATCCCGCAGCCCCGGAGCCAGCGCCCGCGAAGCCAGCAGTTCGCAAACCTTCTCGCTCCCGTGGAACAGGTCGCTGAAGCTCAGCCGGTAGCGCTTCATCAGGTCGTCCATCGCCGGGCTGATAATCGTCGCCGACAGTCGCGGCATCACTGGCGTCGTCCTCCCCAGCAGCTTTTCATACACCACCGCCGCCTGCGCAAAATACGCAATCTCCGCCGGACCGCCAAAGTACACCGCCGTCGGAAACAGGTAATCCTGCACCACCGGACGCAGCAGCACGTTGGCGCTGAACTGCTCCGGATGCTCCGCAATCTTCGCCAGCACCTCGCCCCGCGCCACCCGCTGCGCGCCCAGCATAAAGCCGTCGCCCGCCAGGTGCAGCACCGTGCGCCGGTTGCCTTCCAGTGAAAACAGCAGCGTTGACTCCGGCGTCACCCGCACCTGTTCGTGATACCCCGCCTTGTGCAGCGCCTTGCCCCGCTCCAGCAGCGCCTCATCCAATTCTTCCGCCCGCTCTGCCGCCGCCGTAAACAGCGGCTGCGCAATCGCGTGCAGCTCATCATCCAGCGGATCCACCAGCACCATGCCGGTCCCCGCCAGTATCCGCGTAAACAGCCGTGCAAAGGCCGAGCCATAGCTCTCGCCCGCCCGGTAGCTTTCCTTCAGCGCTTCGCTCACCCATCCCGGACCCAGCAATGCCGTCGCCCGTTCCACCAGCGCATCAATCTTCGGATCCAGCAGCACCCTGCCCACCGGGGCGTCTGATCCTGTCTGCTCCGTTGAGCTCAACTTCTCCAGCTCGCAGCCGCTCGGCAGCGTCGCGCTCGCAATCTCCGCCAGGTCGTGATCCTCGGTCGCCAGCCAGAACACCGGAATCGCCGCAATCCCCTGCCCGCTCAGCTCCTCCGCCATCTGGATCGCCGAGACCGCCTTCAGCACCGAGTAGAATGGCCCGCCCAGCAATCCCACCTGCTGTCCGCTGATGCAAGCCACCGCTCCCTGCCGGAACTTCTCAATCGACGCCAGTGCCGCCTCGGACGCACCCCACCCGCGGTTCTGCTTCTCCAGCACCTCGGCCACCCGAGCCCGCCGCTCTGCCGGAAACTTCAACCCCCGCGCGTGCTCCAGCACTGCCTGTCCATTCGGACGGTGAGCGTAGAAGCTCTCCACCTTTTCGAAATCGAACAGAAAATCCACAAACAGTCGCGAGTTGTGCGGGATCGCCGTAAACGGCATACACTCGGTCTTCAACGGGACATCTCCGTACACAGCTCCATCGGTCGCCACTCTCTCCGTAATCGCGGTTCTTTCAATTGGATGTTTCAGCCCGCCGCACGATGCACCAGTCCAGCCACGCCACTCTCTTCGATTGTATCCAATATCCAGTCGCAGAAATCAGCGCGCGCCGCCCATCGTCCTCGCGGACTGCAAACAGGAATTGTGAATTATCGTAACTTCCCGCCGGAAGCGCGTCGCCAAGCTCCCCCGGCGACTCTAATTCATCATGGTGCTCCTTGCTGCCACCTTCTCTCACTCCCTCTGGCTCGTGGTGCGCCGCTTCGGAGCCTTCGTCTTCTTCCCCCTCGGACTTCTCGACATGTCCGTCGTTCCCGCCCCCGGCAGCTTTGACGCCCTCCTCATCATTCTCACCGCCTCGCATCGCGAGCTCTGGTGGTACTACGCGCTCATGGCCACCGCCGGCTCCGTCCTTGGCACCTGGCCCAGCTTCCAGCTCGGACGCAAGGGCGGCGAGGAAGCCCTCGAAAAACGCCTCGGCCAGCGCCGCTCCAGGAAAATCTTCTCCGCCTTCCAGCGCTGGGGCTTCTGGTCCATGTTCATCGGAGCCATCGCCCCGCCCCCCATGCCCGCCTCTGCCTTCGTCCTCTCCGCCGGAGCACTCAACTATCCGCTGCCCCGCTTCCTCGCCTCGTGGACACTCGGACGCCTTCTCCGCTTCGGTCTCCTCGGCTGGATCACCGCCCGCTACGGCAGCCACATCTTCCACTGGCTGCGCGGCTACTACCGCCCCGCCCTCTGGACCCTCGCCATCCTCGGCCTCATCGCCGGAGCCATCGCCCTCTGGTTCTACCTCCGCGAGCGCCGCCGCCGAACTCACGAGACCCGCTCCCAGCCCAGCCGCCGGGCAGCATAGCCCTCTTTCCCCTCATCTCAATGGAAGCCGCTTCTAGGAGACCATCATGAAGAAACTGCTCACAATCCTCTTTGCCTTCGCGCTTGCCGCCCTTCCCGCTGCCGCGCAAACCGCAACCCAGACCCAGGGCGACCAGTCTAAGAGCGCCATGCACAGCGCCGGCACTGCCACCAAGGACGCCGCCAAGGACGTAGGGTCGGCCACCAAGAAAGGCACCCTCGCCGCCACCGACAAGGTCACCGGAAAAATCGACATCAACAGCGCCAGCCGTGACCAGCTTCTCGGCATCGTCGGTATCGGAGACGCCACCGCCGACAAGATCATTGCCGCCCGCCCCTACAAAACCAAGCGCGACCTGCTCACCCGCAAGATCGTCAACCAGGCCACCTACGCCAAGATCACTGACAAAATCGTCGCCCACGCCTCCAAGTCCGACGCCGCCAAGTAGCTCCTCCCCACGGGCACCCAACCTCATGGGTGCCCTGCCTTGACGGATAAGCATCAATCCAACACCATCAAAGCCCATTCGTTGGGAAGAAGGGAATGGCAGCGGCACTCTCCCCGGCCTTCCCCTTCCCTACTCTTCCTCCGCCTCTTCCTTCCCCGGAATCTTCCTCGCCGTCGGATCCGCCACCCTCGTCGGCTCTCCCACCTGCTGCGCCGCAATCGCCAAAAAATACGCATGCCAGAACGGATCCTCGATCCCGTTCAACTGCGTCGCAATCGTCATCGGAGCCGCCAGCGCGCTCAGCGAAATCAGTGCCCATGACTGTGCATCCGGCGACGCGCAATCCCCGCACGCTCCCGCCTTGTACTTCGCGTTCACCACCTGCAACCCGCGCGCAATCACCTCGTGCACCGCGTCCACGCTCCGCTTTTCCCGCATCGCCTCCGCCACCTCGCGGAAAGCCGTTTGCAGTCCCGCATCCACCTTCGGAACCTCCACCTTCACCCGCACCGTCTCCACCCGCACCGTAAACAGCTCCGGAGCCGTCTTCCTTGCCTCTTCATACGCCTTCGGAGCCGCCGCCCGCACATCCGCCAGTGCCGTCACTACCATTCCCTTCTGCTCCGCCGTCAGCGCAATATCCGGATCCACCACCCACTTCCGCAACTGGTTCACAATCGCCTGTCCCGCCTCTTCGGCGGAATCCTCTGTGATCGCCTCCAGCACCGCCGCCTGTTCCAGCAGCCCAGCAAAGTCTCTCACCCCGTACAGTCCTTCTCGTCCGCGCTTGAACATCCCCAGCGCCTGCCGGAAGAAATCCTCCGCCGCGTCCTCGTTCGTCCGCAGCTTCGCCAGCGCCGTCGCGCTCGCCGAATAAGGAAACTCGCCCTTCTCCCCCCACTTCTTCGCATGTGCCAGCACCGTCGCCGCTCCTTCGCTCGGATGCCGTCTCATATACGCCGCAAACACCAGCCTTGCCGCCATCGTCCGCGCGTCCTCATGGCTTCCCCTCTGCGGAGCCAGCGTATCCAGCAGTTCCAGCGCCCGCTCCGGATCGTAAACCGCCAGCCGTGCCGCCGCCGTCGCAATCGCCGCGTTGCGCTGGCTGTCCACCTCCACCACTTCGTTCCGCGGAAGTTCCTGCGCCAGCCCAAACAGTTCCTCGGCCCACTCCTTCTTCTCCGCCGCCATCACCTCGGGACGCATCGTGTACAGCAGCCTCGTCATCAGCGCCACCCGCCGCTTCGCCTCCAGCGTTCGTCCCAGCTCATACGCGTTCCGCACCATCTTCTGTGACAGTTCAATCCGCGCCCGCGTCATCACCGGCCCGGCCGCGGCCTTCTTCTTCGCCGCCGCCTTCCTGGCCGCCACCGCCCGCTGCCCTGCCACTAACCGCTGTCCCGCGCTCGTCTGCGCCGCGCCCGGCCACGCCATCGCCATCACCAGCACTGCCACCGCCCACTTCCATTGCCGCGTCATTCCCATCACAAGAACTGCTCTCCTTCGGGTGGTACAATCCCGCCATGTCAAAGGCTCGTGCAAAGAAGATAAAGCTCCTGCTGCTGGATGTCGATGGCGTCATGACCGATGGCAAGCTTTTCCTCATCCCCGTTCCCGGCGCCCTCGCTCCCGGACAGGTCAAAACCGACTCCGCCGGAGTCGCACTCACCAGTGCCGGAACCATCGAAGCCAAGGGCTTCCACGCTCATGACGGCACCGGCTTCTCCCTCGCCCGCCTCGGAGGCATCAAGACCGGGCTCATCACCAAGCGCATCTCTGAGACCGTCCGTCTCCGCGCCCGCGACCTCAAAATCGAGCACGTCTCCCAGGGCGCAGCCGACAAGCTCACCGCCTTCCGTGAAATCCTCGCCAAGGAAAACCTCAAGCCCGAGCAGGCCGCCTTCGTCGGAGACGACATCATCGATCTCCCCGTCATGCGCAACTGCGGACTCGCCTTCGCCGTCGCCAACGCCCGCGAAGATGTCAAAGACGAAGCCCACGTCATCACCGACCACCGTGGCGGAGAGGGCGCCGTCCGCGACGCCGTCGAATACATCCTCAAGGCCCAGGGCTCCCTCGCCCGCTGCGTTGAAGCCTACATCGCAGACTCCACCCCCGCCGAGGACAAGCACCAGTAAGCAAAAAAAATCCCACCGGCCTATTCAGCCGGTGGGTCACCGTTTCCCCTGAGAACGTGTCCGTTTCAGGAGGCTCTGCAACACTTAGACACATTTCCCTGAAAAAAGTTGTCCGTCTTAAAAATATTTCGCCGTAACCCTAAAATTCACCCTCCCACCGGGCTACCACCACCGTCGCCAGGCAGTTCCCCAGCACGTTCACTCCCGTCCGCCCCATATCCATCAGCTGGTCAATTCCCAGCAGGATGAACACCGGCTCCACCGGAAGTCCGAAGCTGCTCACCGTCCCCAGCAAAATCACCAGCGAAGCTCTTGAAACCCCTGCCACCCCTTTGCTCGTCAGCATCAGCGTCAGCATCAGCAGCAACTGCTGCCCCAGCCCCATGTGCAGCCCCGCCGCCTGCACCACGAACATCGCGGCCAGCGCCAGGTACAGTGTGCTCCCGTCCAGGTTAAAGCTGTACCCCGTCGGCATCACGAACGCCACTATCTGCCTTGGCACCCCCAACTCTTCCATCCGTTCCATCGCCACCGGCAGTGCCGCCTCGCTGCTCGATGTCGCAAATGCAATCGACACCGGCTCTACCACCGCCCGCACAAACCGCCGCAGCGGAACCCGCGCCGCCACCGCCACCGGCAGCAGCACTCCCAGCACAAACACCGCCAGCGCCGCATACAGCGTCGCCAGCAGCCGCGCCAGGTTCCCCAGCACTCCCAATCCCGTTGAAGCCACCGTGTACGCCAGCGCCGCTCCCGCCCCCAGCGGAGCCGCCAGCATCACGATCTTCGTGAACTTGAACATCACCTCCGCCAGTGACTCCACCACCGCCAGCATCGGCTTCCGTCGCTCCTCCCCCACCATCGCCAGCGCAATCCCAAACAGCACCGCGAACACCACCACCTGCAGCACCTGTCCCTCGGCCACGCTCTTCGCAATGTTCTCAGGAAACACGTGCAGCACCGTCTCCGCAAGCGTCAGCTTCTGCGTCGGCAGCGGATCCATCGCCCCCGCTCCCGCCACCAGCCGAATCCCCGCCCCTGCCTGGGACAGGTGAATCGCTCCCAGCCCAATCGCCAGCGCAAACGTCGTCACCACCTCGAAATAGACAATCGCCTTCACCCCCATCCGCCCCACCTGCCGCAGATTGGCGTGTCCCGCAATCCCGCTCACCAGCGTCGCAAACAGCAGCGGCGCAATAATCGTCTTGATCAGCCGCAGGAACACCAGGCTCACCACCCGCAGATTCAGTGCCACCGCCGGGAAGTCATACCCCAGTTCCGCCCCCGCCACCATGCACACAAAAATCCACGTTGTCAGCGACCGCCGCCTTACCCCGTACACCCCCAGCGCCGCCACCACCGCCCAGCGCACCCCTACCGCAACCGCCCCCATCGAGATGCTCATTCCCCCGTATCTCCCCTGACGTTGCTCTTGTTCTTTGTAGTGTCACTTTGTAGCGTTACGCTCGTGCAGCCGCTTCACGACTAGTCTCTGTCAGGCAGCGTCCGGCAACATCGCCTGGCGTTGAATACACCGGCGTTCTTGGTCCTGCGGCGATCGTTTTTCCGTCAAAAGAGGCGCGCAATCAGGGCGCGCAACCGGCCCAGTCTGGAACGAGCCGTGCGCGCTTCAGCTTCACAGGATTCCGGGGCAGAATCGCGACCGTTGGCCGATGCAAGATCGATCTTCTCCGCTTCGTCTCTCTCCCGCCCGTTGGACAGAATCTGCCACAAAGCCTCACCCTGGTCCTCCCAATCGCAGTGGCCGCACTTCGAGCACTCGTATTCGCGAATGTCGCGTCCGGAAGAAGTATCTTTTCCTGCTGGCTTCATTTCTGCACCGCAGCGCTGGCATATCATCAGAAGTTCCGTTCTCGAGTCTGAATCGTCCCGATTCTGTGGCATTCAAACGATCTGCGATGCCCAACCAGCAGACCCTGAAATCTTGCTGGCGTCAGAGTATCTCAACGTTTGGCGGATCATACCGCGATCGGTTGACAGGTGACCCAGAGTTGGCTCTTTCCAACTCTGGGAACTCCGCCTCACCCCAAGCGGGTGTCCCGTCCTAGCTTCTTTTGCTAGGGCGGGGTAGTTGCTTTTGGTCTTGCCTTCGCCCTTGATCCTGAACCAGGTCGAACCAGCAATCCATGTCCCATCGCATTATCACCCTTACAGAATTCCGAAACCCACTACTCCAAAATCGATTCCGCTGGTGTCTTCTCCATAGCAGTACCCTTCGAGGCAATCTGCGTACCCCTCCTCCAGCCAGAGAACGAATCCCATCCCGTGCTCCAACCCGTCTATCTTCGCCTCCCCGGGTCCCTGCCTCAAGCGCTCGCCCCCAATGGCCGGAGTGGCCGTTCGATCGACAGCGAAGTCCGTAAAGAAGCCATGCCCCGTGTTTTCGCGGCTCAGGACAGCGCCCGTGGCCAACTGATTCTCCAGCGCTTCCCTGTCATGCGGGTGCGTCTCGCATATCGTGCGAAACACCGCCCGCTCCAGCGGCGTAAATCCTGAACTATTGGGAGACATAAATTGCATCGTAACCCTAAATCCCCTCACCCAGCCCCCAATAAATCTGTGGATTTCCCATTCCTGCCCACCCCCTCCACCCTGTGCAAAACTCATCCATGTACCCATCCGCCACCCATCCCTCCTTTTTCATATCCACTAAAAGTCAATCCTTCCGGACCTCCCTGAACCATTGCCCGAATCCGTCAACACAGCCTTTCCAACCATTGCCCACCTCGCCAATCCTTTCCCCGTTTTTGCACCACCCCCGGTGCAAAATCCCGCACCTCCGCCGCACCGACCAATTCTCCAGCAAAGTTGTCAACCCCCTCTATTTCGCAACTCCTTCATTCCAAACCAAATCCAGTCTTTTTCCGGTGAGGGGATCACCCCCTCCAACTTGGTATTCTGAATATAGAGGGATGCAGCCGTAACAAGCGTCTCCCCTGCATCAACACTGAATGCGGGCGTGTCCGTACTTGACAATCGAATCGCGCAAAAAGCCCCGGAGCATCGCTCCGGGGCTCATTTTTCCTGCCTCAAACCCACTTACAATCCGCGCACCGTCTCCACCGTCGAGGCAAAGTCGTCGTCCGCGTGACCCGCCGCCACCGCCTTCTGGTACACCTTTTCAATCTCCGTCAGCGCCGGCAGTTTCACCCCTTCATCCTTGGCCGTATCCAGCATCAGGTGAATGTCTTTCAGCATCAGCCGCAGTGGGAAATTCGCGCTCCAGTCCTGCTTCAAAACGAACTTCGACTTGTAGTCCGTAACCCCGCTCCGGATCATCGAATTCTCAATCAGCTCCACCAATATCTCCGGCTTCACGCCCAGCTTTCCGGTCAGTGCCAGGGCCTCTGCAAAGCCCTCGAAGATCGATGCGATCATCAAATTCATTCCGATCTTCGCGCTCTCTCCCGCCCCGGTTTCCCCCACGCGAATCACCTTCTTGCCCAGTGCCCGGAACAGCGGATCCAGCGCCTCAACTGTCTTCTCCGGCCCACCCACGATGAACAGCAACTGCGCGTTTTCCGCGCCTACTTTCGAGCCCGTCACCGGCGCATCCACAAACTCCGCGCCCTTCGCCCGCACTCGTTTTGCAAACTCCACCGTGGCCTTCGGAGCGATCGTGCTGGAGTCAATCACCGTCACTCCCGGACGCAGCACGCTCTCCACTCCGCCTGCTCCAAACAGCACCGTCTCCACCGCTTTCGTATCCGCCACGCACATCCACACAACCTCGGCATCCTTGGCCGCCTCTGCCGGCGTCGCCGCTGTTTTCGCGCCTTCCACGCTCTTCGCCGTGCGGTTCCAAACTGTCACCTCGTGCCCGGCCTTCACCAGGTTCACCGCCATCGGACGCCCCATGATCCCCAATCCCAAGTATGCAATCTTCACCAGACTTCCTCCCTTTCGTAAAGAATGATTAAATGCCAGCCGAGCCTGTGTTGCAAGCCTCCGCGCCGCGGTACGATATGGAATCGTGGACGCCCTCTCCGGCGTCCAATGGAGTGGGATGCTCAACATCAACATCAGTACCAAGGCTGGTCAACTCAGTCGCCTCGTACAACACTCGACCATGACTCGCCGCACCGGACGCACCTATCGTCCCGTCCTCGCCTCACCCGGTCAACTCGGCGTCACCTTCATCGGACACTCTTCCTTCTTCCTCCAACTCGGCGGCATCAGCGTGGTGGTCGATCCAATCTTCGCTCCCTGGCTCTTCGTCCTCAAGCGTCTCCGCCGTCCTGGCCTGCGTATTCAGGACCTCCCGCCGCTCGATGCGGTGCTGGTCACTCACGCGCACTTCGATCATCTGCATCGTCCCTCGCTCCGCGCCCTTGCCCGCGCCAGCCGCATCAATCACGGACGCGCGCCGCTGCTCATCGTTCCATCCAACGTCACCGACCTCGTCTTCGATCTCGGCTTTGAGCGCGTTGTGGAATTGAAATGGTGGGAGGAATTTCAGCTCGGCAAAACCCGCATCACCGCCACTCCCGCCAGGCACTGGGGAGCCCGCGTCATTCATGACATGCATCGCGGCTACGGCGGATACGTCCTCAACGGCGGAGGCCATTCCATCTATCACTCGGGAGACACCGCCTACTTCGACGGCTTCACCGAAATTGGCGAACGGCTTCATCCCGAGGTCGCGCTTCTCCCCGTCGGCGCCTATCACCCTGAGAGCTTCCGTGCCGTGCACACCAGCCCGGAAGATGCCCTCCGCGCTTTCATCGACCTGCGCGCCGCGCACATGATCCCAATGCACTTCGGAACTTTCAAACTGTCGCAGGAACCGCTCGACGAGCCCATCCAGCGCCTCGTCGCCGGAGCCCGCCGCCTCGGCATTGAAGATCGCGTTCACGTCCTCGAAGAAGGCGTCGCCCGCTTCTTCTAGCGCGCGGCTCTTCGCGCACTACCAGGCCAGCAGCACGCGCACATCGCGTACGTTTGTTCCCGTGTAGCCGGTCATGATCGTGTCGTCCAGCGCATCGAAAAACGGATACGCATCAAAGCCCTTCAGCGCTGCCTCGGCGCTCAGGCCTTTCTCCGTCGCCCGTGCAATCGTCGTCCCGTCCGCCACCGAGCCAGCAGCCGGACTGTTGCCGTCGATGCCGTCCGTCCCCGCGCTCAGCACCGCAATGTTCTCTCCCTGGATGCGCTCCGCGCAGTACAGCGCAAATTGCTGATTGCGTCCGCCCGCGCCGGGAGTGCCTTCCACCTTCACCGTCACTTCGCCCCCTGAAATCAGGCACACGCGAGAGACACCCTTGCGCAGCTCGCGCACCTTGGCAAGCAGGTAATCCGCGGCCTTGCGGTAGTCCCAGTCATCGCAGCTGTTGTCAATCTGCACCGCAAAGCCGTGCATCGCCGCGCGCTCCACCGCCGCCTTCTGCGCGGAAATATTCGACAGCACCGGCCACCAGCGCGCCCGCTCAAATAGCGGGTCGCCCTGCTTCGGAGTCTCCTCCAGCCCGCGCGTCTCAAACAGTGTGCGCACGCTCGGCGGCAACTTCGGCAGCAATTCGTAGCGCTTCACAATGTCGTAGCACTGCTCCACCGTGCTGCTGTCCGGCATCGTCGCTCCGCTCGCCAGCGAGTCCAGCGCGTTGTCCGGCACGTCGGAGATCATGATCGAGAGCTGGTGTGCCGGAGAAGCCGCCACCGCAAGCCGTCCGCCCTTCACCGCCGAAAGATGTTTGCGCACCGCGTTGATCTGCGCAATCGGCGCACCCGAGTGCACCAGCACCCGGTAGGTCTGCACCAGGTCGTCAAATGAAATCTCGTCGCTGATGGGCTTTTCGACAATCGCCGAACCGCCGCCGCTGATGAGGTAGATGACCAGCGAGCGCGCACTCAGCGCTTCCAGCGCGCGAAGAATCGCCGTCGCCGCCGTCACCGATTCGTGGTTCGGCATCGGGTGTCCGCCCTCAAAGTAGCGGAAGCCGAAGACCTGTGCCGCTGGCCGCGTGGGCGCGCAGACGATTCCTGTTGCACCGGTGCCAGCCCCCAGCCGCGACATCAGCGCCTCCAGCGTGCTGTGCGCCGCCTTGCCAAAGGAGACCACAAACACGCGCGAGAAGCTGCTGAGGTCAAACAGGTCGTCTCCCACTCGCAGAATTCCACGTTCGTAATGGATGTTGCGGCTGAAGCCGCGCTCGATGCCGCTCTCCTCCAGCGCGTGCTGAAACACCTCTCGCGCAATCGAGCGCATCTCAACCGTGCCGCACGAGCTGCTGGAAATATCGCCGGGCGTATTCATGCGCGAGATTATACGACGGGAGTTGCCGCTGGCCCCACAATTTCGCGCACCCAGTCCCTAATCGCCGCACGCATCTCATCCACGTGCCCCGCAAAGAAGTGGTCGGCACCGGGTATCATCACCAGCCGTTTGGGTTCGGCTGCGCCGTCAAATACTTCTTCCAACTGTGCCGGAGTTGCAAACTCATCCGCCGCGCCAGAGATCAGAAGTTTCGGCTTGCTGCTCTCCGCCAGCAGTTCGTAGGTGTACTTGCGCCCTTCGGCATTCAACGGAGTGCCAATCGAAATCAGAGCTTCCACCTTCGGATGCTGAACCGCCGCCCGTAGGCCGATCGCCGCGCCAAACGAGAAGCCCGCAAAAATAACCGGCAGCGCGAATCGCTCCGCCAGCCAGTCGAGCGCGACCTGCACGTCGGCGATTTCTCCCTGCCCGTTATCGTGCACTCCCGCGCTTGTTCCCACACCGCGAAAGTTGAAGCGCAGCACGGGAAAGCCAAACGCATTGAGCGCCTTCATCGTATGGAAGACAACCTTGTTGTGCATGGTTCCGCCGTAGAGCGGATGCGGATGGCAGACCAGGCACGCATACTGCGCGCCTGGCACTCCGAGGTTCAGCAGTGCTTCCAGCCTTCCGGCCTGGCCCTCAAGAAAGAACGACTCGATGCTGCCGTGCCGCAAACTCACCCCTTCGCCTTCAGCTTGATCGAGTCCAGCACCGCAACGCCGGTCTTGCCTTCGCGCGATGTCAGAGGACGATTCGAGTGGCAGGTTGCCAGCAGCAGCGTCTGGCCGTTGGAGATGAAGCGCACAAACCAGTTGTCGCCCTCTTCATCGCGAAAGCGCGCGCTGGCCTGCCCCTTGGTGCTCTCGCCGGTCTGCAAGCGCCCGGCGACCGGGGCCGTGTCCAGAAAGTGTTTCAGATAATCACGCGCATCCAGCATCTTCACGCCTTCATTGCGCTGGTAGGCGGACACAATGACCGTGGTCTCGCTGGCCTCGGACTCCACCTGCACATCGTCATTGGTCTGCCGCAGGCTCCAGAAGGTAGGCACCGCGATGCTCACATGTCCGCGCGGCACAATGTAGGTTCCGGGATGGAAGCCGTTGCTCGCGGCCTTGGTGGTTGTGCTCTTGGCGGGGGACTTGGCCGGTGACTTGGTGGAGGTCTTCTTCGCCGCTTTTTTTGTTGCCGCGGTCTTCTTTGCTTTCTTTACGGTTGTGGGCATGTTCTCACTCTAGCGCGAAGCTGCGCTGCTGGTCGAATTTCAGGACGGTGTTCGTGGTGCATTGCGCCTGCCTCTCAGCCGTTCTGCGACAGCGCGCTCCGTAGCGCACGCCGCAAATCAGCCGCCGCATGGATGGGCGGCTGGCAGGAAAAGTTGTTGCAGAGCATAGCAAGTGCGCGGCCTTCGTGCAATCCCGGAAGCGAAGAAAGAACTTCCACAAGCGCAGGAGGCAGCGATTCATGCAGTGTGGCTGCGTCTTTCACTCGCAGCACAATCTTGTTGATCGCAAACGGAGCCAGCGCCTCGGCGTATAACTCATCCGCCTCGGGCCCTGAACCTACAACTACGATCTGCGTGTGCGGGTGCGCCATCCACACGGACGCAACTCCATAAGTGCCCGCATAGATCCCAAACTGCTCGGCAACTCCGGCAAACACTTCAAGCGTCCCCTTTGCGAGCGCGAGCAATTCCGCGTCGCCGCTGAGCGCGTGCAATCGCAGCAGCGCGATTGCCGCCGCCGAATCGCCCGCTGGAGTTGGTGAATCCTGGAAAGGTTTGCGCCGCGTCGTCAGCGCTCCCACCGAATCCACCACAGACGCGTTGTCGAGATCGAAGAATCCGCCGCCCGCCTCATCGTGAAAGTCAGAGATCATCAGCGCAGCAAACGCTCCGCCGTGCGCATAGTAGCGCAGGTCGCTGGTGGCCTCGTATGCGTCCAGGCAGGCCAGCACGGTGAACGCATAATCGTCGAGCACTCCCGCGGGCCTCCGGCTGGCCCCACCTTCCGCGTAGGCAATCACGTGCAACAATCCACGCTCAGGCATATAAGCCTGGGCGATCAGGCGGTCCAACGAGCGCAGTGCAAACCGCAGTTCCTCCTCTTCGCCAAGCAGGCGCGCAGCCTGCAAGGTGGCGGAGATGCAGAGCGCGTTCCAGTTGGTGTAAAGCGTGCGGTCGATGAAGGGCATGGGCCGCAGCAGGCGTGCGGCATACATCTTCCGCTTCGCCGAGGCCAGCAGCTCGCGCACCGCTTCCGGAGTTCGATTCTGGCTGGCGGCGATCTGCTCCACCGTCTCGCTTACCCAGAGCACGTTGCGCGCGGGGTCGTGCGGCATCTCGCCGCGTTCCCCAATGTCATAATGCGCGGCGGCCACATCGAGTTCATCGGCACTGAGAACGGCGCGCGCCTCTGCCAGCGTCCACGTGAAATACCCGCCATCGTCCTGCAGATCGATGTCGGCATCCTGCGAGCCGTAGTACCCGCCGCGTTCGCGGTCGCTGAGCCACTCGCGCATCCAGCGCAGAATGTCGCGCGCAACGTCGGCGAAGAACTCGTTCCCCGTAGCCTGCCAGGCGTGCACGTAGTTCTTCAACAGCTCGGAATTGTCATAAGCCATCTTCTCGAAGTGGGGCACGCACCAGCGCTCATCCACCGAGTAGCGATGGAAGCCTCCGGCAAGCTGGTCGCACACTCCGCCGCGCGCCATCTTCTCCAGCGTGGTGGTCACCACCTTGCCCACCTGTTCTTCCCCTGTGCGCGCGTACCAGTCCAGCAGAAGGTCGATCACCGGCGGATGCGGAAACTTGGGAGCGTGGCTGAAGCCGCCGTTATCACGGTCGAATGCGCCGAGCGCGGCCTGCACCATCTGCGGCACGATCTTCGGTGAGAACTCGCCGCCGTGTCCCTGCATTCCTTCCGAGTGCGCCAGTGCGTGCATCAGTCCGTCGCTCTCGCTTTCGACCTCGTCGCGGCGCTCGCGAAAGGCCTGTGAGATGGCCTGCAAAATGCGCTGAAAGCTGGGGCGCCCGTAGGCGTCCTGCGGAGGAAAGTAAGTACCTCCGAAAAACGGTTTGCCTTCGGGAGTGAGAAAGACGGTGAGCGGCCAGCCGCCCTGTCCGCTGATGGCGGCCACCGCCACCTGGTAGCGCGCATCCACGTCGGGGCGCTCATCGCGGTCCACCTTCACGGCGATGAAGTTGGCGTTCAACATCTCCGCGATTTCAGCGGACTCGTAAGACTCGCGGTCCATTACGTGGCACCAGTGGCACCACACCGCGCCGATGTCGAGCAGGATGGGTTTGTCCTCGGCCCTGGCGCGCGCAAATGCCTCCGCGCCCCACTCATTCCACTGTGTGGGCTGGTGCATTGCAGATCGCAGGTAGGCGGAAGACGCGTGGACGAGAGCGTTGGGCTGGCTCGTACTCATGCCGACAAGTGTAACGCGAAGCGCGCCACTTTCCGCGCCCGGGCGCTCAGCTCAGTAGAAAGTTTCCAATCTGCACGTAGAGATCGATGGCCTGCATCAGCTCTGCCTTGGCGAGAAACTCGCGCTCCGTGTGCGCCACCAGGATGGAGCCCGGCCCGAGCAGCACAGGCTGGCCCCATGCCGAGAGCTGCGGGATGTCGGTGGTGAACGACGCAGTCATCGTGGGAATTCCTGGCACGGTAACAAAGCGCATGTAAGGGATATTGAGGACGAATGCGACTTCTGCGAGCGCGCCAACGGCGGAGACGATCTGCGCACGGAGTTCCTCCGATGGGCCGACGAGGCGGTAGAGCAGTTGAGCCTTGGCGAAATCAGGAATCACGTTGGTGGCGCGGCCGCCCTCGATGATGCCGATGTTGACCGTGCTCGGCCCAATCTCAGGATTGTGCGGCAGCTGCATTGCGCGCAGCGCTTGCAGGGCGTCCAGCAGTTTGTCGATTGCGGACTCGCCGAGCTCAGGATACGCCGAGTGGGCCATGCGTCCGCGGGCCGTTACCTCCACACGCAGCGCGCCCTTGGAGGCCAGCGCGATGCGGTTGTCCGTGGGCTCTCCGTTCACCAGGAAGCGCGAGCCACGCGGGTTCCGGTTGGCCACCGACGCACCCAGCGAATCGCGCTCCTCGCCGACGACAAAGAGCAACCCGGCGGACTTGCCGCTCTTGCGCAGTTGCTCGCAGGCCGCCACCTGCGCGGCAATGATTCCCTTGGCATCACAGGCGCCGCGCCCGTAAATGTTGTCCGCGTCCTCGCTGGATGGCAGGAAGGGAGGCACGGTGTCAATGTGGGTTGAGAAAACCAGGGCGGGCTTCTCGATCTCCGCAGGGCGGGCATAGACGTTGAAGCGCTCGCCCTCCACCGGCATGCGCTCCACAACGTAGCCGAGTTCTTCCAGATGGCTCGCAAGAATGCCGGCGGCGGCACCCTCTCTGCCGGTGATGGATTCGATGTCGATAAGCTGGCGGGTGAGCGCAACAGGATTCATGGCAACAGAATAGCAGGACAGCCGGAAACAGAAACGCCACCCCGGAGGGTGGCGCTCCCGGTTAATGGAGTTGCAGGCTACTTTGCAGCGCCCACGGCGACTTCCGCTGCGATCGACTTTTCGATGCGCATTTTGTAGAAGCTGCGCCATACGAAGGTGGCCGACACGATGAAGAAGGCAAGCGCCAACACGTGGGTCAGCAGTTCGCTCTTTGCATTCAGCGTGACACCCAGCGGAACGGCAAGCAATCCGAACAGGGTGGTGAACTTGATGACCGGATTCATGGCCACCGACGAGGTGTCCTTGAACGGGTCGCCCACGGTGTCGCCTACCACGCAGGCGTCATGCAGCGGAGTACCCTTGGCCTTGAGTTCAGTCTCCACAATCTTCTTGGCGTTATCCCACGCGCCGCCGGCATTGGCCATGAAGATGGCCTGGTACAAGCCGAAGATCGCGATGGAGAACAGGTAGCCGATGAAGAAGAACGGATCCATAAAGGCAAAGGCAAGGGTG
Organism: uncultured Acidobacteriota bacterium; assembly: GCA_903832295.1. Classification (GTDB taxonomy): domain Bacteria; phylum Acidobacteriota; class Terriglobia; order Terriglobales; family Acidobacteriaceae; genus TOLSYN. The sequence continues at coordinate 63,825 of CAILAZ010000039.1, forward strand.
GCGAAGAAGACGGCGAGGAAGATGTTGAACATGCCCTTCTGCGCATACTGCGTGCAGATCTCAACAACCTTCTTGGAGTCTTCGACGCTGGCCTTTTCCACGCCTTCCAGCTTGATGTTGTCCTTGATGAATTCCACCGCGCGGTAAGCGCCAGTGGAAACCGCCTGGGTGGCCGCGCCGGTGAACCAGTAGATCATGGCTCCGCCCGTGATCAGGCCGAGCACAAATGGCGCGTGCAGCAGCGACAGGTTCTGAACCTTTTCGGCAACGAACTTTCCATCCACAGCCGTGAGCCCCATGATGATCGAGAAGATCATCGTGGTTGCGCCCACAACGGCGGTGCCAATCAGCACCGGCTTGGCTGTTGCCTTGAAGGTGTTGCCCGCGCCGTCATTCTCTTCCAGAAGATCCTTGGCGCGCTCGAAGTTCACATCAATGCCGAAGTCCTTCTTGATCTCAGCCTTGATGTTCGGAATCTGCTCGATGAGTGAGAGCTCATAAACCGACTGAGCGTTGTCTGTAACCGGACCGTAGGAGTCAACCGCGATGGTGACCGGACCCATGCCGAGGAAGCCAAAGGCAACCAGGCCAAAGGCGAAGACCGCAGGAACCAGCATCAACGCGTCCAACCCATGCAGGCTCACAAAGTAGGCGACGGACATGAGTGCGACCATGGCCAGCCCCAGCCAGTAAGCCGAGAAGTTGCCGGCGACAAAACCGGAGAGGATGTTCAGCGATGCGCCACCTTCACGCGAGGAGGTGACAACTTCCTGCACGTGGGCGCTGGAGGTGGAGGTGAATACCTTGACCAACTCCGGTATGACCGCGCCAGCCAGCGTGCCGCAACTGATGATGGAAGCCAGCTTCCACCACAACGATGCATCGCCCCCGAGAACGGGAATCATCAGGTAGCTGACGAGGTAGGTAAGCGCGATGGATACGATCGAGGTCAACCACACCAGCGAGGTAAGCGGCGCTTCGAAATTCATGTGGTCGCTGGTGCCGTACTTGGCCTTCGCGAAGAAGTGATTCAGGAAGTAGGACCCGGCGCTCGCCACCAGCATCATGACGCGCATCACGAAGATCCAGACCAGCAGTTGAACCTGCACTTTGGGATCGTGTACGCCGAGCAGGATGAAGGTGATCAGCGCGACGCCGGTGACGCCGTAGGTTTCAAAGCCGTCAGCCGAAGGTCCAACCGAGTCGCCAGCGTTGTCGCCCGTGCAATCGGCAATGACGCCGGGGTTGCGCGCATCGTCTTCCTTGATTTTGAAGACGATCTTCATCAGGTCGGAGCCGATGTCAGCAATCTTGGTGAAGATGCCGCCGGCGATACGAAGCGCAGCCGCGCCCAGCGATTCGCCGATGGCGAAGCCGATAAAGCACGGGCCGGCATAGTCGCCCGGGATGAAGAGCAGAATGCAGAGCATGATCAGCAGTTCCACGCTGATCAGCATCATGCCGATGCTCATGCCCGCCTTCAGCGGAATGTCGTAAACCGGGAAGGGCTTGCCGCCCAAGCCGGCAAAGGCCGTGCGCGAGTTGGCGAAGGTGTTGACGCGGATGCCGAACCAGGCCACGCCGTAACTGCCCGCAATGCCTACCAGGCTGAAGCCAAGGATGACCGGCAGGGTGATCGCAATCGACTTGCCCGGAACCGGGTTCAGCCAGCCGAAGTAGGCGGCGATGATCACGGCGATGAAGCCCCAGAGGATCAGGATGAACTTTCCCTGGGTGACAAGGTAAGTCTTGCAGGTCTCGTAGATCAGCTCTGAGATTTCGAGCATTGCGCGATGGACAGGCAGGTTCTTCAGGAAGGTGTAGATCGCCATGCCGAAGAGCAGGCCA
>CAILAZ010000040.1 GCA_903832295.1 uncultured Acidobacteriota bacterium
AATGCGTCCTTATCCATGATAAACGAGAGTGTCGAGCTTGGGATGCCGCAGGCTATCTAGTATCTTCTCTCCTGCGAACTCTGCTCGCGGACGACGAAGTAGAACAGTACCAGCCCGCACAGAAATACGGAGCCTTCGAGGCGGGTGGACCAGACGTGGAGGCGGTTGAACTCGGCGCGACGGGCGTCCTCGTGGGGCACGACGTCGATGATGCCCATCTCGGTGCGGAGTGCATTCATGCGACGCTCAATGCCAAAATGAGCAAAGAGGGTGATGGCGAGCATAACGATCATGAGAAGGTCACTGGCATGAAAGGGCGTGCGGCCTCCAAGAATGAACGCCAGAAGCACAGAGCAGAGAAGGAAGATAAGACCGCAAACGATGCCGATCCAGTGCATGGTGAAGAGCGAGCGACTGACGACCATTCCGGCGAGGGTGCGGGTGGGCAGCACGGAGAACGCGGTGGGGGCGACCACGGCGGCAAAGAAAAAGATGGAGCCAATCCACAGGGCGAGTGAGAGCAGCTTGAGGTAGCGCAGAAACGTCGTCATGGTCAGGACTCCTGGTTGAAAAGGTGGTGCGGCTATACGGGCACGGGCACGCTCTCCACAACCTCGCGCAGAATCTGCTCGGATTGTTCAGCGCGCTTGAGGGTGGATGTGTAGCGCGCGCTGATGACCAGGCGATGCGCAAACGTGGGAACAGTCAACTTCTTGAAGTCATCAGGGATGCAATAATTGCGGCCTTCGAGGAAGGCCATGGCCTGGGCTGCATGGTAGAGCATCAAGGCGCCGCGAGGAGAGACGCCGAGCGAAAGCTGCTCATGGCGGCGGGTGCGCTCGACGATGGCCAGGGAGTAGTCAATGAGAGAGTCTTCGACGCGGACGGCGGAAACTTCATCCTGAAGGGCGACGACGTCCTCAGCGTTGAGCACGGGACGAAGAGTGTCCAGTTGGGCGGCTCCCACTTGCCCGCGCAGAATCTCGCGCTCGCTTCCGGCCTCGGGATAACCCATGCGGGCACGGATAAGGAAACGGTCGAGCTGCGACTCGGGCAGCGGATAGGTGCCATGGTGCTCCACCGGGTTCTGGGTGGCGACGACGAGAAAGGGATTGGGCAGCGGGTGCGGGTGGCCATCCACGGTGACCTGGCGCTCGTTCATGGCCTCCAGCAGCGCGGACTGCGTCTTGGGAGTGGTGCGGTTGATCTCATCGGCAAGCAGGATGTTGGTGAAGATGGGACCACGCTTGAATTCGAAGCGCTCGTCGGCGGTGGAATAGACGGAGATCCCAAGGACATCACTGGGCAGCATGTCACTGGTGAACTGCACGCGTCGGAAGTCGCAGTCAATGGCGCGGGCAAGGGCGTGGGCCAAGGTGGTTTTACCAACGCCGGGAACACCTTCAATGAGCAGGTGCCCGCGGGCGAGGATGGCGACCAGGGCAAGCCGGACCACATCGTCCTTGCCACGGATGATAGAGCGCAGCGAGCGCTCCAGTTCAGCAGCGCGTTGAAGGGTGGTGCCGGGTGCCTGCGACATTATGTTGATTGTATCCGCTGGGCTGCGCCGGGCAAAACGGAATTGCCCGCGCGGGTTGCTCAAAGCTCCGAATCAGTAGCTGCCGGGACGCATTCCGGTGAGGCGGGCGATGCGCTCAGCCGTGGGCGGGTGAGTGGAAAAGAGGCTGCCAAAGCTGATGCCGCCAATCAACGGCTGAATGATGTACATGTGCGCGGTGGCCGGCGAGACCTGCATGGGAACCCGCACGGCGTAGGTTTCGATCTTGCGCAGCGCACTGGCGAGGGCACCGGGGTTTCCGGTGAAGTGCGCGCCGGTCGCGTCGGCCTGGTATTCGCGTGAGCGCGAAACCGCCATCTGGATGAGCAGGGCTGCGATGGGAGCGAGGATCATCATGGCCAGGGCGGTGAGGACACCACCTCCGCCATCGCGGTCGCGGTCACGGCCTCCGCCGCCGAACATGGCAGCCCATCCGGCCATGCGGGCGAGGATGGTGACGGCTCCGGCAAAGGTGGCGGCAATGGAGCTGATGAGGATGTCGCGGTTGCGGACGTGTCCGAGTTCGTGGGCGAGAACGCCTTCGAGTTCGTCGTCGGAGAGGAGGTCGAGGATGCCTCCAGTGACGGCGACGGAGGCGTGAGCGGGGTTGCGTCCGGTGGCGAAAGCGTTGGGCGAGCCGGTGGGGATGACGAAAATCTTGGGCATCGGCAGGCCGGTTTTGGCGCAGAGGCGCTCGACGATCTGATAGACGCGGGGAAGTTCCTCGCGGGTAACGGGCTGCGCGCCGCTGGACATGATGGCCAGCTTGTCACTGAAGAAATAGGAGAAGAAGTTCATGGCGGCGGCAAGGCAGAGGGCCAGGACTGCGCCATTGCGGCCTCCGAGAGCCTGGCCAACGAGGACGACGAAGACGGTCATTGCCGTCAGCAGAAATACGGTTTTGAGATTATTTCCCATGGCTGTCTATGTAGATGCTATCGCACCGGGGTTGGACGCGCCAATCGGGAGGGCTGCCAGCGCAGTTTGTGGCAGCTCTACGCAACCCACTCGTGGGGCTGAGGTTGCCGGCTCTCCCCGGCTCCGGAGCGATAGTCAGTGAAGCCGGAGGCGAGGGTCTCGGCAACGGCGGTGGCCTCAAAGAAGCGCGCCTGAGGGTCGTCGGCAAAGCCCATGAGACCGGGGATGGAAGCGGTGATTCCGGCGAGCCCGACATCAATTTTTCCGTGAGTTTCGAAGCTGATGGCGCGCACAACTCCGCCGGGATAGTCGGTGAAGAGTCCGTTGAGCAGGACTCCGGTGCCGCAGAGCAGGGCGCTGATGGAGGCGTTCTTGTGACGACTCCAGAAGAGTGCTCCGGCGGTGAAAAATAGCGCGGCCACCGAGTAGTCGATCACGGAGTGGGCTCCGGGGCCAAGCACCTTGGGAAGGCGGTTGGAAAACAAAGAAGCGCTCTTATGGAACAGGGCCACGGCAGGTTGATCCTCCACTGGAAAGATGCGCGCAAGGGAGAGCGCGGTTGGCAGTGCTTTCCGGCAGGGGGCGAGGGGCAGGCAAAAAAGAGGCCGCCCGAAAGCGGCCCCGATGAGAGACATCGATGGGGATCAGCTTCGTTTGCGGGCAAGTGCGCGCTGCAAAGTCTGTTCCAGAGCTGTGCGGGCTTTCACGTATTCCTCCGGCGAAAGCTTTCCCTGCTGGCGCTCAATCTCAAGTTCAAACAACTCCTCTTTGAGGGCGGCAAGCAGGAGATTGCTGGGTGCGGGCTGCGCCGCTGCAGTTGCCGCGGCAGGCGCGTAGGCAGGCGAGGGCGGACGGGCCTTCTTTGACGAACGTGGGGTTAGCTGCCGCGGCTCAGGCTCGTCTTCAGCCTCAACCTGTTCCTGCTTGGATCGCTCGTGAGTCCAGATGCCTCCACCGACGAGAACGACGGCCAGCACAAGAAGGATGTACCAGCGATATTTTGCAAGACCGTCGGGAGCTTCGCCGGGCTTGCCAAGTCCGCCACCGGGTCGGCTCTCGTTTGCAGCGGTACTCCCACCCATGGCCGGGCCTCCGCCCATGGCTCCGCCACCACCGGAGTCAGCGGCCTGTGTGGCTTCTTCCGGTATGGTTCCAGTGCCGGAGACCGTGTAGCCGAGTTCCTGGCCGGTCTGCGCATGAATGCTGACCTCAACGGTGCTGCCGGGCTGGTTGTTCATCGCCTGAAACTGCTTTGCATCCTTGGGAGCAAAGGTCATGGTCGCCGGAATGACGAGCACATAGTGGTCAAAGTTGCGGGTGAGCCGCGGCGTAAAAGAAGCCTTGCCGCTGTAGGGCATGTGGTAGGAGACCTGGAAACGGGTCTCCCCGGGCTTGAGCGCATAGGCGAAAGCGTAGTGGTTCTTCTCTTTCGTCGGGCTTGGAGTGGCGGCGATGGGCTGGCCATTGGGACCCTGCGCATCGGCGGCGTCAATCTGCGCACCCTCGGGCAGGGTGAATTCGAAGGTGGCTGGAGCGGCAAGGGTGCGTGGCGGCGCACTGGCGTTCTTGACGGCGAAGAGTTCGATCGCCTGCAGCACGGAGCCCTGAGTCTGCATCTTCAGCACGTCGGCAGAGCCACTGATGCCTTCGACCGAAGGGGAGGCGTCATAGACACTGAGATCGATGGTTGTGGTTCCAGGAGTGAGCATCTTGAAGTAGTTCACTCCGCCGCGTTCGGCGCGAACGAGGCGCGGCCCTTGCGGGGCAGGCGCGTCAATCTTGAAGCGTCCCTGGGCGTCGGCCTTGGCCGAGGCAAGTTCAGACATGCCGCCCATGGGGTCCACCAGGGTGACGGCGACTCCTGCGGCAGGCTTTCCCGTGGTGGCATTCGTAACGGTGCCGGTGATGCTGTCCGCGAAGGCCGCAGCAGCAAAGAGAAGGACGGAAAGCAGGAGAGAAGCCGGGCGGGTGTTGCGCATCAGGCGGTTACCTCTTGGCGAATGCCGGTGTCGTGCTCGATCTGTTCGATCTCGGCGAGAATGTTGGCGGCTTCCTGTTCCATGGAATCGCGCATGGAACTGAAGTCGGCGTCACTGAGCTTGCCTGCCTTGTACTCGAAGTTGAGGTCGCGCAGGTTTTCAAAGGTCTGCTCCTTGCGCTCGTAAAGAAATGAGAGGCGGGTCTTCTCAACGGCATGCTCCGTGCGAGACGGTTTGAAAATGTAGAAGAAAACCGCCACGGCGAAGAGCACGGCAACGAAGATGAGAAAGCTGCCGCCAGTTCCATCGGGCGGGGTGGCCTGCATTTGTAAAAGCGCTATCACAGTTTTGTCTCCTCGCGTGCGCGTCGGCGAAATTCGTCCAGTTCTTCGGGTGCTCCCACGGGGTCGGAGGCCGGCCTGGGAGCGCGGCGCTTCCAGGTGCGAATGACCACAACCGCGGCGCCAAGGGCCGCGAGGAAAATCACGACCGGCATGATCCACGCAACTCGGTTAAAGCCCGTGGTGGTGGGAGCCGAGAGCACGGCTGGGCCGTACTTGGCCACGAAGCCAGCCAGCACCACTTCATCGGAGTCGCCGCGCGCCATGGAAAGCTTCAGTTCCTGGCGCATCTGTTCGGAGGTGGAACAGCCGACGTGGTTGCACTCGAGCAGCACCTGACCGCATCCGCATTCACACATCAGATTGTGCCCGAGCCGGTCAAAGCGCTGGCCGGTGCGGTCTCCTGAGGCGCCCACCAGGAGCAGGGCGCTGGCGAAGAGCAACAGCATGGCCCAGCGGTGAAGCATCTTGGGTGCGATTCTCATCAGTCCGTTCCGGCCTCCACCGGGGCGCGGCGCTCAGCCACGTCGTCTGAAAGACTGCGCGGCTTGTCAGGCGGAGACTGCTTCCTGCTCTTTGCCTGCATGTTCGGAATCAGGGCGATAATGGTGCCCACCAGGATCAAGTGCGCGCCCGCCCAGATCCACCAGACCAGGGGGTTGAGGTGCGCCTTGATAATCGGGCGTCCATTCTCGGGATTCTTGCCGGTATAGACGAGGTAGAGGTCCTCCATGATAGTGGAGCGGTTGGCAACGATGGTAGCGGGCTGTCCGCTGGCCTTGTAGAAGCGCTGCTCCGGGTACATGGTGTCGATCTGCTTGCCATTCTTGAAGATGTCGAGGATGGCCCACTCGCTCGAGTAGTTTGGCTTGTCGTCCTGGGTATAGGAGCGGCAGACGAGGGTGTAGGGGCCGATGGACATCTTGTCGCCAAAACTCAACTCCTGCTCGGTGTTCTGGTAGAAAGCAACTCCGGCAAAGCCGATCATGGTGACGATGACGCCGAGATGGACGATGTATCCGCCGTAGCGCCGGGTGTTGCGGCGGGTGAGCAGATACATTCCGTGGAAGACGTTACTGCTGTTGTGGCGGGCAATCACCAGTCCCCCGCGGATGAATTCGCTGCCGATGGTGGCGGCGACCAGCACGGAGAGCATGATGGTCATGAGCGCGTAGAAGTAGCTGATATCCACCCAGGGCTTCATGCCTCCGGCGGCAAGCGCTACGGCCACGGCGACCGCGATGATGGCAGGAACCATGAAGTTCTTGCGAATGCTCTCAGCCGAGGTTTTGCGCCACGCCAGCAGCGGGCCAAGGGCGGTGAGCAGCAGCAGGAAGAGCGCAATCGGAATGTTGACCTTGTTGAAGAACGGAGGGCCAACCGTGACCTTGTGTCCGGTAACCCACTCGCTGAGCACCGGGAAGAGCGTCCCCCAGAGAACGGCGAAGGTGGCGACGAGCAGAAGAACGTTGTTGAAGAGGAAGCTGGACTCGCGCGATACCAGCGACTCCAGCTTGTGCTCGCTCTCAAGGTGCGAGCGGTTGCGCCAGAAGAAGAAGGCGCAGGTGGCAAAGGTGAGCGCGAGGAACCAGACGAAGTAGGGGCCGATGTCGGACTCGGCGAACGCGTGAACCGAACTGACGACTCCGGAGCGGGTGAGGAAGGTGCCAAAGATGGCGAGCAGAAATGTGGAGAAGATCAGCCACATGTTCCACATCTTCATCATGCCGCGCTTCTCCTGCATCATCACCGAGTGCAGGAAGGCGGTGCCGGTGAGCCAGGGGAGCAGCGAAGCGTTTTCCACCGGATCCCAGCCCCACCATCCTCCCCAGCCCAGAACCTTGTAGGCCCAGTAGGAGCCGAGGAAGATTCCGCAGGTGAGGAAGAGCCAGCCAACCATGGTCCAGCGGCGGGTGATGTGGATCCACTTTTCGCCGGGGTACTTCATGATGAGCGCGGCGAGGGCAAAGCAGAAGGGCACGGTCATGCCGACGTAGCCGAGATAGAGCATCGGCGGATGGATGACCATCTCCGGATATTGCAGCAGCGGATTGAGCCCGTTGCCATCTGCCGGGATCGTTCCGGTGCCGAGCGCGAACGGGTGGGCCGCGAAGTTCACCAGCAGCAGGAAGAAGATCTGCACCGCACTGATGACGACCGAGGCGTGGGCAACAAGGCGGGTATCCACCTTGTGCCGCAGACGCAGGATGAGGCCATAGGTGGCAAGCAGCCAGCACCAGAAGAGGAGGGAGCCTTCCTGCCCGGACCACAGCGCGGCGAACTTATAGGCACCGGGCAGTGCGCGGTTGGAGTGCTGCCGGATGTAGTCCACCGAGAAGTCATTGGTGAAGGCGGCGTAAACCAGTAGCGCCGACGCAGCAGTGACAGCCAGAAAAACCGCGATCCCGGCACGACGCGCCGTCTCGCTCAATCGATCATCGTTGCGGACAATGGCAAACAGTCCAGCGACGAACGCATAGACGCTCAAAGCGAGCCCGAGCAGCAGAGTAAAGCTTCCAAGTTGAGGCATTTTAGTGGTGGCGTAACAAATCTGGAGTTATTGTGCACGATAACTACTCAAGGTCGCAACCTTAGGACCTGATTGGGACCAAGCAAAATCAAGGTGCCAGTTCGAAACGGAAATTCATCAGTAGTACGCAGATTTACAGGGTGGAACTAAGGTGCAGCGATAAGCTGAAGCGGTCGCGGAAACGGAATCCTTGTGTGGCATCCGTGATTGAGACCTCCTGATACCTTTAGATAGAGTTCGCGCCCTGCGAGCTCTATTTTTTTATTGGCAAAGGGAGTTCTGCACAACTCGGATAAGTTCATCCGGGGGAAAGGGCTTGATCCGGACGCTCACGTTGAGATCACAATACTCGCTCTCGATTCCGGGCATGCCGCTGAGCACCACCACGGGCAAGGTGGGCGCGGTGAGCCGCAACTCGCGCACGAGGTCGGCACCGGTGCGGCCGGGGAGAAAGTGATCCGTGACCACGACGCCGACTTCGCCTTCCCCGGAGCGCAGGAAGGCGAGCGCGCTCTCCACATCGGAAGCGATGTGTACGACCAGCCCGGCACTGCGCAGAATGGTCTGTCTCATGCGCAACTGCCCGGGGTCATCGTCAACTATCAGAACCTGAAGCATGAATTCCTATTTATATTTTGACCGCACTTCGGACTCAGCGCGATGCCAGTCTGCTTCGTGAGAACCGTGTTGTCCACCGCGTTCACGATAGAACTCGTAGGCACGGCGACGAATTTCGTCGTAGAGTTCCGCGGGCGCGGGCTTGGCTGTGCGCATGGGCAAAGTTGTGTGTTGGGCGGCGTTGGCGGGGGCGGTTGCGGCAATTGCGGCGGCAACGGATTCGACGGGAGCGGCAGCCTTCTTAGGTGCGGCAGCCTGTTTGGGCGCAGCGGCCTTTACGGCAGGGCTCTTTTTGGCGGCGGTTTTCTTTGCGGTGGGTTTCTCTGAGGTTTTTTTCTCTTTAGCCATTCGTGTTCACGTTCTCCTTTTCGGCTGGGGCGGTGCAGAATTCATCATTCCTCTTCTATTCTATACCGCACCCATGCGCGGAGGAGTTGCACGGTGATGAATTCGGCAGCTGCGCCCAAAAGCGGAAACCGTCTTAATTACTCTGCTTAGAACCTTCCAAAGACGAAACGGAAGCGCAGCCTGCCGTCCTCGGAGACGCTGAGCACCACTCCCACGGGAGCAAGCGGCGAGGAGCCAAACAGGCCGATGGAAGAACTCTGATGCGTCTGCCAGCCGTGGCTCCCCAGATCGAATCGTCCCACGGCGTGCGAGAGAGCGACAATCGGCTTCCAACTCCCGAGTTTCACTCCCGGCACCGGCAGATAAACTCCGCCTCCGAGATCTCCGAGTGTGTTGGCGTGGAACTCCTGCACGCGGTAGGCGTCGAGGCTGGCGAATCCTCCGGCAGTGTACTGCTCGTAGTAGTCGAGCTTGCGGCCGAAGCTACTGTCTGCGTTGGCGACGACAAAGCCGGTGAGTCCACTTTTGTGAAGAGGAATGGTGCGGCGATAGCTGGTTTGCAGATAGGGATAGGACTGGGTGCGCACGCTGTATCCGAGAGTGCCGGAGAAGCGCAGGCCGTGGGTGGCGAGGACGGTGTTGTCCTGCTTGTCCACGAGGAGCGAGGTTTCAAGATTGACGAAGCCCTGGCTGCTGGCGCGAATTCCATCAACGCTGATGGGCTTGTTCACACGATCGTATCCGGCGGTAGTTCCGGCGCGCCACTGGATGAAGCGCCAGGTGCCGAGGCCGGCGTAGAGCGATCCGGCATAGCGGTCTCGCAGCGCGTCCGCGTACGTGTTGCCGGTATAGGACTCATAATCGGTGCGTTGCAGGATGAAGCCGGGCGCGACAAAGTAAGGGCGGCCGCCGAAGGGCCGATAGTATTCGATGTGCAGGCCCGGGTTGTAGCCGATAGAAACCTCAGAGAGAAGGCGCGCCTTGTAGTCGCCTTCGCGCACGCCGGCACCGGAGATGCGGAGCGAGACGCGGGTCGGTTCGCCGCCGGATGCCTGCATGGAAAGCGCAGGACGCAGCAGCACCTCGCCGCCATCCTGCCGACGCTGTAATGAGACCTCGTAGCCCGCGCGCTGTCCGCCTCGCCAGTCATAGTAAACGGCGGGAAGGCTGGTGGCCGAAGCCACCCCGGTCAGTGTCTTTTCCAGCTCCTCGCGCGTGGTCTCACCGGGAAGCTTGCGCCTGAGTTCCTCCGTGGCGTCCTTCTCCACTGCCGGAACGGGCGAGGAGACGGCCACGATTTTGCCGCGCTCAGGAGTGGGACGGGTGCGCGATGCGCGGTGCTGCTGGTACGCATTCCAGTCGGCGTCATTCAGTTCGTAGGGCAGCAGCTTGTCGGACATCGACTGGGCGGCGGCGTAACCGGCGGCGATGATACCGGAAGCTTCTGTGTATGTAACGGAATCGAACTTCTGCACCTGCACGGCGATGACGAGATCAGCTGAGGCGAGGCTGCGGCGCTCGTTTTGAGTTACGACGACGGAGACCACCTGCTTCAACACTCCGGCAAGCGTGGCAAGGCTCTGAGGAGTGGCGTTTGCAGTCTCAAGGCTGACGGCGATGACGACGTCGCTCTTCATAGTGCGCGCCACCTCCACGGGGATGTTATTTACCACGCCACCATCGACCAGCACGCGATTGCCCCAGTTCACGGGAGTGAAAATTCCGGGAATCGCCATGGTGGCGCGCATCGCCAGTGGAAGCGAACCTCTGTCGAGGGTGAAGGCCTGGCTGTTGGTCAAGTCGGTGGAGACGCAGCGGAAGGGTGTAGGCAGTTCATCGAAGCTGGCGAGGTCGCTGTATCCGGCGGTGTAGCGGCTCAACATGAGAGCGAGCAACTGGCCGGAGTTGAGTCCGTTGGGCAGCGAGAGATTGCGTTTGAATCGCAGGGTGACGCCAAGCTCGGTATTGAACCAATCCTGCTTCTCGGCGATGGAGCGGTCCTGGTAGCGGGGCGAGGTGCGCAGGAGTTCATCCCACTGGGCGGTGAGCGCGATGTGCTGCAACTGCTCGGCACTGAGGCCGGTGGCGTAGAGTCCGCCGACGAGGCCGCCCATGCTGGTTCCGGCGAGGGCATCGACCGGGATGTGGTGCTCTTCGAAATATTTGAGAACGCCGACATGCGCGAGACCGAGTGCGCCTCCGCCGCTGAGCGCCAGTCCGACGCGCGGACGGGAGGCGGCCACCGGCAAAACGTCTTGTGCGAATCCGGCGGAGAGGAGCAGCAAGAGAACGGGCAGTAACAGCCGGGGATAGCGCATGGTTGTCTCCTGCACGAGCCGAGACATCAGGCGAAACGTGCGATCGTGACTCTGGACCATAGTATTGCAACTGAGAGAGCGGGCACGAATCTGGTGAGGGAACGGCGAGGCGCGGGTGGCTGCACTCTTGTATAGTGTTCCATTCGGAGGAAAGTCATGCACTCGCGCCTCGTCGCTCTCCTGTTTGGGCTGCTGCTCGCAGTCCCGCTTCTGTCGCAAAATAAAGCTATGAATCCTGTCGCCCCAAACTCCACGTTCGATAAGACAGCGGCGCAATTCATGTATGACTCGCTGGCGCTCTCGCCGGTAAACGCTTCGCAGGCCGGCTATCACAAGTACACCGCACCGGATGGAAAGGTAGTGGAACTGGATGCGCTGCTGGACGATTTGGGGCCTCAGGGCATCCAGGCGCAACTGTCGTTTTACCGGCAGTGGCGGGAGCGCTTCCGCGGCATTGACCGCAAGACGCTGGACAAGGAGCAGGCCGCCGACCTGCAACTGATCGAGGATCAGATCGGCTTCTCACTGCTGGAGTTGGAGCGCATCCAAAGCTATCGCCACGACCCGACGACCTATGTGGAGTTCATCGGGAACGCGCTGTTTCTGCCGATGACGCAAAGCTATGCTCCGGCAGAGGTGCGGTTGGGTCACGTGCTGTCGCGCATTGAGCAGATTCCGCGAGCCGTGGAGCAGGCCAAGCAGATGCTCGCGGCGGGTGATCCGATCAAGACCTCCGCGGCCATTGATGAGAATGCCGGAAATATCGACCTGATCGAAAGCATGGTGAAGGGTGAGATCCCCGCCGGCTCTCCGCTGGAGGCGCGCTACAAGACAGCGGCGCCGAAAGCAGTAGCGGCACTCAAGGACTTTTCTGTCTGGCTGCACGACGTGTACGGAACCCGCAAGAGTCCGGTGACCTGGAGGCTGGGGAAGATTCTCTACGCCCAGAAATTCCGGCTGGTGATGGAGACGCCGGTGACGCCGGAGCAGATGCTGGCCTCCGCCGAGGCCGAGATGCGCGAGGTGCGCGCAGACATGCTGCGACTGGCGGAGCCGATGCATAAGGAGATGTATCCCACGCACGGAGACCACGCCGACCTGACGGGTGAAGCACGCGAGAATCTGGTGATCAGTGAGGTGTTGTCGCGGATTTCCGATGAGCACGTGAAGCCCGCGGATTTGCAGAAGCAGGTAGAGGGCGACCTGGCGGGCATCATCAACTTCATCCGGCTGAAAAAGATTGTGGACCTTGGCCCGCGCAACAATCTGAAGGTGATTCCGACGCCGCCGTTCATGCGGAGTTCGTACTCGGTGGCAGGATTCCACGCACCGCCGCCACTGGAGCCCGGCGCCGAAGCCCAGTACTGGGTGACGCCCATCGATCCGGGGACACCGGCAGAGAAAGCGGAGTCAAAGCTGCGCGAGTACAACAACTACACCCTGCTGTGGCTGACCATCCACGAGGCGCTGCCCGGACACTACGTACAGTTTGAGCACGCCAACGACGTGCAACCGGAGTCACGCCGGTTGCTGCGCGCCGCGCTGGGCAATGGCGCTTACGTAGAGGGATGGGCCGAGTACATTGCGCAGGTGATGATGGACGAGGGCTTCCTGAATAACAGTCCAAAGTTCCGCCTGGTGATGCGCAAGATCCGGCTTCGGGTGCTCTCGAACACCATTCTCGACATACGTCTGCACACCAGGGAAATGACAGATGCTCAGGCAATGGAGCTGATGACAAAGCAGGCGTTCCAGACGCAGGCGGAAGCCGAGGGGAAGCTGCTGCGAGCAAAGCTGAGCTCTGTGCAGCTGGTGACTTACTACGTGGGACTGCATGACTGGCTGGCGCTGCGCAAAGATTACCAGGCGCAGGCGGGCACCGGGTTCAGCAACGTGGAGTTCCACAACCGCGCGCTGAATGAAGGACCACTGCCAATCATGCTGCTGCGCGGAATTCTGCTCTCAAAATAGCGAGGCTGCGGATAGGAGAGCGGCCCACTGGCCGCCCTCCTATCCGCTAAAAGATCACGGCCTGCGCCTCACGGCAGAGGTCGATGTACTGGCGGAATGCCGTTTCCATGCGGGACGCGGCAGCGGCGTCGCCATCATAATGCACAAAAAATGACTCCGCATGTTTCTGCGCGGTAGAGGTGCAATCCGTAAGAATTCCGTCCTTGGATTTGCTGAAGCAGGTGCTGGTGGAATACACGCACTTGCTTCCGCCCGCGCATATCAATTCTATCCAGTTCTTTCGCAGAACAATGCTGTGGGACTGCAACGCTCCAAGCGAGAAGCTGATGCTCTCGGTTTGAACAATGGCTTCCTTGTAGTTGCTGGTAACCTGCACTGAAAACTCCGCGCGGCATCCATTAACCTTCTGCAGCCTTGTACTCCATCGATAGGCGTCATGCCCGATCGCACGCTCGCCGTGGCTTTCCAGTTCGGCCTGAATAGTTTCAGCCAGTTGGGTGAACGAGGCGCGTGGAGCAGCTTCCGGGGTTGGTTGTGCCAATAGAGTGATGGCACAGAAATGCAGGGCCAGAGCAAGCAGGAACAGAGACTTCATGTGTGGGTTCCGTGAATTGAGAGACGATTGATCTTACAAAACAGCGGGGAGGGAGACCAGACAAAAGTTGCACAAGCCGAGATTCTTACGTGGAGCGTTACTTTCTACTGAGGCGCGCGCAGCAGGGCGCTGGGGCTTGCATTCAGGCGCTGCGCGCAAATGCGGTCATGGCATTAATCTGCGAGGTCAGGGTAAACAGTCCGTTGGGCTTGGAGCAGTATCCCTGAAAAACCTTGGTTTCCTCCTGTGAGATTCCCGCGCTGCCAGAGAACAGAAGTTTGGGAACGGTGGGCTTGATGCGCTTCATCTCGCGTGCCACCTCTGCGCCATTCATTCCCGGCATCTCGTAGTCGAGCACGACGGCATCAATCGGGCAGGCGGCAAAAGCCTCCAATGCAGTCGGACCGCTGCTTGCGGTCAGCACGCGATACCCTTTGCACTCCAGCGCCATGCGCATCAGATCGAGAATGGACTCATCATCATCCACGCAGAGCACCAGTGGTCTGTATAGGTCTCTCTTCAACATAACTCCACCTTGACTGGAAGGGAGCACGTTTGCAGCCAACGTCACCCGGACTGGGAACTTCCGCAGATAATCCAATGTGAGGCAGCAACTTAGCGCGGAATCGGGCAGGGCCAAAACTGCGCCGGCAAGTCATTCCGACTGAGTAAAACCTACAATCGCCGGAGTTCTTTACATGGTTATTCCGTTAAGAGCGGCCGGAGGTGATGGCCCTCACTGCGGCAATTTGCGGGAGTGACGTATGATTGAGGCAGGATGGTCCAGGCAGGGCGATCAAGCCGCAGGACGGCAAGTGCACGGCTTATCAGAGAATGGGGACGCTTTCATGAATCAAACGCATAGCCGGTATATAGTCTCGATCCAGGCACAACCCTTTCGCAAGAAGACGCGCTATCACTGGCTCATCTGCTGGGAGAGCAATCCCGACGAGATGATCTCCTGGGGCCACGCGCCGACACTTGAACTGGCCGAAGCCGAAGCTCGCACCGAGGTTGCAGACTTGACATCGGGACTGACCCAGGGCGGGCGCGTTGCGGGGACCAGCTATTCCGCCATTCACCACTGTTGACTCACCACAGCCCCACGACCCAGCATTAAACCTGCTCTCTCTCCGGCAACCGGGGACGCGTGTTTCCCTGCGCCCCCGGCACCCACGCTACGGGAGAACCTGCAACTCGATGCCGGAAGCACGTCCGGCGTCATGGTAAACACGTTCTGTCGCCTTTCGAAAGTCGCTGGGCTTCGCCTTCGGAATTTCTACGAACGTCTGGGGATTAAGATCGACTAGCGGGAACCACGAACTCTGGATCTGCAACATGATGCGATGTCCGCGCCGGAAGGTGTGGTTGACATCAGGCATGGCGAAGGCGAGTTCCTCCACCTTCCCGGGCACAAACGGTTCGGGCTTCTCAAAGCTGTGGCGGAACTTGCCGCGCATTGGCTCGCCCCGAATCAACTGCTCCCATCCCTGGAGATCCGTGTCTGGAACCGCTACGTCGTTACCTCCGCGACGGCGGCGCTCCTCGAGTTCCTTCTGGGGATAGACGTCGATCAGCTTCACGATGAAATCGGAGTCGGTGCCACTGGTGGAGACAAATAGCCGGGGTGAAACCGGACCGGCTATGGTCACATCGTGTTCCAGTTCTTCACTCTGAAAGACAAGCACATCCGGGCGCGTGGCGGCGAAGCGCTGATCGCTGACCATGTATTCCTGCGGAACGTCGAGCGCCTGGTATCCGATGTAGGGGACAGGCTTCGCGGGATCGCTGACATACTCGTCGAATCCCTGGGCGCCTGGGGCGTCGAACTTCAATCCTCCGCCGGGTTGAAGATAGAGCGTGCGCTTCACTGCCTGCTTCGGAGGCCAGGCATCGTACTTGCGCCAGATGTTGGTTCCGGTCTCAAAGACATAGGCTTTCGGAAGTTCCTCCACTGCCCTGCCCTTCAGATATTTCTCAAAAAACGGCAGCAGGATGTGGCCGCGGAAAAACTCGCCAGTGTTCTGTGCAAAGTCCGCGTTGCCAAGTTTGTGTCCATCGTAGCGCGCCCACCCTCCGTGCACCCACGGACCTTCCACCAACAGGTTGACCGTACCGGGATTGAGATTGCCGATGGCTTTGTAGAGCGAGAGTGGGCCCTGCAGATCTTCGGCGTCAAACCATCCACCCACGGTGAGTACGGCGCAATGCACGTTCTTCATGCGGGGCACAAGGTCGCGCTGCTTCCAGTGCTCGTCGAAACTCCAGTGATCCACCTGCTCATTCCACAGCGGATTGCCGCCCTTGAGATATTTGCGGTCGAGGTCTTCGAGATTGCCTGCGTGAAGGAAGAACTCATAGCCGTCACTGGTGCCAAACTTCATTCCCACTCCGCCCTGCTCCTGCGTGGGATTCTTCTGCGGCTTGAAGAACGTGTAGAAACCGAAATTGGCGGCCAGCATGAAGGCTCCGCCATGGTAGGCATCATCGCCATGATAGAGGTCCACCATGGGCGCCTCGGGCGACGCCGCCTTGATGGCCGGATGCGAGTCGATGATGCTGGCCGCAGTGTAGAAGCCCGGGTACGAGATGCCCCAGATGCCGACGTTCCCGTTGTTGTTGGGCACGTTCTTCAGCAGCCACTCGATGGTGTCATGCATGTCGGTGGTTTCGTCCACATCCTTCGGACCTTTGTTGTCCTTGTGTGGAGACTCCTCAACGAAAGCACCTTCGCTCATGTTGCGGCCGCGCACATCCTGCGAAACGAAGATGTACCCCGCAGCCACCAGTTCCTGCGGCCCAAGGCGCTGCGGATAATTCTCCACGCCGTAAGGACCTACACCATAGGGCGTGCGATTAAAAAGAAAGGGCCATGCCTGCGACTGATCCTTGGGAACATAGACGGCGGTGAAAAGCTTCGCGCCATCACGCATCGGGATCCTGTACTCGAACTTTGTGTAGTGCTCGCGAATGTCATAGGCCGCAGGGTCCTTGTCAGCAGCAATCAAGTGGATTGAGCACAGAAGAACGAGCAGAACAGGAACGTGGCTTCGCAGGATTTTGCGCAAACTTCACCTCTTGACTGGAATATGGATGGAGCGACCATCCGGCCGCTCCACGGATAGAGACCTTCTGTTTCTAGTCCACTTCGTGCTTGGCCGTGTAACCGTCGCGGGAGAGCACCTGGTACTTGAGCTCTTTTCCCTTCTGATCCTTCACAACCAGCGGCTTGTCTGTACCCGGCTGCACGACCTCCACCTTCAGTTTGCGATAGGTGCCATCCTGCTTGGGGTTGGTGGGCCGGTAGGTCAGCGTGTACTGGTTGCGGACGGCGGCGGCAATCTCGCGAAAATCTTCTGGCAGTTCGGCTTCGAAGCGAGGATTAAACCAGCGTCCGCCGGTCATCTTGGCAAACGTGTTCATCTGATTGTCGCCCTGCAGAAAATCCATCTCGCGGATGCTGCCGGCCATGCTTCCTCCAGAACGCGCTTCCATGTAATTGCGCCACAGGAAGCCAGTGCTGATGGAGTAGATGGTCACGTTGGGAGTGGCCTTGATCTTCTTCAGAACCTTATCCAGGTTCATCTTGCTGAACGTATCCAGACCGCTGCTGATGAGGATAATTTCCTTCCTGCCATCGATGCGCTCCAACCGATCCAGCGTGTCGTAGAGCGCGTCAAACAGGTTGGTCTCGCTGAAGCCTGGGATACGCAGGGTGTTGAGCGCCCCGACCACAGCCTGCTTGTCCGAGGTGAAATCCACAAGAATGCTCGACTTCATGTCATAGCTGATCACTGAGACGTAGTCGTTCTTCTGCATCTGGTCGGTAAAGGCATAGGAGGCGCGGAGTGCGTCATACAAGAACTGGCGGCGGCTAACCTGAAAAGCTGGGGTAGATGCGAACTCTACCAGCAGCACCGCCGTGTAGCCCGCCTTGGTCAGGCTGAAGCTTTGAATCGGCTGCTGCACATTGTCTTCGAAAACGCGGAAGTGCTGCTTCTGCAATCCGGGAATGAACTGCCCGTCCTTCGTGAGCACCAGCGCATCCACGGAAACCAGGGGGACATCGACATTGATCGAGTAACTTGGCATCCCCTCGGTGGGCTTAGGGGACGGGGGCGGGGCGGGGCGGGATTGCTGCTTGTCGGGATTCAGCTTGGGAATCGCATATGGCCCTGTGTCGTTCTGCGGACCGCCGGCCTCAGGCGGTGCCTGCTGCTTTTGCCCGCTCGAGTTCTGCTGCCCCGTGGAATTCGGCTGGCTCGATGAGTCCTGGGCGGCGGCGCGACTGGAAAGCAATACGGGGCAAAACAGAAAACAGAACACGGCCAGCACCCACCGCAGACTCCGGCTAAGGTGGGCGGCGTTTGGGTTAGGGCTTTTTCCTGTGTACATGAGGTCTTCTTCCCTGACGGACTCCTGCAGAGTCTTTGTTAGTATAGATGCACAATTTCACGATTTTGCGAATATCGCGAGGATAGCAGCACGCGGCTTCGCAATTCCAAGTAAGCAACTGCAAACCAGCAAGAGCTATGATCGCCTTCATGGGAGTGACCTCCCGAGGAGCAACAAAGCACATGCGCAGCTCGCGTTCGGGCCTGCTTTTCTCTACCTCAATCCGCACCCTGGCGCTGGCAGCCTCTCTTCTGACCTCGCTGCCTGTTCTGGCACAGCAATCAACCGAGCACCTCAGCGTGCCCATCATGAGGCTGTCAGAGATCAAAGTGGGGATGACAGGAGAAGCCTTCACCGTGTTCCAGGGAACCCGGCCTGAAAAAATGGGCGTCGAAGTGCTCGGCATTTTGCGCAACATGGCCGGACCGAAGGGCGACGTAATCCTGGTGCGCCTGAAAGGCCCTCATCCCGAATACACGGGCGTGGTTGCCGGCATGAGCGGCAGCCCGGTGTACATCGACGGCAAACTGATTGGTGCGCTGGCCTACCGCATCGGAGAATTCAGCAAGGAACCGATCGGCGGAGTAACGCCCATCGCATCCATGCTGCAGATCAATGAATTCGACAAAACTTCAGTAGAGCAGGAGGCCGCAAGTTCCGCGGCAACCATGCCCGCGCACACCGGCGGTCCCGGTGAGCAGCCCGCACCCATTTCCATGACAACCTACCTGAGACCGATTGAGACGCCGCTGGTCTTCAACGGATTCAGCGAGGAATCGATCCACCGTTTTGCTCCGCAGTTCGCGTCAGCGGGAATCGTGCCCGTGATGGGAGCGGGCTCCAGCAGCGATGCGCCGCAACCGGAGCCAATCGAGCCGGGTTCCTCCGTAGGCGCGGTGCTGGTACGCGGAGACATGGACATAGCCGCTACTTGCACAGTCACCTACATGGACGCCGATCACCTGCTCGCCTGTGGACATCCCTTCCTGAACTTTGGGCAGGTGGAGATGCCGATGACGAAATCGACTGTTCTCGCAACTTTGCCGTCGTCCTCCAATGCATTCAAAATCGCATCCACCACGGAGACCATCGGCGCGTTTGTGCAGGACCGGCACACCGGCATCCTCGGACGCTTCGGCAAAACCCCGGCGATGATTCCGGTGACGATCAACTTCCATGGCGTGGCTCGCCCGCGCAGCTATCACATGGAGGTCATGAACAACGCACGGCTTACCCCCGTGGTGATGATGGCAAGCGTCTTCAACGCCATCCAGGGGATTAACGAGTATGGCGAAGACACCACGTTCCGGGTATCGGGAGCGATCAGCGTTGCCGGCTTCGCCAAACTGGAGATCAACAACATGTACGCGCCGGGCGACGGACAGAATCCGACGGCGGCGGCAATCGCAGCTTCGCTGGGAGAGCGCTTCACGCGCATCTTTGAAAATCCATACGCGCGGCCTGACATTACTGGCGTGGTATTTGATATCGACCTTGTTCCAGAACGGCGCGTGGCGCGCCTGGAGACGGCACGCACAGATGTAACAGAAGCACGTCCGGGCGATGAGATTACGGTGGAGACCGTTCTACGGCCTTACCGCGGCGAACGCATGGTGAGGCAGATTCCAGTACGCATTCCCACCTCCACGCCGCGCGGTGCGCTGCGCATTCTAGTTTCTGACGGCGACACGCTCGACAAGGGACGCCGGCCAACGCCGGGCTTTGCGCGAAACTATGACCTGGCTTCGACGATTGCGCTGCTTAATAAAGAGCACTCAAACTCCAGCCTCTACGTGTCTCTGCTGGAGGCAAGCCCGCAGGCACAGGTGGGAGACAAGATTATGCCCACGCTTCCGCTTTCTGTGATGAATGTGATGGAAGGAATGCGCGGGACGCAGGACATGGTGCTGGTAGGTGAGTCGAGCGTGAGCGAATCCTCCGCGCCGATCGACTACGTAGTGAGTGGAGCACAGGTGATTACAGTGAACGTACGCTAGCAGCAGCAGGCAAAACTACAGGCCCGAGTCCGACGACTCGGGCCTGCTATTTTTCTGCAAGCTAGTAGGAAGCGGTGAGGGATACATTGTCCAGCCAGACGTTATAGGGAGTCTGCGCTCCATCGCCATCCATCTGGAAAGCGATGTCGATGTCTTCCTGCAGCCAGTTGGGCTGAGGATCCAGGAACATATCAACCGGCGTTGTCTGCCCGTCGAGCGTGACGCTGATGTAGTGCACCTGGTTGTTGACTTTCTCAAACTGCCAGGAGAGATGATGCCACTGCTTTGAGGTCACAGGGGGACAAGGAACTTTGCTCGGTATCCACTTCTCTCCTTTCGGATCCCACACGTCCCACATCTTCGTGTTCTTGTAGCTGCACTCGGTTCCCCAGGTGTAGCGCACCCCGCCGAAACTCTGATTGACGTCGAACTCGAGAGCTTCGGCGACATCGGCGTTATCAACATAGAAGTCGAGAGCATAGGTGAACTTGGAGAGCGGCGTGCCGCCGCCGAGGGAGAGCCACCAGAGCGAGTTGGAGTAGCCGGTAGTTCCGCCGATGCTGAACTGCGCGGACGAACCGCTCAGCGATGGCGATGGAACGTGAAGCGTCTGCACAGAGGTGGCGTTGCCGAGTCCAGCGGCGCATACGGAGCCGTTCAACTGCGCCGTGCACCACTGCCACTCAGGGATGTTCTGCAATTGCGAGAGGACGGCGGGCGAGGTTTGTCCGCTGACGTTGAGAGTGATAGTGGAAGATGCGATCTGCTTGTCGCTCTTGTCGTATCCGGCGAAGGTGAGATTGTGCTGGCCAGTGGGAAGAAACATCCACTTGTTTTTCAGGGGAAGGATTCCGCCGTAGAAGATGCTGTCTGCGCCGTCAAGAAGAAGGCGGGTGTGATCAACGCCGGTGGTGTCTCCGACGCTGCCGCTGAACTGGATGGGTGAAGTGACGGTGGCGTTGTTGGAGGGGGCGCTGATGGAGAGCGGTCCGGCGGTGACTGCGGGTGTGGGAGTGGGCGTGGGAGTGGAGGTTGCGGAGTTGGCAGTGCCGGAACCACAGCCGGCGGCAATCAGCAAAAGACAGCACAGAACGAGGAAAAAACAACCTCGCAAAAGACAGGAATGCGCACGTGGCGCATGGCGATGAGTATGGGCACTCATTCTCTCGACCTCGCATAGAGACAACATGGAAAAACGCTGAACATGAAGATGCACCTGATTTTTAGCGGGCTGTCTCGACATTGCTGGATCGCGAGGTGTATCGAGAAGGCACACTGGCGACAGTGGAACGCGTGTGCTGAC
The DNA here is from genome assembly GCA_903832295.1 of uncultured Acidobacteriota bacterium. GTDB lineage: Bacteria > Acidobacteriota > Terriglobia > Terriglobales > Acidobacteriaceae > TOLSYN. The sequence goes on from CAILAZ010000040.1 coordinate 20,872, forward strand.
GAGCTTCCACGATTGATGTTTCTGATAATCGTTTGCGAGGCTGTAGTTATGCCAGGCGCAATGGTTGAGGGAGGTCCGATACGATTACCTGCGCGGTCATCGCGCGGAAGGCCGATGGTTGGCGAGGCGTGCAACGGTTGCGAGTACTGCGGAGAAGGTGGCGAGAGAGGGCGAGGGAGGCGGGACGGAGATGGCGTGAGCGGTCCAACAAACTCTTGCGTGGTGTCGTGAAATTCTCGCGCGCTTACGTTGTGAAATTCTCGCGTGCTTGCGTTGTGAAATTCTCGCGTACTTGCGTTGTGAATTTCTCGCGTGCTCCGTTCACAAATTCTCTCGTACTTCGCTTCACGAATTCTCTCGTGCTTTGCTTCACAAATTCTCTCGTGCTCCGTTCACAAATTCTCTCGTGCTTCGCCAGGGAGTTCTCGCGTGAGTGGGTGTGAAGATTTTCGGCTGGCATGGGTGGACTGGTTTGGTCACGCTCCTCTCCTCTGCTACTCTTTTGCTCACATCATGGGGAATGAAACGGCTGCGATGAGAATTGTGAAGAGGGTTACGGGTTGGTTGCTGGCGATTGCGGTGGGCGGCGGCGCGGTGGCTGCGATGGGGCAGACGACGCGGAGGTGGGAGCAGTCGTCGTTTGAAGATTTCGAGAAGGGCTCATCGCGGGGAGTGGCGGTGCGAAGCGATGGGGTGCTGGAACTTGCTCCAGCGTTCCGGGCGATAACGACGACGCCTTCTACCTACATATGGGGAGTGGCGAGCGATGGCGAGGGGAACCTGCTGGCGGCGACGGGGGCTCCGGCGCGGGTGTACCGGATTACGCCGCAGGGAGAGGTCTCGACGTTGCTGCAACCGGCGGAGCTGGAGGTGCAGGCGATTGCGGTGGCTCGCGACGGGACGATTTACGCGGCGACTTCTCCGGATGGAAAGATCTACCGGATCACGAAGAACGTGGCGGCGCAGGTGAAGCCCGCGCGCAAGGGCGAGAAGGCGGCGCAGAGCGGCGGGGCAGCAACGATGAACTCGACGGCGGCCAACTCTCCGGCGGCGGAGGCGCCAAAGCTGGCGCTTGATCCTGGATATACGGCGACGGTGTTCTTTGAGCCGAGGACGAAGTACATCTGGGCGCTGGCGCTGGATGGGCAGAACCGTTTGTATGTTGCGACGGGCGACCGGGGAGAGATTTACCGGGTGGAGGCGAACGGAACGGGCGGGGTGTTCTTCAAGAGCGACGAGGCGCATATCCGCTCGATTGTGTTCGACAAGGCGGGGAATTTGATTGCGGGCTCGGATGGGTCCGGACTGGTTTACAGGATCTCTGCGGCGGGTGAGGCGTTTGTGCTCTACAGCGCGCCCAAGAAGGAGATCACGGCGCTGGCGCTGGATGGTCAGGGGAACATCTATGCGGCGGCGGCGGGAGACAAGCGCACGGGGAGCGCTCCGGCAACGACGGCGGCGGTGGCGCAGGGCAATGCGGGGACTCCGACGAAGTTTGAGCAACTGCCGCTGCCGGGGATTGGCTCGACTGGCTCCGAGGTTTACAGGATTGCGCCGGATGGAGAGCCAAGGCGGATATGGCAGTCGCGCGAGGACCTGGTGTATGCGCTGGCGTTTGACGCTGCGGGGCGGCTGCTGGCGGGAACGGGAAACAAGGGAAAGATCTATGCGCTCTCCACGGGGGAGATGCGCTTTACGGACCTGTTGAAGGCAAGCGCGAACCAGGTGATTGGATTTGCGGCGGCTCCGAATGGCGGGCTGTGGGCGGCGACGAGCAACCTGGGCAAGGTGTTTCTGCTGGAGGAGAAGGCGGAGCACGAGGGAACGTTTGACAGCGACGTGTTTGACGCGCGGATATTTTCGCGGTGGGGGCACATCGAACTGCGGGCGCAGGGAAACGTGGAGCTGTTTGCACGCAGCGGGAACGTGGACAATCCCGACCGGAACTGGAGCGGCTGGCAGAAGATTGACCTGACACGCGAGGCGGCGTTGCAGGCTCCGGCGGCGAGGTTTGTGCAGTGGCGGGTGGTGCTGCACTCAGGACGGCCCTGGCCACAGGTGGATTCGGTGGCGCTGAATTACCTGCCGAAGAACGTGGCTCCCGAGGTGGAGGACGTGGCGGTGTTTGTGGGGTACAGGTTCCCGCAGGCTCCGAGGATGATTGCGGATGTGACGAGCGCGGGGGCGGGCAATGGGGCAGCGATTGCGGGAGTGCAGGCAGGATTAACGCCGCCTCCAGTACCGCAGCGCGACCGGGAGTGGATCGCGGTGCGCTGGAGCGCGCGGGATGAGAACGACGACCAGTTGAGCTATTCCGTGTATTACCGGGGGGAGGGCGAGAGCCGGTGGCAGCTGCTGAAGGCGGGGCTGGCGGACCGGTTCTACTCGTTTGAGAGCGGACTGCTGCCCGATGGGAGATACACAATGAGAGTGGTGGCGAGCGATGCGCCCTCGCACTCACCGGAGGATTTTTTGACGGCGGCGCGGGAGAGCACGGCGTTTGACGTGGATAACACTCCGCCGGTGGTGGGCGGGTTGACGGCGAGGATTGATGAGACGGGATTGCATGTGACGTTCCGGGCGAGCGACAACTCGACAATCATCCGGCGTGCTGAGTTTTCGATTGACGCGGGGGAATGGCAGTTTGTTGCACCGGTGGGCGGGATCAGCGACGCGAGGACGGAGAACTACGACTTCACGGTTCCGGTGCCGAAGAACAGCAGCGCGGCGGGCGTGGAGGCGGCGGTGGAGACGGGAGCGCCGTCAGCGGCTCCGGCGACGGCCGAGGAGAGAGCTGCGCGCAAGGCGGCGGCGGGCGAGGAGCATGTGGTGGTGGTGCGGGTGTTTGACCGGGCGGAGAACGTGGGCACGGCGAAGGTTGTGGTGCGGGCAGGGGGACGATAGTGCAGACGCTGCGCAACATTGCATGGGTGATGTGCGGGATTTATGCGACGATTCCGGCGTACTGGCTGATGGTGCATCCGTTTGCCGGGCGGTGGAGAACGGCGCGACACAAGCTGGCAGTGCTGGGGCCGCTGTGGGTGCTGATGTGGTGCGCGGCGTGGGCAGCGTCGTTTCCGTGGAGGAATGCGCTGCTGTACCACAACCCGGGAACGTGGGTGATTGCGCCGCTGGTGTGGGCGGTGTCTGTTTTTATGTACGTGCAGGGAGGGCGGGAGCTGACGTTCATGCGGCTGATTGGGCGGCATGAACTGGAGAGCAATCCGAAGCAGAACATCCTGGTGACGTTTGGAGTGCACAGGATGGTGCGGCATCCGCTGTACCTGGGACACTTCTGCACGATGCTGGGATTTGCGGCGGGCGCGGGAACGGCGGCGTGCTTTGGGCTGTTCGGGTTTGCGGTGGCAAGCGGGGCAGTGATGGTGGTTTATGAGGAACGCGAACTGCACGCCCGCTTTGGTCCGGCGTGGGAAGAGTACTGCGAACGGACCCCGGCGATTTTCCCGGTGCCGAAGGATTAGCGAGCGCGCGAGCTAGCGCGGGCGGCGGAAGGCGCGGCGGAGTTCGGGGGCAAATTCGCGGAGGAGATTAAGTCCGGCATCGAGCGAGACCTGGACGTGTCCCATCCTTACTCCCTGGGTGAGGGGCGAGTAGTGCGAGGGATACCAGGTGGTGACGAGCATGGAGGCGCCGTAGTCGGCGGCGAAACGAGGCAGGTCAAGGCGCGGGCGTCCGTCCGCGTTATAAGCAAAGACAGTCATTTTGAGAGCGTGGGCGCTGCGCTGTAAGGCTCCGGTGCAGCGGCATGAGAAGTAGCGCGGGTCGAGGCCGAGAGCGGCGTCGCCGGCGTCATGGACGGCCTCCCTGGTGGCCGAGAAGGCAAGACCGGTGCCGAGACGCTTCCCGTATCCACCCCAAGTGCGGTGCCATGCTTCAGGTTTATTGAAGGCGAGAGCGACGCCGGCTGATGCGACGGAACGAACGTAGGTGTTGGGATGGCCGAGGTATCCGCGGACGAAGAGGTTGGCGCGCTGGGTGGAGGTGAGGGGGACGAAGCCGGGTTCGCCGGGTTGAATTTGCGAGGCGGGGACGGAAGGTGGTGGAGAGGGGCGCTCCGCGAAAGCCTGGGCGGATAGGGCAGAGGAGAAGGCAAGGACGGCAATCAGCAGCAGGCCGGTGTGGATACGTGCTCGAGTTGGCGCAGACATGACACTCTCCGGACGAGCCAGATTGGCAGAGCGGCTGTGTTTCTGGTGGCTGGTCGATGATAACGCAGGGGCGAGGTGCTTCTATAATCCTTGCATGCGATTTGAGCTATTTGTGGCCGCACGGTACTTGCGCGCGAAACGACGGCAGGCAGTGATTGGCGTGATTACCGGGATCTCGGTCCTGGGGGTGGCTGCGGGAGTGGCTTCGCTGATTATTGCGCTGGCGATCAACAACGGATTCCGGCAGGACCTGCAGGAACGGCTGCTGGGTTCGACCTCACACGTGAACCTGATGCGGGTGGAGAACGACGGGATACGGGACTGGCCAGCGCTGATGGAGAGGCTGGAGAAGGTTCCGCATGTGCTGGCGGCGGCTCCGGCGATTTACGAGCAGGTGCTGATTTCAAGGGGAGCGCGGGCGGGCGGCGCGGTGCTGAAGGGGATTGTTCCGGCCGACGAGCGGCGGGTGACGGCGCTGCTGGACACGGTGCGCGAGGGGAGCGCGGAGGCGCTGACACAGACGAGGCCGGAGCTGACGAGCAGGGAGAGCGGGGATGCTTCGTCGATGCAGGGAGCGGCGGAGCGGGTGGCGGCGATGCCTCCGATTGTGCTGGGGAAGGATTTGGCGGCGACGCTGGGGGCGACGGTGGGGTCGGTGGTGCTGGTGACGAGCCCGCAGGGAGAGCTGACACCGTTTGGAATGGTGCCGCGATATATGCGGTTCAAGGTGGCAGGGATCTTCCAGTCGGGATTCTATGACTATGACTCGACGTGGGCGCTGTGCGGGCTGGCGGATTCGCAGCGGCTGTTCAGCCTGGGCGAGATTGCGAGCGTGCTGGAGTTCAAGGTGGACGACATTTATAACGCTCCGGCGATTGGACGGGAGCTGGAGGCGGCGGCGGGCAAAGGCTTCCAGACGACGAACTGGATGGAGCAGAACCGGGCGCTGTTCCGGGCACTGCGGCTGGAGCGGGTGGTCACGTTTATCACGATTGGGCTGATTGTGTTTGTGGCGGCGCTGAACATTCTGATTTCGCTGATCATGATGGTGATGGAGAAGACGAGGGATATCGCGGTGCTGGTTTCGATGGGGGCGCGGCGGGAACAGGTGAGGAGAATCTTCATCTGGCAGGGGCTGCTGATTGGGATTATCGGGACGGCGCTGGGACTGGTGGTGGGGTACACGCTGGCGATTTTGGCGGGGAGATACCACTGGATCACGCTGTCTGCCGAGGTGTATGCGATTGACTACGTGCCGTTTGTGCCGAGGGCGGTGGACGCGCTGCTGGTAGCGGGGGTTTCGCTGGCGATCAGCTTTGTGGCGACGGTGTATCCGTCACAGTCGGCGGCACGGGTGCTGCCGGCAGAGGCGCTGCGGTACGAGTAGAGGCGGGCGGAAAGAAAGGAAAGCGATGCGAGGCGCGCTGCTGTGCGGGTTGCTGATTGTGACGATGGCTGAGGCGATGTGGGCGGGGGAGGGTTGCTCCCGGGAGGCAGTGACGCGCGAAGCCGCAACGGCGAAGCAGGTGCAGGGGCGGTTGCTGGCGGTAAAGGCCGACGAGATGGATACGGTGGTTCCGGAGGCGGCGAAGAAGGATATCGCAGCGATGAAGGAAGCACTGGCGGCAACGGTGGATGCGTATATGGGCTGCGCAGCGGCTACGCTGGACTCGAAGCAGATGGTTGACGAGCTTGCGGGGAGACTGGAGGCGAACAGGCCGGAGGCTCCGTTTGTGGCGAGCAAGGAGAATGTGCACGTTGGGCTGTACGGGACGGAGTTGAAGATTGGCGGCAGGGAGAGTGTGGCGTCCGGAGGCGGACGGCTGGTGAGCATTGAGGCGAGCTTTGGAATCGCGTGCGGGATGGACTCAATGCTGCTGGTTTACGAGCTGCGCGGAGGAAAGTGGCAGAGAGCGGTGCGGTGGCAGAGCGGAGAGTACGGGGAGGTTTCCGGCGCATTTGGGGATTTCTTTACGTAGTCGGTGATTCCGAAGGCGGACTTGAGCGGTGGATGGGCGGTGGCGGTGGCCCATGGGATGCCGTGGTGCACGTCGAGGATGAGTGGATTTGAGATTGACGTGATCCGGCCCGAGGGAGAGCGAAAGCAGCGGGTGATTGCCCACGTGAAGCATGGCTACTCGCGCGGAGATATGGTTCCAAAGATGAAGGCCACGGGGGATGGGCAGGGATTCGATCTGAGGCTGAGCAGGAGTTCGGCGGATATGAACGTCTTTGAATATGTCGGGATTTTCCGGTATCGGCTGACGGGCGATGGAATGGAACGGGTGCAGCCAATTGCGATGAACGGACGCGGATTTGTGGAGGAGTGGCTGGCGGCGGATTGGAGCGATGCGGAGCGCTGGAGCGACACAGGCGCGAAAGAGGCTCTGAGACTGGAGCACGCAAGGGTTAACAAAACAGAGCGGGGCGAGGGCGGAGAGCTGCCCAGTTATGGCGCGGTGCGCGGGTGCGCGGAGGACGGGAAGCACTTCCAGGTGGAAGTTGGGCACGAAAAGGCAGGGACGGTTTACTTCCAGATTGAGCAGGGGGTGAATTCGTTCACGATGGTTGCTGCCGGCGGCCGGGAGGATGCGCGCTGCAAGGGCGCGGACATCATGAAACGCACCGGGGCGAGTGCGGCGGAGTAGAGGCATTTTGGTGGCGGGTAAGTGGGACGTGGGGAAGCAAAAGCGGCGGCGGCGTGGTCTAATTGATGTGTAAGCTGCCGAGAAGATGTGGGAGCGCGCGAGTCCGGGTGGAGAGGTGTCTGCCGGGGGTTCGCGAATTTGCACCAGGGAGAACGCGGGGTGCATCCAATGGAGAAAGAAGAGATCCTCCGAGTTGAGGCTCTCCGCAAGGTGTACCGGTCAGGAACGACGGACCTTGTGCTCTTTGACAACCTGTCTTTCAAGGTAAGCGAAGGCGAAATGCTGGCGATTGTGGGCCAGAGCGGAGCGGGAAAAAGTTCGCTGCTGCACATCCTGGGAGCGCTGGACACGGCGACGGCGGGAGAGGTTTTCTTCGGCGAGACGCGGTTGACGGCGTTGAACGAGGAGCAGGCAGCGGAGTTCCGCAACCGGGAAATTGGGTATGTGTGGCAGTTCCACTACCTGCTGCCGGAGTTTACGGCGCTGGAAAATGTAGCGATGCCGCTGTATGTAAGAGGCGAGAGCCGGAATAAAGCGGAGAAGGAAGCTGCGCGGTGGCTGGGAGAAGTTGGACTGGCCGAGAGAGGACATCACCGGGCGGGCGAGCTGAGCGGAGGCGAGCAGCAGAGAGTTTCCCTGGCGCGAGCGCTGGTGACGAAGCCGAAAGTGCTGCTGGCAGATGAGCCGACGGGGGATTTGGACAATCGTACGGCGGATTCCGTTTTTGAGCTGATTTCAAGGCTGCACGCGGATTACCGGCTGACCTCGATCCTTGTGACTCACAACCTTGCGTTTGCAAGGCGGTGCAGCAGGATACTGAGTTTGCAGGGCGGAGGAGTGGAAGAAGTTCGACCCGAATCTTTATCGCCGACTCAGGGTTAATATTCTTAGCTTGGGAGTCTGTTTAGTGGCATAGTGGGCGATACGGAAGCGCGAGCAAGGAAGTCACGACTAGCGGGCAGTGCCGCTCTTTTTTTATAGCGGAGTGAAAGACAGGCAAGCAGATTTTCCGGTTGGCAATGAGGCTGGCCGGTCGGGGTCCGGATACGGGTCCTTTCACGGGCACCGGAGGATGGGTTCTCCGGAGGCACCAGGGGTGAAGCAGGGAGAAGGTCTCCCGTCACCGGTAATGGCCGGGGCGGAGGGGCTGGGAGAAACACAATGTTTGAGCGGTACACCGAAAAAGCAAGGCGCGTGATCTTTTTTGCACGATATGAAGCCAGCCAGTTTGGATCTCCGTATATTGAGACGGAGCACCTTCTGCTTGGTCTGCTGCGCGAGGATAAGGCGCTGACCAACCGCTTCCTTCGCCAGCATTCGTCGGTGGACTCCATCCGGAAACAGATTGAAGCCCACACGACGATACGGGAGAAGGTTTCGACCAGCGTGGACCTGCCACTCAGCAATGAGTGCAAGCGGGTGCTGGCGTATGCCTCCGAGGAGGCAGAGCGGTTGAGCCACAAGCACATTGGGACCGAGCACCTGCTGCTGGGATTGCTGCGCGAAGAGAAGTGCTTTGCGGCGGAGATCCTGGCGGAGCGCGGACTGAAGCTGGCGGCGATCCGGGAAGAACTGCAGCGCACGACGCAGGAAAAGGTGCAGCAGCAGCCACAGCGGGCGGCGGCGAACCGGGAGAGTTCCCTTCTCGCGGAGTTCTCGCGCGACCTGACGCAGGCGGCGATGGAGAACCAGCTGGATCCACTGGTGGGCCGCGACGGCGAGGTGGACCGGACGATTCAGATTCTGTGCCGCAGGACGAAGAATAATCCCGTGCTGATTGGCGAGCCGGGCGTGGGCAAGACGGCAATCGTAGAAGGACTGGCGCAGCGGATCGCAGACGGCGAGGTACCTTCGTTCCTGGCCGACAAGCGGGTGCTGGCGCTGGATTTGTCCCTGATTGTGGCGGGCACCAAGTACCGCGGACAGTTTGAAGAGCGGCTGAAGACGATCATGAAAGAGCTGATCGAGAACCAGAACTCGATCATCTTTATCGACGAGTTGCACACGCTGGTGGGCGCGGGTTCGGCGGAGGGTTCGCTGGATGCAGCGAACATCCTGAAGCCGGCACTGTCGCGGGGCGAGATCCAGTGCATTGGAGCGACGACGCCGGGCGAGTACCGGAAGTCGATCGAGAAGGACCGCTCGCTGGAGCGCAGGTTCCAGTCGGTAAAGGTTCCGCCGCCGAACGAGCCGGACTCGATCAAGATTTTGATGGGGATCAAGGACCGGTACGAGAAGTTCCACGCGGTGAGCTACACGGACGAGTCGATCAACTTTGCGGTTTCGCACTCGAACCGGTACATCCCGGACCGCTTCCTTCCGGACAAGGCGATTGATTTGATCGACGAGGCGGGGGCTCGCGTGAAACTGCGCCAGAGCGCACTGCCGGAGGAGATCACCGAGGTACAGAAGCGGATCAAGTTCATTGTTCACCGCATGGAAAATGCGATTGCGAACCATGAATTCGAGAAGGCCCGCTTCTACTCGGACGAGGAACGCAAGGAGCGCGAGAACCTGCGCGCACTGCGCGAGAAGTTCCACCTGGATGAGAGCGCGACGGGAATTGTGCAGCGCGAGGACATTGAAGAAGTGGTCTCGCGGTGGACGGGTGTTCCGGTGGCGGCGATCAAGGAAGAAGAGTCGCAGAAGCTGCTGCGGATTGAGGAAGAGCTGCACAAGCGGGTGATTTCGCAGGAGAAGGCGATTTCAGCGCTGGCGAGGGCGATTCGGCGCTCGCGTGCGGGGCTGAAGAATCCGGCGCGTCCAATTGGGTCGTTCCTGTTCCTGGGACCGACGGGCGTGGGCAAGACGGAAGCGGCACGGACGCTGGCCCAGTTCATGTTCGGGAGCGAGAAGAGCTTGATCCGCTTCGATATGTCGGAGTACATGGAGAAGCATTCGGTGAGCAAGCTGATCGGCTCGCCTCCGGGATATGTGGGCTACGAAGAGGGCGGACAGCTGACCGAGCGCGTCAAGCGGGCACCGTATTCTGTGGTGCTGCTGGACGAGATCGAGAAGGCGCATCCGGATGTGTTCAACATCCTGCTGCAGGTGTTTGAAGACGGACAGTTGACGGATGGACTCGGGAATACCGTGGACTTCAAGAACGTCATCCTGATCATGACTTCCAACATTGGCGCGCGCCACATGATCAAGCGCGAGGGACTGGGCTTCTCTTCAAACAAGGAAGAGAACATTAGCGACAAGGTTGAGGAGATGGTGAAGAGCGAGGTCAAGAAGACCTTCAATCCGGAATTCCTCAACCGGCTGGATGAAGTGGTGATCTTCAATGCGTTGAGCGAACACGACCTGAACCAGATCGTGGAGCTGATGGTGACGCAGTTGAACCACAACCTGGCGCAGCGAGCGATCACGATCACGGTGACCGAGGATGCGCGGAAGTGGATTCTGGAGAAGACGATCACGGACCGCAGCTACGGCGCACGTCCGCTGCGCAGGGCTCTACAGAAGTACGTGGAAGACCCGCTGAGCGAGGCGCTGATTCAGGGAAGCATCAAAACCCGGCCGGCGTTTGTGGAAGTGTACCTGGAGAACAATCAGCTCTTCTACCGAGAGGTGGGAGAGGAAAAGACAGATGGCGCGCTGCTGCTGAACTAGAGCGCGACTGGAATGGAAACGCCGCCGGGAAACTCCGGCGGCGTTTTTGTTGCGGGTTAGCTGGCGCGTTTCTTTTCGCGGGTGCGACCGGCGGTTTCCGAGCCGGCGACGGGTTTGTGGGGCTTGGTGTCGAGCCCCTCTCCCTTGAAGATGGGGGACTCGACGAGGTGGAGGCCGGCGTGCTTGACGATGACGGAGGCGTTCTCTTCGCCGAGTTCGGGATCGATGCCGGTGGAGTCTTTGTAAAACTCATCGACGAGACCGGGGGTGGGGGCGATGGTTCCGATGGAGAAGGCAGGGCGCTCCATGCTCTCCAGCGCGGCGGTAAAGGCACGCAGGTGAGTGATCTCGCGGGTCATGAGGAATTGCAGCGCTTCCCTGCTGCCGGGGTCATCGGTGAAGTGGATGAGGCGCTCATAAACGATTTTGGCGCGCGCCTCGGCAGCGATGTTGCTGCGGAGATCGACGCCGAGATCGCCTGTGACCTTGAGGTAGTCGGCGGTCCAAGCGTCGCCGACGGAGTTGACGAGAGAGACGCCACCGCCTCCGGCGACGGCGACGAGAGGATCGGTTTCCGCTGCATTGCGGTCCTTCTTCATGGGCCGGAGGTGCATGCGGATGAGGGCGCCGACGACTTCGAGATGGCTGAGTTCCTCGGTGCCGATGTCGAGTAGAAGGTCTTTGCGCTCGGCGTCTTCACAGTTGAATCCCTGAATGGAATATTGCATGGCGGCGGCGAGTTCGCCGTTGGCTCCGCCAAATTGTTCAAGGAGCATGTTGCCGAATTTCACATCTGGCTGGCCTACGTTGACGGTGTACATCAGGTTCTTTACGTGGTGGTACATTGCGACTCCTTCGCTAGGTGGGAAGGGCCTGGGAGTGGCGACGTTGCATGGGGAGCGCTCGATTGCGGGGAGAGGAGTGGGGGCGGTGGAGGGAAAGCTCGGAGCTGCAGTGGAGAGACGAGCGGGGTAGGGGAAGGACCGGGTAAGGTGGCCGGAAAGCTCGGAGCTGCAGTGGAGAGACGGGCGGGGGGCGGGAAGGACTGGGTAAGGTGGCCGGAAAGCTCGGAGCGGCAGTGGAGAGACGAGCGGGGTAGGGGTCCTTCGCTGCGCTCAGGATGACACTCAAAACAAAAACAAGAGCGGCCAGAACAAGAGCAGGCAGAACAAGAGCAAAAGCAAGGGCGGGCAGAACAAGAGCAAAACAAGAGCAGAACCGGGGGGCGAGGGGAGTCTGTCTTTGAATCTTCCGCGGGGGCGGGGTCATCTAAGAGGCATGCACGTGATCGTCTATTCGGCACCGTGGTGCCCTGACTGCAGGGAGGCAAAACGCTTCCTGGATAAACACGCAATTTCGCACGAGGTAATTGACATAGAGGCGACGCCGGGAGCGGCGGACGAGGTGGTCCGCAACACGGGCAAGCGTGCGATTCCGCAGTTTGTGATCGACGGCAAATGGATACAGCCCTACAAACCGGGCAAGGGATTTTTGTACGACGAGATGAGCGAGCTGCTGGGCGTCACGAAGAGCTAGGGCCGCGAGGTTGCAAGTCCGGCTTCCCTTTTCCGCCGGCGAGACAAGCATCGAAGAGAGAAGGACCTCCTGTTGGGGCCGGCTAACGACCGGCCTATTTTTTTGCCCGGCGCGAGCACGGAAGCGGGAGCGCGGGATTGCTACAATATGAAGTTCACGGCTCACACTGAGACCGGTAAGGAGCACGCCTTGATTCCACGTTATACACGCCCCGAGATGGGAAAAATCTGGAGCGACGAAAACAAGTTCCGCACATGGTTGCAGGTGGAAGTAGCGGCGAGCGAGACGCTGGCCGAAGCAGGCATTGTGCCGAAGTCGGCGGCGCGGGCGATCCGGGTGAAGGGCGCGGGGTTTGAAGTGGCGCGCATTCACGAGGTGGAAGCCGAGGTGAAGCACGACGTGATCGCGTTTACGACGGCGGTGGCCGAGAAGGTGGGCGCGGAGTCGCGCTGGTTGCACTACGGGCTGACCTCCAACGACGTGGTGGACACGGCGCAGGCACTGCTGGTGCAGCAGGCCTCGGTGCTGATACGGGCAGACATTGAAAAGTTTTTGGTGGTGCTAAAGCGGCGGGCATTGGAGTTCCAACACACACCGCAGATTGGGCGGACGCATGGAGTCCACGCGGAGCCGATCACGTTTGGGCTGAAGATTGCGAACTGGTACAGCGAGATGCAGCGCAATTTGGAGCGCTTTGATTTTGCGACCGGGCAGATGCGGGTGGGCAAACTGAGCGGCGCGGTGGGCAACGGCGCACACCTGGATCCGAAGTACGAGGAAGCGATCTGCAAGCGGCTGGGCCTGACTGCGGCAGCGGTGTCATCCCAGGTGATCCAGCGCGACCGGCACGCGTTCTACATTGCTACGCTGGCGGTGGTGGCGTGCACGCTGGACAAGATTGCAACCGAGATCCGGCATTTGCAGAAGACCGAGGTGCGGGAGGCGGAGGAGTTCTTCAGCGAGAAGCAGAAGGGGTCATCGGCGATGCCGCACAAGCGCAACCCGATCAACTGCGAACAGATTTCAGGGCTGGCGCGGGTGATCCGCGGAAACGTGGGTCCGGCGTTTGAAGATGTGGCGCTGTGGCACGAGCGGGACATTTCGCACTCGTCGGTGGAACGGGTGATTCTGCCGGATTCGACGATTCTGCTGGACTATCTGCTGGGGAAGACAACGACGCTGGTGGATACGATGCTGGTGTATCCGGAACGAATGCTGCGGAATCTGCACTCGACGGGGGGATTGGTGTTCAGCGGGCAACTGCTGCTGGACCTGGTGGAGGCGGGGGTGCTGCGCGAGGACGCCTACCGGATTGTGCAAAGAAATGCGATGCAAGCGTGGCGGGAGGAGCGAAACTTCCGGGAGATGGTGGAAGCCGATCCGGAGATTACGTCGCGGGTGGCGAAGAAGACGCTGGTACGTGCGTTTGACCTGAAACGGCAGCTGAGGAATGTGGATACGATCTTTGGGCGGGTATTTCCGAAGATGAAATCAGCGCCGGTAAAGAAGGGCAAAACATCTAAAGGTAAGCAGCGGAAGCAGGGCTAAGAGCGCTGACCAAGGCGCAGGGTGCGGAGAATCATCCGCCCCCTTTTCAGTTTGCGAAACGATTGAGCAGCCGCGCAGAGCGGCAGAAGCAGTAACATAGTCGATCAGCATGACGCCCATTCTTGATGGCATACATTCTCCGGCGGACGTAAAGCTGCTCTCCATGGCAGAGCTGAACCAGCTTGCGGCGGAAATCCGCAGCGAGTTGATCACAGTGCTCTCCCGGACGGGGGGACACCTGGGGCCAAACCTTGGGGTGGTTGAGCTGACGCTCGCGATGCACTACGTGTTTGAGACGCCGAAGGATCACTTCTTGTTCGACGTGAGCCACCAGGCTTATGTACACAAGCTGCTGACGGGACGGCGCGACAGGTTTGCGACGATCCGGCAGGCAGGCGGGCTGAACGGCTTTATGCTGCGCACGGAGAGCGAACACGACTGCTACGGCGCGGGACACGCGGGGACGGCACTCTCTGCCGCGCTGGGGATGGCCGTGGCTCGCGACAAGATGGGCGGCAGAGAACATGTGGTGGCGCTGGCGGGCGATGCGGCATTTACCTGCGGGATTACGCACGAGGCGCTGAACAACGTTGCAGCGCAGACGAAGCGGCTGATCATTGTGCTGAACGACAACAAGTGGTCGATTGACAAGAACGTTGGGGCGATTGCGACGTACTTCAACAAGATTGTGACCAGTCCGCAGTATCACAGGCTGTACGAGCGGGCGGCAAAGCTGGTGGAGAAGGTGGGCGGCAAGTCCGCGGCGCAGGTGGCGAGGAAGGCCGAGGAAGCGGCGAAGAGCATGCTGTGGCCGTCGGTGATCTTCGAAGAGTTTGGGCTGAAATATTACGGGCCGGTGGATGGACACGACATTGCGACACTGATACGGACCTTCCAGTTTTTGAAGACGCTGGAGCGGCCGGTACTGCTGCACGTGATCACGCAGAAGGGCAAGGGGTTTGAGCCGGCGGAGGAGAAGCAGAAGAAATTCCACGGGCTGGGACCCTACGATCCGGAGACGGGGGAGACGAAACCGCTGGGGCAGCGGACGTACTCCGAGGTGTTTGCGGATTCGCTGGCGAAGCTGGCGGCGGACAACGACAAGGTCATTGCAATCACGGCGGCGATGCCGAATGGAACAGCGCTGGACAGGTTCCGGGCTGTGCATCCGGACAAGTATTACGACGTGGGGATTGCGGAAGAACACGCGGTGCTGTTTGCGGCCGGGATGGCGACGAAGGGGTTCCGGCCATTCTGCGCGATTTACTCAACGTTTTTGCAGCGCGGGTTTGATCCGATTGTGCACGACGTGTGCCTGCAGAATCTGCCAGTGGTGCTGTGCATGGACCGGGGAAGTTTGAGCGGGGACGACGGGCCGACGCATCATGGACTGTTCGACATCAGCTACCTGCGCGGGATTCCGAACATTGTGCATATGAATCCGAAGGACGAGGACGAACTGGCGGACATGCTGTACACGGCGCTGCTGCACGACGGGCCGTCGGCGATACGGTATCCACGGGGCGTGGGTCCGGGGACAAGGGTGAAAGAGCATCCGGTGGAGTTGGAGATGGGCCGGGCGGAAGTGGTGCAGGAAGCGGAGAGGGCGCGAGTGGCAATCTTCTCCCTGGGGGCGATGCTGCCGATTGCGCAGGAGATGGCGCGGATGCTGGCGGCAGACGGCGTGGGCGCAGCGGTGATCAACGCGAGGTTTGCGAAGCCGGTGGACGTGGACATGGTGGCGCGATACGCGCGGACGGCGGAGACGCTGGTGACGCTGGAGGATCATGCGCTGGCGGGCGGCTTTGGCAGCGCGGTGCTGGAAGAGCTGAACCGGCTGGGATTGAGCACTCCGGTGGTGCGGATTGGATGGCCAGATCAGTTCATCGAACACGGGCGGGTGGATGAGCTGCGGAAGAAATATGGACTGACGGCAGAGGCCGGGGTGGAGAGGATTCGGCTGGCGCTGGGGACAGTGGTGGGGTAGGAACAGCCGCGAAGGCAGAGATACAGGCAGCAGCCAAGCAATATCCAATGGGAACAATTTAAGGCAGCGGGTCAGCGATGTTGGCCGAGAGGATAGGTGCGCCTGAACGGGCGCGCGCCTTCTCCAGAGTTGGAAAATCAACTCTGGAGGCTGGGGGATTCCTTGTCCCATCCGCTCACTTGATGAGGGGGAGGAGGATGGCGGAGGGGTGGGCGGAGTCGTGGAAGATGCGGTTGCGGGCGGTGGTGAAGTGGCGGCCTAGTTCGGGGAGTTCGGCGGTGTTGAGGTTGCGGTCAAAACGGGGGAAGTTGCTGCTGGAGACTTCCAGGCGGAGGCGGTGTCCGGGGCGGAAGACGTTGGCGGTGGCGGCGAGGTCGATGGTGATTTTGACGACGGTGCCGGGGAGAAGAAGTTCGGGGTGCTCGAGGGAGTTGCGGTAGCGGAGGCGGAGGATGCCGTCGGCGAGGTTCTGAGCGAAGCCGTTGGGGTGGACGTCGACCAGCTTGGCGGTGAAGTCGGTGTCAGGGGCGGAGGAGTCCACGTAGAGCTCGACCTGGAGAGGGCCGGTGACCTCGAAATCGGAAGTGAAGGCGGGAGTGGTGAAGACGAGGACATCGTCGCGCTCCTCGACCTTGCGCTGGTCGGCGACACCGGGAGCGAAGGGATCGGTGTCTGCGGTGCAACAGAGATTGCCGCCGCGGGTGGGAACGGGGTTGGCAGGATCGAAGGTGAAGGCGTCGGCGGGCTCGGCGAGAGGAGCGAGGGGGGAGAGGGAGCCGTCTCCGGCGGAAGAGTTGGAGTGGCCCTGGCTGTGGAGGTAGTAGGGGGTGTACTGGGTGCGGGGGAGCGGCCAGTCCTCCTCGTCGCGCCAGCGGTTGATTCCCATGATGAAGAGATGGACGGGCTTGGCGGAAGCTTGCGAGGGGGCGTCGGCGAAGAGGCGGTCATACCAGGGAACGGGGGTGTAGGCGTGGTCGAGAGAGGCGGCGGGGCCGAAGTCGAGTTCGCCGGCTTTGCCGTCCTTGTCTCCCTGATGGAGCCAGGGGCCGATGACGAGCTGCTGGTGAGCGCGCGCCCACGGAGTGGCGGCGTGGGTGCGCATGCCGACGTAGTTGCGCAGGGCTCCGCGAAGGAACATGTCGTACCATCCGGCAACGTGAAGAGCGGCGAGAGGAAGCTCGGAGTAATGAGGCTGGATGGACCAGCGCTGCCAGTAGTCGTCGCGGGTGGGGTGCTGGAGCCAGTGGAAGTAGTAGGGCGCGAGAGGGGCGGGAGGCGTGGGGGGCAGGATGGGGTAGGCAGAGAGGGGGAGCTTGAGATCCCAATCTTTGGGAGTGTTGGGGGCGGAAGAGGTGGCGCGCGCGAGGGCGTCCGTAGTGAGGTAGGAGGACCAGCACTGGTTGAACCACTGCTCGAAGGCTCCGCCCTGGTAGATCCAGGCGTCGTAGTAGTCCGATGGAGTGAGCGAGGGCTGGAGGGCGACGAGGTGCGGGGGATGGGAGATGGCGGCCAGCCACAGGGTTGCTCCGACGTAGGATTCGCCGAACATGGCGACCTTGCCGCTGGAGGATGGAAGGGCGGCGGCCCACTCGATGGTGTCATAGCCATCGTTGGATTCATTGAGGAAGGGATACCAGACACCTTCGGAGGCGAAACGCCCACGGACATCCTGGGCGATGCAGATGTAGCCATGCTGGGCGGCTTCGACACAGGTGGACGCCTCGCCAGCCTTGTTGTAAGGGGTGCGGACGAGCAGGACGTTGTGCTTGCCGGGGAGGGTGGTTTCATAAACGTCGGCACGGAGAATGACACCATCGCGCAGCTTGAGAGGGACGTCGCGGGTGAGGCGAAGCTGGGCGGAGGCGGGAGTGAAGAGTAGCGGGAGGAGGAGGGCGGAGAGAAGTGCGTTCTTTAAGTTCATGGCGTGAAACAACGAGAATACACCAGAAGGAGGGAGCGGCAGATCAGGTGCGGGAGACCTGGAAGGTGACGGGGGTTCCGGGGGTGACCCGGGTGCCGGGTGCCGGGGTTTGTCCAACAACGGTGGACGCGGCGAGGGCGGCGGCATTGGCACGGGCGGCGGAGGGGGAGTAGGGATCTGAGCGGAGAGCGGTGACGGAGATGGTCGTGAGGCCGGAGGAGGCGACGAGGCCATTGGCATCCGCAAGGGTCATGCCGGTGAGGTCAGGCATGGCGTAGGCGGGTTCCGGGAGCGGGGCGGCATAGAGGAGGCTGACTCGGGGGGAGGCGACGCCCTGAGCTCCGGGAGAAGGGGTTTGGGCAATGATGGCCTGGGGGGGAGCGGCTTCCGTGGGGAGTTCGGCGGAGAGTCCGATTTCGAGGCCGTGGCGGCGGATGTTGATTTCGGCAGCGCGGGGACTCATGCCGAGGAGGGCGGGGATATCGATGAGCTGGAGGCCGAGACTTTCCGCGGCCTGGACACGCCAGCCGCGGCGGACATGGGTTCCGGGCTCGGGCTGCTGGGAGACAATGCGTCCGGCGGCGACGGTGGCGGAGTAGAAATGATCGGCGCGGGAGAGCTCGAGGCCTCGATCAAAGGCGGCGCGCTCGGCTTCGTTCGGGGTCATGCCGCGAAAATCAGGGACAGCGACTTCGCGCCCGTGGATGGCAAAGCGCATGGAGATGAGCGCCGACGCCAGAGCGACGATGACGAGAAACAGGAGCTGGGCGAGCAGGCGCAGGAGACGGATCATCTGAATCAGGGTAGTCGGTAGGGGAGGAAAAGTTCAATTTGAAAGTTGGGGGGAGGCGGAAAAGGCTCTGGGGTTTACGCTTTAAGAACCAGAGGCAGGGGCTAGGGCAGGGCGGGGAGGCGGAAAAGCCTCTGGGGCTGGGGTCCTTCGCTGCGCTCAGGATGACACTTTAGACCTGAAGGTCAAAACCTCAAGATCAGGATCAGAGGCAGGGGCAAGGACAGGGGCAGGGCGGGGAGGCGGAAAAGCCTCTGGGGCTGGGGTCTATGTTTGGACGGGGCTGGGGTCCTTCGCTGCGCTCAGGATGACACTTTAGACCTGAAGGTCAAAACCTCAAGATCAGGATC
>CAILAZ010000041.1 GCA_903832295.1 uncultured Acidobacteriota bacterium
AGCAGTGCATGGCAGCCGGCGCGGTCGGGATTGGAGACGAACCCAGAGGCTCAGTCGGCATGTCTTCGACTGCCGATGGCTTGTTTACTTACGCTGTGTGCATCACCGCGCCAGAGACGCACTGGAAGTGCAATGACTCCGCGCGCATCCTGTTGACATCCGAAGATGGGGTCCGCCACTGTATTCTGTTCCCTCCGCAGCAGGTCGAGACCGGGTGGGATGCCGGTGCCGAAGTGAGCGCATGAACGACGACGAGCAAATCGAGTACGAGGACGCTATCAGGCTGATATTCGAGCATGGGAAGCCTAGCGCCCAACTTCTCCAGAGGCGTTTGAGAATCGGGTACGGTCGAGCATCGATGCTGATTGAACGGATGAGAACTGAAGGCCTTATTTCATCGGAGCTGGCTCGCCATCCGGAGAGTGGGTGATTGTCAACACCGGCCTTGATCGGCCATACTATTTCACCGTCTACTTGGGCGAGATGACCTACAGCGCCGACATAAACGACGCGGTACGCTTTGCGCGAGAGCAGGACGCTGGCACCATGCTCGACCACAAGTTCTTCAACACGGAGACGTTCAAGATAGAGGAGTGGAAACAATGACCTTCATTGCCCGCTACGGAGACCTCCTGATGTTCTTGCTCGGCGTGTGCGTAGGCGCCTGCTGGGTGGCTCTCTACTTCGACTATCGACTTGGTCGGTGGAACGAGATCAACGGCCGGGACCGGGACTGGAGGCCGTGGGAATGAGACACAATGGAGTATTTCTCGCACTGCTGATTGTCTCTAGCGCCTACATCGGCTATCTCCTCTCGGAGTTGATGGACCACCTCGGCACGATGCGCTGGAGCGCAAGGCTGGCGAAAGAAATAGCGGCTTTAGGCGAGGCGCGAGGAGAAGCGAAGTTGATCCGAGAGGCAGCGGAGATTGGGAATACGCCGCCTCCGCCCAAAGCACCACCGAGTGAGCCGTTTAGAAAAGGCGGATAACGATGATCGAGCTTGGCGACAAGGTCGTCGACAAAGTAACCGGACTCGAGGGCGTCGCGTGCGCGCGGCTGGTAGGCCTGTATGAGGCAACGCAGCTTCGAGTGCATCCGGTGACCCTGAAGGATGGCGACATGAGGGCCGCGATTTGGCTCGAAGAGGCGCGATGCGAGAAGGCGCAGGGAGAACGGCTAGCAGGATTCGTTGGAGTCAGAGGTAGGCCATGAAGAATCTCGCTAAAATTGCGTGCTTCCTGCTCGGCCATTGGAGAATTAGTGACTTCTGTCTGCGCTGCGGAAAGGTATTCGAATGACCTATGTACTGGTCGGGCTTGCCCTTCTGTTCGTCTACTGCTGGTTCACAGAGCATAGCAGTCCATGGTTCTGAGGTGAGCGATGGATCATCCGTCCATCATGTTCGCGAGCGATCTGCTCTTCCTGAAGGCGGTTGAGATGGGATGCGAGCCGCATTTGCTGGGCGAGGTGGCGACAAGTAGCCCAATCTGGGTATGCACATGCAGGGACGCAGACCATAGCGACATCGCTGGCACGATTACCTGGGAGTCGCTTGGTAAATTAGGCATAAAAAGAGAGTCCCTTGGAGCATAAATTATGAGCGCGTTTCTCTGGATTCTACTGGCCCTGAACATCGGCTTGGCTGGCGACAT
>CAILAZ010000042.1 GCA_903832295.1 uncultured Acidobacteriota bacterium
CAGGAGGGAGTGCAATCTTGACCGCTGATCCCCAACCCACGCCAAAGGCTCCCGCCCGAACATGGCGAGAGCAGCTCGCGCAGATTCAAACGAAGCTGGCGGAGCGCACCATCGGCTCCGACCGTGACACTCACGCAGTAGATCACCCCGTTTGGATTGAAGAGGAGAAACCGTGAAACGAATCCCTGTAATCATCGCCCTATTCTTGGCCTTGCCGCTCATCGCGCAGACGGCGAAGCCCACTACCGAACCACCCGCTCCTCCTCCCGCCACGCAACCGGCACCGCAAGCCGACAATGTGGCCACGCTGCGGTTGACGATCAAGCTGATGCGGCGTCAAGCGAAGGTGCAGGCGCGGATTGCGAAGGATCAGGTTCGCATGAGCATCGACCAAACGAAGGCGCAGATATTCCAGCGCGAGGCGCAGACTGCACTCGCCGCCGCAAAGAAGTAAAGCCCGCGCCAGCCAAGACGCCCGAACCCGCGAAAGGAGCCAGCAATGGCAAAGATAAGTGAAAACGCATCAGCAAGCGAACTTCCATTGAACGATGAGCGGAAAGAAGTGAAGAAGCCTCGCCACGTCGTCATCGCAATCAACCACCTGTCTGAGCGGCGCAAGGTTCTGCTGGCGAAGAAGTCAGCAATCGACGAAGAGTTGGCCGGCCTCGATGCGGCGATCCTGGCGCTGGAGTAGGCCATGAGGGACGGAGACTACGAGCACCGCGGCGTTGTGGTCAGCGGGATCGAGTGGGAGAACATGCCCTACCCTGAGCAGCGCCGCTGTGCGTGTGGACGGAAGATCGCGCGCATCTCCCACTCGGACATCTGCCAGCGGTGTATCGACCGTGAGTACGAGGAGCGGATGTCTAAATCAGTGGGTGGCCTGCCAGCAACACGGAGAGAACCCAGAACGCCAGCCCAGCAGCTACGAGACGACCAAACCAGGGCGACGGAGGTGCTGGATTCCAGATTGCAGCGATGGAGAACAGGACAAACGCAAAGACGAGCAAGATTAGTGTGAGCATGTAGCACCTCAACATGTAACAAGCGAAGGCCCCTGAGCGGATTCTCAGGGGCCTTCGCTTGTTACATCGGCGGCTATGAAATGTGTGCGGGGTGCCGTCTTCGGTGCTTAGGCGAAAGAACGGAAGGAGGTGTTTCCCGGCTAACACCCCGCTATTGACATTATACAGATTCCGTGCAATCCTGCAAGTGCTTAGGCAAAAGAATATGCGATTTTCACCCCAAAATATCGGCCTGACAATTCTCGCGTCCTTCTGCGTCTTGGCACTCTTTCCGCGAATGCCTCTTCCAAAGCTGGACGCGCCGATGCCTGTACCGGGCAAACCTGCGTCTGGGGTGGCTTTAGGCGCATATCCAGGGCGGCATACCGCCCTCTCAGCGAAAACGCGAGCTTCGGGATCGGTGTGACGGGTGCCGAGGCGGGGGCGTAGCGGTTCCCGTACAGCCCACGCATAGCGGCAAGCCTATTTTTTTACTAAAGCCAAAGGTGTGCCCGTGTGGAGAGGCAGTCCAGTTCTGGACTATGCAGCAATCTACGATTTTTGTTGAAATCATCTCGAATAGGTGCTACGGTAGGTCTGTGAAGTCAAAGAAGCCCAAACAGAAGACTTGCCCGTTGTGCCGGAATCGGTACTGCTTGGCGATAGCGAATGACGCGGGGGCGATGGTCGCAGGCAGGTCTCATAAACCAGCCGTTGTGGGTTCAAGTCCCATCCCCGCAACCACGGAACGGGGTACCTCAGTGGCAGAGGAGGCGGGCGGCACGTCGGTCGCAGGTTCGATTCCTGCCCCCGTATCCACCAACCCTCCAGACCGCATCGCCACAGCCCGCCAGAGGGCAGAGGCTCTACTCCAGAAGGTGACAGCATGATAATCGACGATGCAGCCCGCGTGAGGATCGTCAGGGCCATCCTCGGCATGGAGTCGCGCGAGTTCGCCGATAAGC
>CAILAZ010000043.1 GCA_903832295.1 uncultured Acidobacteriota bacterium
CGGCGCAAGCGGCCTGCTGGCTGAGGTAAAAGCCAGCGTGCCCACTTATCGCATGACCAATCACCTTGGTTCATCGGTCGGCACGCTCACCTCAGCCGGAACATTGACCGGAAGCATTCAGGACTACGCCCCCTTCGGCCAGTTATTCAACGGCAGCAACACCGCCGATCCGTACAAATTCACCGGCAAAGAACGGGATACCGAATCCGGCAACGACTACTTCGGGGCACGATACTACGGCAGCAACATGGGAAGGTGGCTTTCGCCTGATTGGAGTGCAAAGGCGACTGCCGTTCCATACGCCAGTTTCGGAAACCCACAAAGCTTGAATCTCTACAGCTACGTGGGCAACAACCCGCTGGCGAGATTCGATCCCGATGGGCACGGCTGTCACACGATCCTCGGCATCACAGTATGCTGGGGCGACCCACCACCCCTCCCACCGCCCCCCCCACCGCCCACGGCCAAAATCGAGGCTCCAAAGTGGCACTACCAGCAATCGACGGGGAACGTCTCGCTACAAGTGGGCGTGCAGTCAAACAACGGACAATCAACTCAGACAACTCAGATCACGGTGTCGCAGCCAGCAGGCGGCTATGCGGGACGAGGGAACGGCCTGAATAATCCCGAGGCGCAGGGGGTGAGCCAGAAGAAGGATGAGGCAAACGCTGGCCCGCTGCCCCGTGGGGAATACACCATCGGCAAGGCTGAGAAAAATGAACACGGGCCGGTATCCATGAAGCTGACGCCTTCCCCGGAGAACAACATGGAGGGTCGCAGCGGCTTCTGGATTCACGCAGACAACGCAAGCAAGCCCGCATTCAATTCTTCAGAAGGATGCGAGGTGCTACCGCTCGCAACACGACAGACGATGAGCGCAAGCGGCGTCACAACCGAGAAGGTAGAGTGATGTGCATACACTTAGGGAGGACAGAATGAAGAACTTCATTGCGCTACTTGTTCTGCTTGGCTGCTGTGCTGCTCTCAATGCTCAAACAACAGCACGGAGGAAGTCTGGGCCAGATTGCAGCGGTGGGTGGCCGACTCAAATGGCATTCGTCAAGTTGAAGAATGCGGGATTGGCGGATGCGAACTCTGTAGACCTCTCTAAGACGAAGACCGAACGCTTGGCGTCTCAGCCGACGGAGACCGGAGTTTGGCGACAGGTGTATCTCGTCACCTTTGCCAAGAAGTCAGGAGGGAGCATCGTGGTCATAGCCATGCACGATGCGTCCGAGGAGGAATGTTCACTGACGGACGTAGATGTTTATGTGGTGTCTCAGCATCTCTCCGCAAAGAAGTAGCGTCTCGGGAATCTTCCGCGAAATGTCTGGACTGCCCTGATTCATCAGTACAACCCCGGACAGGAAGGCACTACCCCAAAGAACGGTCGAGACTACGGGAATCCAAGATACGACATGTTCAACATGATGTGGTTGACCCTCCCCCAATCTGAGCCAAAGGGAGGGTGGCCCACACAACGTTCTGTTCGTTGTGTGGGGCTGTTGAAGTTGAAGGCCTGGAGGCTACCGCAAACACTGTCGTGAGGCTTCCTAAAGCGGCAGGGGAGCTGCCGGAATGATAGTTGGCACCTTGGGCTCAGAGAC
>CAILAZ010000044.1 GCA_903832295.1 uncultured Acidobacteriota bacterium
ACCACTTGGCGAGGATTTCGCCGAGCTGTCGGCCTTCGGGGCTTGGTTTGTTGCGAACCAGTGTCATTCCGCTGCTTCCTCTTCGCCGTTCTCGGCGGCGGCTTCGGGCTCAGGCGCGTTGCTGAAGCGGTTGTATCGCTGGAAGCGGCTCTTACAGCCGGACAGAAAGGGGCTCAGCGAATCAGAAGCGAGAGGGCTTTTCGGCGAACTCATGGTTCTCCATGAGACGCTTATCCCAAAGTTCGGAGAGCGGGCGTCGGTGCTCGCTTGGACAGGGCCAGAAGATGCGCCTCAAGATTTCCGGCTCCCTGGCGTCGCTATTGAGGTGAAAACTCGGGCGACGGGAGCGCACACAGTGGTTGTGTCGTCACTTGATCAATTAGACGGGGCGGGAAGTGAATTGTTTTTGGTGGCAATTACCATCGATGGATCTGTCAAAGATGACAGCAAGGCGATGAGCCTGGTTGAACTTGTTGAAAGGGTGAGGGAAGAACTCGCGGCCCATGACGACGCGTGTGCTCAGTTCAACTTGGCGCTTACGCAGATGGGGTTTGCTGAAAGTGATCCGCAGGCACTGCGCTTTTATAGGCCCGGGAAACAGTTAGTTTTTCGAGTCCGGGAGGGATTCCCATGTCTGACCCGTGGCACGGTATGTGCAGGTATTCTTGATGCAAAGTATGTTCTTGATCTCAGTCAATGTGACGAATTCGAGTCGGAGATAGATTAGATCTATGCTTCTCAGAGAGTTTCGACAGGAAATGCTTGAGCGGATTGCCGCCTGCGCTGTTGCCGAGAGCAATTATCGGCACGCAGCATTCTTTGAGTATTGCGTACAGATGCTTGAAGATGCTGAGGAGGTGGCTGATTGTGAGACCAGCTACTTCCGGGGTACTGGTTCCGGGAAGCGAGCCATTGGTGTGGATGGCTTCGCATTTGATGAGGCGGACGGTTCGGCACGCTTGTTCTTCGCCGTATATGGAGGGGAGCCAGAGCCGGAAAGTCTTACGCAAACCAGCGGCAAGACATATTTCGGGCGGCTACAGGCATTTTGTGAGGACGCTGTCGCCGGAAAGCTTTCGTCAGGTTCGCTTGCGATAGAGGAAAGCAACCCGGCCTCGGATTTGGCGCGAATGCTGAATCAGCAAAAAGGCGCGATATCGCGATTTCGATTCTACTTGCTGGCTGACGCAGTCATGAGTTCCCGAATTAAGGATTGGCCAGAGGCAATGATTGCGGGTGTTCCGACAGAGTTCCATATTTGGGACATCACGAGATTTCAGCGCGCATTTGAATCCAAGACCGGACGAGACGAACTGGAGGTTGACTTCCGCGAGCTAAGTGCAAACGGATTGCCCTGCCTCGGCGCGAGCGTGGAATCAGATGACTACAAGGCATACCTCTGCGTCATTTCAGGCCGAGCGCTGGCCGATGTGTACGATCGTTTTGGCAGCAGGTTGCTTGAGGGAAACGTCAGGTCATTTCTCAGCGCCAAGGGTCGCGTCAATAAAGGCATCAAGCAAACTATTCAGGCTCGCCCGGAGATGTTCTTTGCATTCAACAATGGAATAGCCTGCACGGCCTCAAAGGTCGAGGTGGTCTCCAGCAAAGGTGGACAGTACATCGTTTCTGCATCTGATCTTCAGATCGTGAACGGAGGCCAGACAACTGCGTCGCTAGCGGCCACACGCCGCAGCGATCGAGCGTCCTTGGAAAACATCTTTGTCCAGATGAAGCTGTCTGTTGTGCCTCCGGAAAGATCTGGGCAGATTATTCCTGAAATCTCACGCTTCGCAAATACGCAGAATCGTGTGAGCGATGCTGACTTCTTTTCGAATCATGAATTCCATCAGAGGTTGGAACAGTTCTCCAGGAGGTTGTGGGCCCCTGCTGTCAACGGAGCTCAGCATGGCACCCAGTGGTTCTATGAGCGCGCAAGGGGGCAGTATCTAAATGAGCAGAGCAAGCTCAGCCCTTCTGAGAAGAAGCGGTTTGTTTTGCAGAGACCTCGAACTCAGTTGATAGCAAAGACCGATCTGGCAAAGGTCGAAAATGCTTGGCGGCAGTTGCCGCATGTCGTGAGTCTGGGTGCTCAGAAGAACTTCCTATCCTTCAGTTCGTTTGCGACCCAAGCATGGGACAAGAATCCAAGCGAATTTAATGAGGAATATTTTAAGCGGGTGATCGCCAAGACAATCTTGTTCCGACAGACAGAGCTGATCGTCTTCAAGCAACCTTGGTACCAGGGTGGCTACCGGGCAAATATCGTTGCGTATGCCGTTGCCAAGCTGTCGCAGATGATCGAAGTGCAGGCACCAAGCAAGGCATTAGATATGCGCGGCATTTGGAATCGCCAGGAATTGTCCCACGCTCTTCGTTCGGAAATAGCTCACATTGCGCGTGCGGTTGTGGATGTAATTACTTCTCCCGAAGGAGGACTCCAAAATGTTACGGAATGGTGCAAGAAGGAGCTCTGCTGGAGGAGAGTTGCGGCAATTGAGATGGAGCTTTCGAAAGCTGTACGAGTCGAGTTGATCGACCGTGATGAGGAATTGCAGCAAAAGAAAGATGCCAAGGCGGACCAGGACATTGAGTCGAGTATTGCGGTGGAGACACTGGTGTTTACGCTTGGCACCGAATACTGGAGAGAGATGCGCGAATTTGGTCGGAAGGAACTCCTTTTGAGCCCCGACGACGATGGAATACTTAAGGCTGCTGCGACCCCGGGAAAGATACCATCCGAGAAGCAGTGTAAGCGCTTAGTGCAAATCAAAGCTCGACTTGAGGGCGAGGGGTTCACTCCACCAATTGTTCGGGGAGCAGGCGCTGTCTGATCAACTCCTGCTTTTGAGCACACATCGCTCGGATTGCGATCTGTGCCAGCGTGATCGATTGAGGCTTTGGCCGCACCCGTATGTTTCTTGAGTTCTACTGCCTAGGGCAACTCTCTCACGTTGAGAAAGTGCTGATAGGCCGACGTGGTCGGCGCTCTCGTTAAAGGATGATCAAAGCGAGCCGGGATAACACTCTTTCAGGAGATCATGCTGACTCAGATTCGCGTCCATCTATTCCAGAACAGAACTACCTCGCTGATGCAATTCAGTACCTTCCAGTAGAGTACAAACGCAATTCCGGGCCACCCCAACCCTTCTGGATTCCCGGGCAGGATTTGTTCGTGCAATTCGATGGTGGCGTCAAGAAGCCGGGACAATCGTAAGCGTATGGTCTGAACCGTGTAGACGTAGCTATCGCGGACGGGCATTCTCGACTTGTGGACGTGGTTGATCGGGTTCCTGCGAGGCCGGGAATGGATAGTTCGAGTGCGGTTGTGATGGCTGCGACGGCAGTTGCGG
>CAILAZ010000045.1 GCA_903832295.1 uncultured Acidobacteriota bacterium
ATACTCAAAGGTGAACTGCACGGAGCCGCGCTGCACCGCCGTGGGCGGACGATAGGGACCTGCGGGATAAGCATCTCCGCGGAAGTAGCCGTCGTCGATCGGATCCGAGTAGATGATCAGTCCGGCAGCTCCGGCCTCCTGCGCGGCCAGCGCCTTTACTCCGCGGAAGTTCTGCCCGTAGCGGGCGATCACGATCTTGCCCTTCACATCAATGCCAAGCTGCTTCAGCTTCTGGAAGTCGTCGGGGCGGCCGTAGTTGGCATAGACCACCTCGGCCTCCACGTCCCCCGAAGGCGAGCTGCCGTTGAAGGGCATCACCACGCGGGGATCGTCCTGGAAGGGATCTCCCTCGACGTGCTCGCGGGTGGGGCCATGCATCTTGAGCCCGGCGGGCGCTGTGGCCTCCACCAGGATCTCGCGCGGCAGGTTCAGCCACACCTTGTAGGAGTCAATGCGCGTTTCCAGCCCGGCCTCGCGGAACTTCTTCGCCACGTACTCGGCGGTCTTGCGATCCTCGGGCGAGCCTGCGATGTGCGGTTCAGCGGTGAGGATTCGCAGATGCCCCTGCGCCAGTGCCGGCTGAGGGACGGCGAGGAACTTCTCTTCCAGCTTCAGTTCGGCTGTTGCATCGCGGAAGCCGGAGATGGCCGGGACGGGCGCGGGCTGCGCAAGCTGGGCGAGAGAGGCGGCGGCAAGAGCGAGAAGCGCGGTCCAAACCCGAAACGTTGTAATCATCGTCGAACAATCTTCCTGTGAGCGGAGAGGCTCCGTGCTGTCGAACGTGAAAAGTGCAGAATACCACCGGAAGTGCGCAGCGAGGCGTTACTTCAAATCCCTGCACGCGTCGGTCACCATCGCAACGTCCATCCATCCGGAGAGATCGGCATGCCCGGCAAGGGTCTCTCGCGACTTCCCATCCACCAGGAAGCGCACGCGGGTGAGTGCCGGAAGCTGCGCCTTCAGGGTGCGCACCATGGAAAAGACAGTAAGCTGTTCCACCTCGATGCCGCTGCGGTGGCTATCAACCAGCGCCGCGTTGAGGTTCACCACGGCAGATGCTGGATCAGGCAGAAATACGTCGTGCACGTCGGCCCCGGCGCCCAGCGGATGTTCGGAGTTCTTCTGCAGGTAGCGCGTGATCAGCGTGTGCAGGGTCAGGCGGCCGCGTTCGCCGGGATCACCCGGCAGGGGAGACGAGATCGTGGTGGGACGCAGGCCATAGTCGTCGTCGCTGGCCAGGTAAAGCGTCATCTGCTCGGCAGGCCCGCTGACTGGCGCAACCAGCGCCTGGGGAGCAGGACCGCTGCCAATCGACTCCGCCTTGCGCTTGAGGTGCACAAGGTAAAAGCCCATGCCGAGAATGGCGATCACCAGTGCAGCAACCATGAATTGCAGCTTGCGTGAGATCACTGGCCGGCCTCCAGCTTGCTTCGCAGCGAGACAATTGCGGTGGCCAGCGCATTGACCACCTTCTGCTGGTACTCCGCAGCGGAGAGCTCGTCTGCGGAGCTGCCCAGCGGTGCCACTTCCACGGCCACCGCCGCAACCGTCACGCTGTTCAGCGGACGCAGCGGAGCCGACGAGGTGCGTACCGGCAGGCTCGCCGAATTGCACTCGGCAGCCAGCGCCGTGGCCGCAATGTTTGATTGCGGCAGGAACGGCGACTGTGCAAGCTCCCACGGCAAAAAGCTGCGGCTGCTTTGGCCGGGCTGTAGCGTGGGAATCATCGCAGTGTAGAGGCGGACTCCGTGGCCGCTGGTGGAAGCATGCAGGGCAATGTAGAGCGAGGCATGCGAGGTGTTGGCCGAAACCGCGCGCTGATCCCAGGTAAGCAGATTGTCCGCAATGCGCGTCAGCACCACGGGAATCCCGCGCGTCTCCAGTTCCTTCTGCAATCGCTTGGCCAGCGCAAGGTTAATCGCCTTCTCCTGCAGCGTGGGCGAAAAGATCGCGCCAGTCTCTGAGCCTCCGTGCGCCGCGTCCAGAATGACGAACGGTCGCGCATGGGCCGCGTGCGCCGCCGGAGATGAGGCCTGGGGCTGTTCCGCTGGATTGCCTGCGGCGGGCGCGGCAGCGCTTCCCGCCAGAATCGTAATCGTGCGGCCTCCGTCGCCCATCGAAACCGTTGCCTGCTGCAAGGTGCTGGCGACAAACTCCGCGCCGTCAGAGGTCTCGGCAAAAGTCGTGCTCGCCAGGAATGGGTCGCCGTAGGAAACGTAATCCGTGCCGTTGCTGACCAGCGGCTCGCGCCGGAAGAGCAGCCGCACGCGCCCGCGCTCAATCAGGGTAGAGGGATTGACCGGAGCAGGAAAGGCGAGCACCAGCCGGGAGGGCGAGTGCCGCAGTTCCGCCGTGTAGCGAAACTGAACTCCTCCAACAAACAGGCGGCGAGGGTTGGCGTGGAACTCCGCGGGCTGATCGGAGACGCGGGTCAGCAGCCGCGCCGTGACTGCCGCGGGAATGTAGCCGCGGCCATCCACCAGCAGGAACTTTGAGGGCAGATCGCCGCTAACGCCGCGCGCCCGGAACTGGCGTTTGCCATCCTCGAACTCGGCCTCCGCGCCGTTGAAGGTGAGCTTGAGCTTCTTACCCTCTACCCGCGACTCCACTCGGCCCAGCGGCTCCAGCAGATCGGTCAGGCCCACATAGTCCACGCCCTCACGCACCAGGATATCCACCTGGTAGCTGGACTGCGGCGCATAGACTTCGACACGGCGAGGCTCGGCGGCAAATCCGGCCGTCAGCAGAAGCAACAGCAGGGCGGCGACTCGGACGATGATGGCGTGATCTTTCGGCATCAGTGATCGAGGTAAGGGCTCTTAAGTATTTATCCTACGACAAAATGGGACGCGCGTGAGTTTACCGGAGAGCTACCTCGCCGCATTCCTTCGCCATGGCAGAATATGTCCGGATATCGAGGGCCGCGGCTCTTCCGATTCAAATTGGCGGTTGCTCTTTGCCTTCGCTCCGTTTTACGCTGAAAGCGGAGTTCCTGAGAAACTATGCGACGAAAACTGTTCTTCTTGGCTTTTCTATTCATCTCCGCCGCCGCTTTGGCGCAGTTCGGCGGCTCCCCGCAGGGCGGGGTAAAGTTGCGCGGACACAATTACGCCGATGTGTATGCCGCGCAAAAAGCACTGCTCTCCAATTACTGCCGACTCGATTTTGAAGGCACCCGCCTGCAACCCGCGGGCTGGAACCGGTTCAAGCCCTTCACTTCCCTGCGCGCCAATCCGGAATTTACCCGCGTCATCATCGTCAGCCGCTTTGATATTGAATCGCCGGAGCAGCCCAGCGAACGACTCAGCGCAAACTACAAGCGCGTGGGATATTACCAGGAAGGCGAAGGCTACATCCCTTCCTCCGGCAATGAGCGCGTTGATTTTCGCGTGCAGGAGCGCAATGGCGAAATGGTCGTGATCGACGTCAGTCCGGAAACGCCCCATGTTTCTCCGCGTGCCGCGCTGGCGTGGATGAACACCCGCCTCGCCGACCCGGCCACAGGCGAGCTGGAACGTTCGCACCTTCAGGAAGCGGTAAAACAGCTCAACAAGCTCATGGCTCCTCGCGTGGAACCCGCAAAATAGCCGCTCAGTTTGCCGTGATATCTTTCTGCTGATCCGTATGCCGCGCCAGCCACCAGCACGGAGCCTGCTGCGCATGCGGAAACAGTGCACGCACGCACGGCACCGCCAGCGGAGGATCGTAGAGATATTCCAGCTTGCCGTTTTTCTGGTGGATGACATACGAGATGTTGACCACCACCGTGGCGTACGCGGAGCCTCCGTGTGCACGCACCTGCAACACCACCCAGTCCGCCAGAAAAGCTGAGGCGGAGAACACGGCCAGTGCCGCCAGAGTCTTTCCATACCAGCGCCGCATATTGGGGCTCCTCATTCTCTTTTTTATGTTGAGGGCTATTCTAACCGTTTTGCGCTGAGCCACGGGCCGGCCACTCCGTCCCGCAGTATCCAAGAGGAGGGCGCCGCCATCCAACTGTTTAACTACTTCGAGGTTGTACCATGAATCGCTTTGCGATTGGCGCACTGTGCATAGCTGCTGGCTTGATTTCTGCAATGGAAGTAAGGCACCGCAGTGTGAGCGCATTTGCGCTGGAACAGATGGAAAAGCTCTTCAACGTGGTGGAACATGTGCTCCACCTGGCATAAGGCAACGGGCTGACAAAACACCAGAGGCGAGGCCGAAGCCCCGCCCCCTCCGTCAACCCTCTTCTAAAACGAGTACTTCCCTGCCTCCAGCACGCGAGCCGCAATCTTTTCGCGAGCCGCGATCACATTCACCGGATCGGCCTTCATGTAGCGCCGCAGAATCGTCATCTGCGTGCGCAGCATGTCGCCATCGGCCACGTCGGCCAGCGCCTTCTTGGCCGCCGCCTCCACTCGTGCCATCGCCCCTTGCAGGTAAACGTCGCTGATGGCAACCGCCACCTGCGACGCAGCCTCGCCCTGGCTGTCAATCAGCTTCAGCGTGCGCGCCAGCACCGAGTCCATCGCGTACACCTCGATCACGATATCGGCGATTGCTCCCATGACTTCCTGGTGGTCCGCGATCTGCTGCATGTACTTCTGTGATGCCGCTCCGGCCACCATCAGCCCGATCTTCTTCGCGTTCTCGATCAGCTTGCGCTGAGGCGCCAGTTTGCGCTCATCCTCTTCCGCAAAGCTCGGTCCCGCCATCACTTCGTCCATCAGCTTCTTGATCGCCGCCAGCAGCGGAAGCTGTCCGCTCAGCGCGCGTTTCAGCAGCCATCCTGTGATGATCAGCCGGTTGATCTCATTGGTGCCTTCAAAGATGCGGTTCACCCGCGAGTCGCGGTAGGCGCGCTCCGCCGGATACTCTTCCACAAAGCCGTAGCCGCCGTAGATCTGCACCTGGCTGTCCACCACCTTGTCGAACATCTCCGAGGCCCACACCTTGATGATCGAGCACTCCACGGCGTACTCCTCAATCGCCTTGCGGATCAGCTTTGACTCGTCCGCCGATCCTTTCTCGATATCCGCCGTCGCCGCGTCCATCATCCCCACCGTGCGATAGACCAGCGCCTCGCCGGCGTAGATGCCGATGGCAATGTCTGCCAGCATCTCGCGCACCATGCCGAAGTCGCCAATCGGTTTGCCGAAGGCCTTGCGCTCCTTGGCCCACTTGATCGAGCTTGCCAAACACGTCCGCGCTCCGCCCACTGCCGCCGCGCCCAGCTTGAAGCGCCCCACGTTCAGAATGTTGAAGGCGATAGTCGCGCCCTTGCCAATCTCGCCCAGCACGTTCTCCACCGGAACCTGGCAGTCGTTCAAAATCAGCGGGCAGGTTGAGGAGCCGCGAATCCCAAGCTTGTGCTCCTCCGGCCCCACGCTGAAGCCCGGGAAGGTGCGCTCCACCAGAAACGCCGTGAACTTTTCCCCGTCCACCTTGGCAAACACCACAAACAGGTCGGCAAACGACGCATTGGTAATCCACATCTTCTCGCCGTTCAGCAGGTAGTGCTTGCCATCAGCCGAGAGCACCGCCTTGGTGCGCGCGTTCATCGCGTCTGACCCCGAGCTGCTCTCCGAAAGCGCATAGGCGCTCACCCAATCGCCGCTCGCCAGCAGCGGCAGATACTTCTTCTTCTGCGCCTCCGTGCCGAACCACACCAGCGGCAGCGTGCCGATTCCCACGTGCGCGCTGAAGGTCACGGCAAACGAGCCCTGCTTGGCAATGTGGTCGGCGATAATGCAGCTGGAGACCTTGTCCATCTCCGCCCCGCCGTACTCTTCCGGCACATCGACACTTGTCAATCCAAGCTCGGCCGCCTTCTTCAGCAGCTCGCGGCTTAGCGCGAAATCCTTGTGCTCAATGCGGTCCGCGTTGGGCACAATCTCCTGCATCGCAAAATCTTCCGCGGTCTGCTCAATCAGTTTGTGCTGATCGTTAAAATCCTCCGGGGTGAAAACATCCTGCGGGTTGGTCTCCTCAATCAGAAAGTTTCCGCCCACAATCTTCTTCTGTACCGGCGTTGCGGTGGTTGCCATCCTTGTTCCTCCACGTTCCTTGAGTGCGCGCCCCCGGCGTCCCGGGCAGCGGAATTAACCGATGTTCTCGAAGATTCCGGCAGCGCCCATTCCGCCGCCGACACACATGCTGACGATTCCATAGCGATGGTTGCCGCGTTTCAATTCGCGCAGCAGCGTCGCCGTAAGCTTGGCCCCGGTGCATCCCAGCGGATGCCCCAACGCGACCGCGCCGCCATTCGGATTGACCTTTGCCGGATCGAGCCCCAGTTCCTTGATCACCGACAGCGCCTGCGCCGCGAATGCCTCGTTCAACTCGATCACGCCGATATCCTCCAGCGTCAGTCCCGCCATCTTCAGCGCCTTGGGAATGGCGAAGACCGGTCCGATTCCCATCTCTTCCGGCTTGCAGCCCGCCGTGGCAAAGGCCACCAGGCGCGCCAGCGGATTCAGCCCAAGGGCCTTTGCCCGCTCCGCGCTCATCACCACCGCGGCTGCAGCCCCGTCGCTCATCTGCGAGGAGTTGCCCGCCGTCACCGTGCCCTTCAAGTGGAACGCCGGCTTCAGCGCGCCCAGCGCCTCCACCGTGGTGTCTGCCCTCGGCCCTTCATCCACCTTGAACTCGATCGCCTGCACCGCCAGCTTTACCGCAGCCGAGCCTCGCGTGGCCTGCGCCGCCGGAGCGCGGAACGTCACCTCCACCGGCACAATCTCGTCCACAAAGTTCCCCGCCTCAATCGCGCGGATCGCCTTCTGGTGGCTCTGGTAGCTGAACTCGTCGGACATCTGCCGCGTGATCCCGAAGCGCTGCGCCAGCCGCTCCGCCGTCAGTCCCATCGAGAGATACGCATCCGGATAGTTCTGCACCAGGGACGGATTGCACGATACCTTGTGCCCGCCCATCGGAATCATCGTCATCGACTCCGTGCCTCCGGCGACGATCACCTCCGCGCCTCCGGCCGCAATCCGGTCCGTGGCCATGGCAATCGCCTGCAGCCCTGACGAGCAGAAGCGGTTGATGGTCATCGCCGACGTCTCCACCGGCAGCCCCGCCCGCAGTGCCGCTATGCGGGCCACGTTCATGCCCTGCTCTGCCTCCGGCATGGCGCAGCCCAGGATCACGTCTTCAATTTCCTTCACATCCAGTTGGGGGACGCGCTCCAGCGCTCCCCGTATCGCCGCCGCGCCCAAATCGTCGGGACGCGTGGCCCTCAGTGTTCCCTTGTTTGCCTTGCCGACCGCGGTGCGGACGGCGCTGACGATCACAGCTTCTCGCATGATTCGCTCTCCTCGGCCGAAATTTAGTTGCGCAGCGGTTTGCCGGTCTTCAACGTGAACTGGATTCGCTCCTGCGTCTTGCGTTCGCCCGCAAGGCTCTTGAAAGCCTCGCGCTCCAGGTCAAGCAAATATTGCTCGCTCACCGGAGTTCCCGGCGTCACCGCGCCCCCGCAGAGCACCTCGGCCACCTTGGTTGCAATCTTCACCTCGTGGTCGCTGATGAACTCGCCCTGCCGCATCAGGTGAACGCCCAGCTTCAGCGTCGCCAATATGCTCTCCCCCGGCGCGGGAATATCCGTCCTTGGCACCGGCGCGCGATATCCTGCCCGCGCCAGTTCCAGCGCGTGTGCCTTGGCATCGCTCAGCACCCGCTCGCGGTTCATCGTGATCTGGTCGCCGCGTCCCAGGAATCCGAGTCCCTTCGCCTCAAACGCCGAAGTTGAGACCTTGGCCAGGGCGATGGTCTCAAACGCCTTCTTCATCGCCTCCATCATCTCCACTGATTCCCCGCGCGCCTCCGGCCTGATCGACTGTGCCGCGTCCACCGCCCGCAGCGTCATCTCCTTGCAGCCGCCGCCTCCCGGCAGCAGCCCCACGCCCACTTCCACCAGTCCCATGTAGAGTTCCGCGTGAGGCTGGCGTGCCGCCGCGTGCAGCGACACCTCGCACCCTCCGCCCAGCGTCATTCCAAACGGCGCTGCCACCACCGGCTTCGCAGAAAACTTGATCAGCTGCGTCATTCCCTGGAACTGGCGCACCATCATGTCCACGTCGTCCCACTCCTCGTCCTGCACCGCCATCAGCAGCAGCATGATGTTGGCGCCCACCGAGAAGTTCGCCGCGTCATTGCTGATGACAAACGCGTCAAAGCCTTCGCCCAGCCCGCCCGGCTTCAGCACCTGTTGCGTCAGCGGCAGACTGTCTGACCCCAGCGAGTTCATCGTCGAGTGGAACTCGATGCAGCCCACGCCGACGCCCAGGTCCACCACCGACGCCCCGCTGTTCGACTTCACCACCCCGCTTGACTTCTTCGCCAC
>CAILAZ010000046.1 GCA_903832295.1 uncultured Acidobacteriota bacterium
ACGGACGAATGAGTTGAAGGGAATCGGCATCCAGGAGTGGATGAGCTTCTACTTCAAGTCTCCGATGACGGCGAAGGGGCTCTATCCAGAGCACGATCTGTTTATCCAGATGATGAAGATGAAGAATACGCTGCGCCACATCCAGGGAGAAGAGCTGATTACCCACCTTGGATTGGAATACTACGACTGAGGCAAATAGGCGTGAGATGCACAAGGGCAGGAGCTTCGGCTTCTGCCCTTTGTGATTCGGCAAAATACTCCAGAAACGATAACAAAAGAAGTAAAACGATTCATTTCGATAGTACAATCCTCGGCATGAAACGTCCCTACCTTAGTTCCCCGCCAGAGAATCGGGTCAAGAGGGCGAGCGAGCATCTGAGAGACATGATCGGCCGGAACCGCAAAGGGGAAGCGATCGGAACCTATGCCGTCTGCTCTGCACAGCCGTCCGTACTCGATGCCGCGATTCAGATGGCGTTGGAACTCGGCAGCGATCTGCACGTAGAGTCCACCGCGAGTCAGGTCAACCAGTTGGGCGGATACACCGGAATGACGCCCGCCCAGTTCGCCGCCTCCCTCCGCGACGCTGCCACTCAAGCCGGCCTTCCCTCGGAGCGCCTGCTCCTAGGCGCGGACCACCTCGGACCCTACCCGTGGCGTGGCGAGGCCTCCGCCGTGGCCATCGACAAAGCCCGCGCGCTGGCCCAATCCTGCGTGCATGCCGGATACCAGAAGGTCCACCTCGATGCCAGCATGTCCTGCGCCGACGATCCCAACGCTCTGTCTGAGGCGGTAATCGCCGAACGCGCCGCCATCCTCTGCCGCGCTGCCGAAGACGCTTCCGCCGAACTGCCTCATGGCTCACCGCGCCCGTTCTACGTCATCGGCACCGAGGTGCCTGCGCCAGGCGGGGAAGTGGCTGATGGGGAGCGCCCGCTTCCCACCCGCATGGAAGATGTTCACCGCACACTCGAAGCATTCTGCCGGGCATTTGTCCGCCAAAACTTGGAGGACGCATGGGAGAGGGTGATCGGTCTCGTCGTTCAGCCCGGAGTAGAGTTCGGCGACTCGCAGGTCTTCGACTATGACCGCACCCGCGCCGCCTCGCTTTCCTCCGGACTGCCTGGCGCCCCGGCACTGGTCTATGAGGCCCACTCCACGGATTACCAGCTGCCCGAGCGCCTGGCGGAAATGGTTGAGGACCACTTCGCCATCCTCAAAGTCGGCCCCGCTTTGACGTTTGCATACCGCGAGGCGATCTTTGCCCTCAACGCGATCGAGCGTGAAAGTCTAGCCTGCAAGCGCGGTGTCAAGCTTTCTTATCTCCGCGAATCCCTTGACCTGGAGATGCTGCGCAATCCAGCTTACTGGCGCTCCTATTACCAAGGCCGAGGGGGACAAATACGCCTGGCCCGTGCATTCAGCTTCAGTGATCGTTGCCGCTATTACTGGCCCCAGAAAACTGTGCAGGAGGCCGTGGCGCGCCTGATTCGGAATCTGCAGTCGTTTCCGCCGCCGCTCTCCTTATTCAGCCAATACCTTCCTGAAGAATACGCAGCAATTCGGAGGGGAGAATTGGATTGCGATATTTCGTCCGTCGTTCAACACCATATCCGCCGCGTGCTCTCTGGTTACAGCACCGCCTGCGGAGCATCCTTGGAATCGAGGTCGGCTCGCGCCGTATGAAAAAATTTGATATCACCCTCGCAGGCGAGATCAACCTTGACCTTATCCTCTACGGTCTCCCCTCGGCCATGGAGACCGAGAGGGAGCTGCTGGCCTCCGATTTCCAGATGACCCTCGGCAGTTCCTCCGCGATCCTCGCGCACAACCTTGGCGTGCTGGGCGCCAGGGTCGGATTCATCACCCGAGTCGGGCATGACCCTCTCGGCAGAATTGCAATGGAGCGGCTTCAGCAAGCAGGCGTCAATCTGGATTGCGTGACCTTCTCTCCCGCCACCGCAACCGGAGTCACCCTGCTCCTGCCTCATGGCACCGAACGCCACATCCTTACCTATCCCGGCACCATCTTCGAACTTTCAATCGAGCATCTCGATTTCGCCTACCTGACCTCGGCGCGTCACTTCCACATGTCGTCCTTCTTTCTCCAACGCGGCCTCACGCCGCACCTTCCGGAATTGTTCTCGCGCATCAAGCAGGCAGGGCTCACCATCTCGCTCGACACGAACGACGATCCCGAGGATCAGTGGGAAGGCGCACTGCCGGAAGTTCTGAAGATGGTAAACGTTTTCCTCCCCAATCGAAAAGAAGCATGCAGGATCGCGGGCACCTGCGACGTCGAGGAGGCAACGCGTATCCTCGCTGACCGGATTCCAGTGGTGGTTGTTAAAATGGGAGCACAGGGGGCACTGGCTCGCTGGAACGAAGTGCGTATGGAAGTGCCCGCCGTCGCCGTCCAAGCCGTGGACACCATCGGCGCTGGTGACAGTTTCAATGCCGGATTCCTCAGCGCTTACCTGCAGGATTCTAGCCTTGAAGCCTGCGTTCGCATGGGGAACCTAGCGGGTGCATATTCCACCCAACATCCTGGCGGCACCGAGGCATTCTGTGACCGTTCTGGCCTGCGCCAATTTCTGGCAACAAGATCATCATAAGAACATCTAGGGAGCAATCATCGCGTGGACGCACTTTCCAGTCTGTTGAATTTATCCGACGAAGAGAAGGCAGCCCGTGGCTTGCAGCACACGCCTCGGGAGATTGCTCAGCAGCCCGCCACCTGGCTGCAGACCGCCGCCCTCTTTCAGGCTCTCCAGCCCGAACTCGAACGATTTCTGAGCGCCAGTGGCATTGGACTTCCAGACGCCGAACCTCCCGAGGTGTGGCTCATCGGTGCGGGCACCTCGGATTACATCGGCCGTGCTCTCTGCCCGCTTCTGCGCCGCCAGTGGAAATGCGAGGTGCATGCCGTTCCCAGCACCGACCTTGTCGCCGGCATGGATGACCTCTTGCTCCCCGGTCGGCGCTACCTGTGGGTCTCCTTCTCCCGCTCTGGAGAAAGCCCCGAGGGGGTCGCGGTCCTGCGGCGCGCGCTGCAACTTCACACCCAGGTGCGCCACCTCATCGTCACCTGCAGCAAAGACGGAGCCATGGCCCGCATCGGTTGGGATGCTGAGCATGCCGCAGGCAATGCCTTCGTCCTCCCTCTCCATGACCGGGTCAATGACCGCAGCCTTGCCATGACCAGTTCGTTCTCCAATATGGTCGTTGCCGGGCAATGCCTCGCCCACTTCAAGCGCTTCAATCAATACGAACCCATACTCCGAGCGATGAATACTGCCGCCGGGCAAGTCCTTCCCCTCGCCGCAGAACTGGCCAGCCTCATCTCCTTCGCGGGCTGCACTCGTGCCTGCTTTGTAGGCTCGGGAGCTCTGCGTGCGGTCGCCATCGAGTCTTCACTCAAGGTAACCGAGCTCACAGCGGGTGGAATCGTCAGTTTCTCCGAATCCACCCTCGGCCTTCGCCATGGCCCCATGTCCGCCATCGACGAGCAGACCCTTTTTGTCCTATACCTCTCGCGTCGTCCAGACCGCTGCAGCTACGACCTCGATCTGCTTGCCGAAATCGCCGCCAAGAAACTGGGAAAAATTCGCGCCGTCGTCGCACCTGACCCGATCGCGAAGCTCGATGGCCTCGCCACCCATCCCCTCATCCTGAACCTTCCCGCAAACTGCGGCGATGAATATCGCCCGCCTCTCGATGTCATCTTCGGACAACTGCTTGGCCTGTTTTCTTCAATCCGCGCAGGGTTGAAACCAGACTGTCCAAGTCCCGCGGGCATCATTCATCGCACGGTTGCCAATGTGAAGATCTACGGTTGAGACGAATGAGAATATAGCCCTGCAAATTTGGTGGCGCCATGCTAACAGACGGTCTGAATGCGGATCCGGAAAGCGGGCGACGGCTGGATCGTCGATTGTTCCCCAGCGGCATCGCTCCCGCCACCCCGAGACATTGGGCGTGTGACAGCGGCCCGGTCTGTGTCTGTTCCCCTGTCCTTCCCACGCCATCTCATGCCAAACTTCCTCCTACTTTGATATTCTTCGGCTAGTAAAACGAATCATCTTAGCGCCGCTTCAGTTTCCAGGCGACGTGCGAACCTCTGGAGAACCATGGTCACCATCAGGGAAGTTGCGAAGGAGAGCGGGGTATCAGTCACAACCGTGTCCATGGTGTTAAGCGATGCCCCGTCGGCCGCTCGAATTTCTGAGCGCACCCGGAAACGCATCTGGAGTGTGGCAGACAAGCTCGGTTACCGTCCGAATCTGTTCGCACGATCACTGCGCAGCAATCGCAGCCGCAGCCTCGGAGTCATCCTCTTCGATATCACCGATCCCTATTGCGCCCACATTCTCCGGGCGATTGAAGTCCATATTCAGCCGACTGGCTATTTCCCTGTGCTTGCGGACTTGCAAAACGATGGCACCCAATTCCAGCGTTGCCTCGACATGCTCCTGAGCCGGCGCGTGGAAGGCATCGTAGCCATCGCCAATCCGACCTACCTCGAGCCCAAACACTTCGCCAAGGTGGCGGAACGCAAGATTCCGGCGGTTGTCATCGGACGAGACCTTTCCGGCGGCGACATCAGCTCGGTCGCGGTGGACAACGAGGCAGGCACTCGTCAGGCTCTGCAGCATCTCTATGACTTGGGACACAGCAAAATTGCATTTATTAAGGGACCCAAGTCGATGGCTGACAGCTGCCTGCGCTGGCGTGGAATTGAAAGTTTCGCCCGGGAGGCGGGCTTGAAGATTGACGCGAGGCTCGTGCGCGAATTGCGAGGCCGCAACTCGACATCCAGCGAGGGATACCAACTTACCGAGGAGTTAATAAAGGGCAAGCTGGACTTTACAGCGCTCGTAGCGTTTGACGATCTTACCGCCTGCGCCGCTATCCGGGCGCTGTCCGAATGCGGGCGCGTGGTTCCGAGAGATTGTTCAGTAGTCGGATTCGACGATGTACCCAGCTCCGCGTTCTACAACCCGCCACTCACCACCGTTCATCAGCAACTGGAGTTGCAAGGAACCCTGGGCGCGGAAATCGTGGAGGAGTTGATTCGCGCCGCAGCAGAGAATCGACCTTCGTCCCCAAGGCATCGCAAGGTCTCGCCCAGCCTCGTCGTCCGGGAGTCAACATCGCGCGCGTCGCGGTAATCGCGATCGATTTTAGATAGTCCCGGCCATTATCTCCGACCGGGAGTTCGCCCCTCGAGTAGAGAGACGGAATTACAATTTCTCTAGACTTGTTCCTAGTGTAACGTTACACTAGGAATGTCGCCGCCCCGGGAAACCCACATCCATGTCATCGGCTGGCGAACAGGGGACACCAGATGGACCGACTCCGTAAGCTGAGGTTGGAAGTTCTGGAAGCAAATCGGGGCATCTTCCGTGCCCGCCTTGTCACCATGCACAGCGGCAATGCCAGCGGGATCGACCGCGAGTTGGGACTGGTGTGCATCAAGCCCAGCGGCGTTGACTATGAAAGCCTTACTCCCGGCATGCTCGTGATCACGGACCTTGCCGGGGCAACAGTCACGACGGGTGAGCGCGGCGACAAGTTAAAAGCCAGCGTTGACTTGCCGCACCATCTGTACCTCTACGCGCACTGCGGGGACCTTGGCGGAATCGTGCACACGCACTCGAATTACGCCACCAGCTTTGCTGCCTTGGAACGTCCCATCATTCCGTCGCTGACGGCGATCGCGGATGAGTTTGGCGGAGAGATTCCCTGTGTACCTTACGTGGACAACGAGGGTGACCACATTGGCGAAGCCATTGTAAAGGCGCGTACGCGTGCTCCGGCTGTACTACTCGCGCATCATGGAGTCTTCGCCTTCGGACCCACCGCGCGCTCAGCCCTCAAGGCTGCCGTCATGTTGGAGGACATCGCGAAAACCAGCCATCTCGCGATGCAACTCGGGAATCCAGCTCCCCTGCCCGCCTCCGAGATTAGGAAATGGTACGAACGGTATCACTCGACTTATGGACAGGCTCCTGCTCGGAAGTCTGTCGCGCCGCGCCGCACGGGACACCTGGGCAGACCCGCTTCTCAGGGGAGTTAAAACCGCCTCGGAAAGAGGCTGACATGATCGCGATACGAAAGGCGGTAACACGTGACCCAGATTCCCAAGTCGTGTCTTGCCGAATGGTGCCGGGTGCCTGTCGATCAGCTCGCCACACACCCTTCGGCGAAGCTCAAATGCCACATCGTGCGAGACTCGGACGAGCTCGGGAAGCTGATGGCCAGCGAACTCCTGTCCGTCGTGCAGGCCAATAACCAAGCTGCCCGTCCCACGCGTGCCATCATCCCTTGTGGTCCCAAGTGCTGGTATGCCCCGTTCACTCAGATGGTGAATGAGCAGCAGGTGTCCCTGCGAAATCTCCACGTCTTTCACATGGACGAATGCCTCGATTGGGAGGGACGGGGGCTTCCCGCAGGACACCCTTATAACTTTCGCAGCTTTATGGAACAGCACTTCTATGGCGGCATCAAGGCTGAACTCGCCGTGCCCAGTCAGCAGCGCTACTGGCTCTCGCCCGCCACGGTTGACTCGGTGAGAGAGAGCATCAGCGCAGCGCCGCTGGACCTGACCTTGGGCGGATGGGGACAGGATGGCCATGTTGCCTACAATCAGGCACGGCGCAACCCATACAGCCAACTGACGGTGCCGCAATTGCTTCGCTCGAGCATTCGAATCCAGGAGAACAATCAGGACACCATCATGGCGCTGGCACACCGGACGTTCGGGGGTGCCTATCAGTTCGTTCCTCCCATGTCGGTGACGCTCGGCATGAA
The DNA here is from genome assembly GCA_903832295.1 of uncultured Acidobacteriota bacterium. Classification (GTDB taxonomy): domain Bacteria; phylum Acidobacteriota; class Terriglobia; order Terriglobales; family Acidobacteriaceae; genus TOLSYN. Next base: position 6,814 of record CAILAZ010000046.1, read on the forward strand.
AGAATGCTTCTCTGCCGCGAAGATCCGCTTATACAGCGACACTGGGGCATGGAAGCAGACCGCCTTGCGCGTGGCACTCTTCTCCGACCCGACGCCTGAATATCCAATCACTCTGTTGCAGCTGCACAACGACGCCGCCATCATCGCTACCCGCGAGACGGCGACGCATCCGCTCAGTGAGCATCCCGAGTGGGAGGTCTAAGAAGCAATGCACTATCTGGTCAGCAACGCTGGCTTCCACACCCTCATCGGCGTCGGCGGAATTGGCTCTGGATGCTTCTTTCGAATGGAGAGCGACGCCACGATTGGAAGGAATGAAAGCCGCACAGGCGCACTCCTGGATGTTCGCGACTACTGCAAGCTGCACATCGTTACGCACTACGCAGCCCGCCTGCTGCACGCCGGACCTGGTCGATTCCGGGTGCTGCCCGTCGGCAAGGTCGGAGATGACGCCCACGGTCACCAGTTGTTGCTGCAAATGCAACAGGCGGGGATGGACACGCGATACATTTCCCCCGTAGCGGACAGGCCAACTCTCTTCAGCGTTTGTTTTCAGTATCCCGATGGCTCCGGAGGCAACATTACCTCCTTCAACTCGGCGGCTGCGGAACTGGCGCCTGAGGACGTGCGGCAAGCCGCGCAAGGGGTGTTGGCGAGGGGGCGCGAAGTGATTGCACTTTGTACCCCTGAAGTCCCTATGGCTACTCGACGCTGTCTGCTTGCGCTGGCACAACAAGCCGGAGCATTTCGCGTGGCGTCCTTCCTGGCGGAGGAAATTGCCGTTGCGTTGAACGACGGCAGCTTTGAGCTCTGCGATCTGGTTGCGCTGAATGAGGCGGAAGCCGAGGCGTGGCTGAACATTCCCTCGCTGCCGTCCGATTCTCAGGCCCTTGCCGACCGTGTGCTCGCTGCAATCGCGGAACGTGTTCCGCACCTGCGGGTCATCATCAGCGCGGGTGCGCGGGGAGCTTTCGGTTTTGCAGACGGACGGTGGAGCCACTGTCCCGCCCATCCTGTCTCAGTAGTATCCACAGCCGGCGCGGGTGATGCGTTGCTCGGCGGCGTGATCGCATCGCTCGTCGCGGGAGTGCCATTGCTCCCTGCCTCGGCCAGCGCCACCATGCGCGATCCCGATGCAATCTCGTCGGCGCTGGAATTGGGAGTTCTGCTCGCAAGCTTCAAGGTGACGTCTCCTCACAGCATCCATCCAGATGCGGACATGGACTCTCTCATCGCGTTTGCCGGTGAGCGTGGACTCCAGTTTTCCCCGGAACTGGTCAGGAGAATCGAGCGGACAACCGTCAGCACTGAATCTTCCTAGGTGTCGGACGGTGTGGTTCGGATTACATAGATTTAGCGCGGGAGTTTAGGAAGAGAGGACGCAGGAACATAGCTTACAGAAGTTCATTTCAAATGAGGAGCGGAATGATGGCCATTGTCATGAGGTTCGTTCAGCAATTCCAGTCCAGTCGCAAGCAGGACTTCATGAAGTTGGAGGCGCAGTTTGCCCAGCTTGAGCAGCAAGGACTCCTTCCCAAGGGCGAACGGATGACCCCGCTCGCAGCAAAAGAGCCGTGCAACACACTGATCTGGCAGGGTCGGTTCAGCTCCCTGGCTGTCGCGGAAACGGCGCTGGCGCAGTTGGCACAGAGCCCTGAGCACGAAACACTCTTCGATCAGCAGAAGCAGTACTTCCTCAACAGCTGGGTTGAATTCTACGAACTGCTCGAAGACTAGAGAGGCTCTCCTTCTGTGCTTGCGCCATCCTAAGGCATCGGTCGTGGTGGAGCAGGTTGCAAAGGAACGAAGGGTTATGGTTCTGCCTGCGCGGAGTCGTTCACATCGATTGCTTCCTCCTCAAAGTGTTTGCCTCGTTCGGCGCCCACCAATAAGAAAGAGTTTGTCATGCTGGCCCTTCCGTTTTCGACACTGGTGATTACGTACGAGCAACCCGTCCAGTGAGCTTCTTTCAGATCGGTCGCCGACCACTTTGCAGGACAGTCCGGATGCGAGTGGTAGAAGCCTATGATGCTCTGGCCAGCGAGCGCAGCATCGCGCTGAATGCGAATGAGTTCAGACGCTTCGATGCCATAGCGATTCCTTGGTGAATCCGTGCGGGTGTTGCCACACCGGACAACGGACTTCACGGTCTTATCCCCGGCGCCATTCAAATCACCAACCAGCGCACCGCAGCACTCGTGCGGATACGTTTGCTCCCCGTGTTCCCGCATTTCATCGAGCTGTGCTCTCTCGATTCTCAAGGTCATCGCAATCCAGGCTCGCCTGTGTCGTTGTGATCGCTAATCTCTGTTCCGGTGCGTCTGTGCCGATTGAATCATAGTTCTTCGCTTTGATCGACATCCTACAAAACTCTGAGATCGCCGAATCGCCCCCAAGACCATGGCCCGTAATACTCAGCCGCCCAGGAACCCTCCTGCAATGAGGAGCGATGGATCATTGTCTCTGGCAGAACGAGTCACCCTGCATAATCCACGATTTGTTACGCAGAGATACACCCCTGCCGAGCCGCTGGCATCGGAACCACTTAAGAGAGGGAGGTACCGAATGGCAAATGCACTCTGGTGGGTGATCGTTGGACTGATTGCAGGTTGGGGGACAGGCAAGTTGATGCGCGGAGCAGGCTACGGGGTCCTCATGGACATCATTGTTGGCATCATTGGAGCCGTAGTCGGCGGCTGGATTATGCAGCAGCTTGGCTTCTCCGGACAGGGTGGGATGGTGTACACGATCCTGGTCGCAATTGGCGGCGCGGTTCTGCTGACGGCGCTCGTCCGCTTCGTTACCGGGCAGCGCACCCGGCCGGCTTTGAGTGATCGCGACAAGAAAGATGATTTCCGGCGCGCTGCTTGAGATGGAAGCTGGATACTGAAGCACTGCGCGTGCCATGTTCGCGTGCCATGTTTTTGATGGAGGCTCTCAGGAGAAGAGTAAATGTCCAACAGGCTTCGTATTTTGGATTCACTGATTCTGGCAGGTGCACTCTGTGTGCCGGTGGGGCTCAATGTGAGCGCCTTGGCTCAGGAGCAGGAACGCCACGATCAGGACCGCCAGGAACAGAATGATGATCGCGCGCGCGACAACCGGCATGACGACGATCGGCATAACGACAGCCGGCACGATCGCGATGACGCTGGCGAACACGGCAAGCGCTTTTATGACAGGGAACACCGCGAGTACCACCAGTGGGGCGTAGGGGAAGACACCGCTTATCGTCACTGGCTCGGGGAACGCCACCGCGAATATGCGGACTTTGACAGCTTAAGCTCGGAACAGCAGCAGGCATACTGGAACTGGCGTCACGACCATCCCGACGCGCACTAAGGCTTGCTGATTTTACGAGTCGCGTGCTTCTCAGTCGTCCATCTGGTTCAGGTCGAAGCTGATGTCGTTTAGCCAGTGTTCGTTCAGGTCTTCGAACCCGTGGCCACTCGTCCGATTGAGAAGCAGCATCTTTGCGCACTCTACAATCTCGTACTCGGAAATGTCTTCGCTGCGGAGACGGTGGCGTATGGCTTGCACGTGTTGGATCGCCATCACTTCGTCCGGATCGAGCAGGTAGCGGCGAAGGGTGTCGAGTTGAGTTAGAGTCAGTGCATTAGCCATCGCCGCTTGCTCCCCTGGGGTCGTTTGCCGTATCAATCGGCGAGGTTTCCCGCGTGCACGTTCAATTGCCGTTCAAGGCGTTTACCAGTGCGCGCAGGTCCGTGGACATCTTGGCCAGGGCCTGTGCCGACTTCAGTGATCCGTTGGCGCCGAGCGCGGTATTCTGGGCGGCTTCTGCGACACCGGCAATGTTTCTGCTGATCTCCTCTGAGCCCTTGGCGGATTCGTGAACATAGCGTGAGATTTCGTTCGTCGTTGAGTTCTGCTCGTCCAGTGAGATAGCGATTGTGTCGGACAGATTGCTTACCTGCTTGATTACCCCGCTGATCTGTCCG
>CAILAZ010000047.1 GCA_903832295.1 uncultured Acidobacteriota bacterium
CGATGATTTGTAGCGCGCGGGGTTCGTCATCGAGGATCAAGGGCGGATAGCCACGGGTAGAAGGTGCGCGGAGAGCGTATGGCAAGGCAGAAGGGCCGCGGCCCACAGAAACCGTGATGTATTTCGCCGACTGTGCCGGTCGCGGAGGTTCGCGCGGCACGTCAGGTTGTCACGGCGGATCGATGCGCGGACGCTGGGCAGTGGCCTAATTCAGTGCAACTGAGTGAAGCACTGGAATCCAGTCAGCTGCTATGGCTGAGAGAGGGAGAGAGGGGGGGGGATGATTACTAGTACAATTCAATCGTGAGATGGGCAGCATATTTCATCCTGCGGCAGCGGAATCAGAAGTTCAGAGCAGAAGGAAAGAGTAAACTTCGAGGAACCTGGACGCGAATTTATGCAGGAGGCCTGTAGAACAAAGGCAGCTCCTGAGAAGAGACAATTTTCCGCGCTGAATCGCGCTGATGCAGGTGAAAGGTGCTGGAAGACCATCCGGCCTGATTTGCAGCAGAATCCTTCCACAGGATGTTAGAGATCTGCGGATCTGATAATGGATGCAGGAAGAGAGCCTTGCCTCCCTTGCTGTTTCGAAACTGGACGAGCTCTTTGTGTGTCAGGCCAAGACCCGTCCAGATCCCATCCGTACCAGGGCTTGGAGCCTTGATCCATGTGAAGGCGGCGGTTGCCATGGCGCCGACTGGCGTTTTGGGCGTGCGTTCTGGATTTTTCCGAAGGGCCATATTTTTGGAGGCTGCTGTTTTATCCAGCGGGGTCCACTCTCTGCGCTGCACCGGCGGGCTCAGGCCATTCTCCCGGATGTAGTTAAGAGCGCCCTGTATAATTGCCTCGGCACTGTGAAACGGACCGAGCGCTGGCTTCTTCTCCGCTTCGATGTTGAAGTGAAAGCCTTGATCCCGGAGGGCGGCTGTGGCCCTGATCAGCGCATGCGTGAAGGTGTCGGGCGATCTGAGCAGGCTGATCTCGAACTAGACTCGAAGATCTTGAATCCGTCCAGCGCCGAGGTGAAGTAACGTATTTCCGAGTGGAAGCAGGCGTGGTAGAGCTCGATCGGCGGACTAGGAGCCGCTGGGCCAGCCTGCACAGAAAGATGGGAAGAGACGTTATCACACGACCAAGGCGCAGGGGAATGAAGCGGGGGTACCGCGGCGCTGGCGCCTGCAGGCAAAAGATTGGTACTTCCTTCCACGGCGTCTTTCGCGGCAGGTTGGCCGTGGCTGAATGATCGGGGGGCCGCCGTGAAGCCCGGATGTCTGGACGGGCGTGTCGTCGAACGATCTAGCACCAGCTCCGGAAAAATCGAGGGGATGTTCGTCGATTCAAAATGCCGATTGCCTTTGCTCAGGATGTGCACCGCCGGCCGCCCCGCAGAAGAGGAAGGGTGCGAGAAAATGTGCGTGGCCTGGCTGTTCCGGGGATTGAATCTCCAGACGGTTAGATTGACATCGTACATTGTGGCGAGCGCCAGCGCCTCCGAGTTCCCTGCATAGGCCCTGCCGTGGGTCATCTCCGACCTGTATTCGCTCCAGAGCTTGGCGAATCGTGGTGATCGAAAGACGGCGCTCGCATCGACGGCACCGGCAGGATCTGTGCCTAGGAGGGCGCAGTTCTGATACTTTCGGGCTCCTGTGTCCGCCTCTCTGGCTATATATTCGTTCAGGTGGGTCACACGGGTGTCTGGATCCTGGCAGGCCTCGATGTGAGCGACCATGCGGGCTCGCAACTGCGGCGGGTCGTCTCGCAGGTCGAGCCTCTGCTGGAAGGAACAGAAGAGGCAGTCGCCTCCTCCTCTGTTTTCGAATGACGTGTAGGTGCGGTTGAACCGACTGAGATTGGCGATCTGCACCTCCCGGGTCGTTCCGATTGTGAAGCCATCGGATTCCTCAGGTCGCACGTCGGATTGGCCGGTAGGGCGCTTGCGAGGCCTGGCCGCCTCAGGCCGGGGCTTGGAGGGGCGCCCAGGCTGCGGAGTCACAGGGGGTGGTGCTGGGCCCGGGCCATGGCCGGCGGCTGCCTC
>CAILAZ010000048.1 GCA_903832295.1 uncultured Acidobacteriota bacterium
CATAGTGGCCGCTGGAATCCACGGGTACGCTTTGGACTTCCTGCCATAACGGCGCTCCGCCCGTCTGGTCCTTGTACAGCGCGAAGATCACCCCCGTGGTTCCGCTTGATGTGCCGGGGATCGTCCCTGCATACTTCACCAGCTGTGGAACCGCAACACTCTGCTGCGCGTGGACGCAGCCCAGCAGGAGAACTGCAAACAAGAACATTGCGCTAAGGCTGCGCAACGTTGGGAGGGGTGCGTAGGTATCAAACTGCTTAGACATGAATCCTCCATCACAACTTCACGAGGTGGGTCGTGAGTTCTAACAGTGATCGCAAAGGCCAGAGGGTGCGAAGAAATCAAAATGCCGGGAGCGAATGATTAAGGAAAGATAAGATCGGACACTCTGGCTGTCAAGAGAATAGAGAGTGAATTCAGCCTGGGAGGTGAATTCGCATATGCGCGCTGCTGTGCCGTGCGCTGGCAAAAACGTGCTATCTGCTGTTGCGCAGTTCGATCTGGCCGACCATCGTTCGGATCTCGATCGGCGGGCCACCGCCGTGAATCGCTCCGTCCACAATGATGCTGCGGGGACCATATGCAGCGGTGCCATTCGTAACTTTCAAATCCGGAAACTCGCTCAAAATGCGATGTGTTGGACTCGCCCCCGTGATTGCATGAACCGTTCCGGGAGCTCCGGGAGCAAAGAACACGACGATATCTCCCATCGAGGTGACTAGTGCGGACTCGCGCATCGATTCACGTCCGCCGATGAATTCGGCAGTAATCCGTCCCATGCCTGTGCGCGCATCAACGCCCTTAGATAATTTCCAGAGCTCGATGTTTCCCAGCGCGGTGCTGGCCACAACTCCGCCATGCGCCACGCCGATTCTGATAGAGCCGCCGCCCGTCTCGGCCGTGACGGAGCCACCCATTTCTCCGAGGCTGATGTTGCCGCCAGCCGTGCGCACCAGTAGAGATCCAGCGCAATGCACGACTTCAATGTTCCCGCCTCCGGAATCCACACGGCCATTAGCGATCGCTTTCAGCCAGATGTTTCCTCCCAGAGATGTGATCTCCAGATCGCCTGTGGAGGCATCCACCCGAATATCTCCACCCCCGGTGTGAATGAACGAATCCCCCACCCGGTGTTTCGCAATCACAGAGCCGCCCAGTGTCACGGCGCGCAGCGAATCCGCATCGTCCACTTCAATGTCTCCACCATGGGTCCGCAACTCCAGATGGCTGACCTTTCCCTGGACCGAGATTCTCCCGGCCAATGTATCGATGTGCACGGTCTCGGTTGTGACCGGAAGTTGCACGATCAGTTCGGCGCGAACCGCAAGGTCGAGGGGGCCGACCGTTTGAAGTATGTTCTGGCCATTCTTGCGGGTTGCTGTCAGATGGAAGTGCGATATCTGCTTGCGGGCGTCTTTTTCGACGGGCTCCAGCGATCTCACTCGCAGCACATAGCTGCCCGACTTCGCCCCGGTGATTACGCGCACCGAACCAAGAAACCGGGTTACTTGCAGTTTCTTCTCATTGCCAAGGGACCCGGTGCTCTCCTGCATCCATGCGTGGTCTTCGCGCTCCAGCTTCTGCGCGGCAAACACCGGAATCGCCAGTGCAATCACCAGTAGGACACACGCAGTCCGTCCCTGTTTCGTGCAGGGTGTACTCACAGACTTGCCCTCTGACGGCCGGCCATTTATTCGCTGTCCCTCGATTGCGCCAGCACGCGCGAGGATTCCTGCCGAATGAACTCGTTCGGGTCTTCTTTTGCCAGTTGCGTTAGAGCCTGCCGCACGCTGGTGTCTTTCCTCACTGCCTCCAGTGCCTTGAGAGCGCCTGCGCGAACACCAGGATTATTGTCGTTCAATAAGGACTCCATCATTGCATTGCGAACCCGAATGTCCTCTTTCACCATGGGAGCCAAAGCTTCTTCTGCTTTCAGGCGCACGCCCGGGTTGCTATCAGAACGAAGCGAGTACACAAGGCTTTCGCGCACTGCCGGATCATCTGGCTTCTGTCTGAGCAGGTCCACCGAATCCATACGCAGACCGGAATTAGCCGTGCTGCGTGAGGCCATCACCAGCAGTGCCTGGATCTGCGGATCGTTCACCGAACCCTGCACCGTCTCCGGCAACGCGCGCTCGTAGTCGATGCGCACTCGGTCGCTGCCCGGTTCCTGCACAATGTTTCGGATGCCGGCAATGGAAGCTTCCTGCGTCGAAGCAGAACTGCCATGCAGAGTCGCACTCATGCGGTACATGGTTCCCAGTCCGCCGCCAAACCCGATCATGAAAATCACAGCTGCTAGGGCGGGGGAGAATCGCATCTGCCGAATCAGGGCCAGCGGGTCTAACGCCCACCGCCAACCGCGGCGCTGCTCTGCGTTCTCCAGCGCCTCCGCAAGTTGCATCCGGGCAGAAGCAAGCAGGTTCGGCGACACTTCCATTTGGGGCAATCCGCTCAACTCGCCGTGGAAAGCACGCATCGCTTCGAGTTCCAACGCGCACTCCGGGCAGCGCGCAACGTGACCCTCCAACTCATGCCGAGCGTCGTCAGCCAGTTCGTTGTAGAGGTAGAGCGCGATATTTTCCCGTACCCACTCGCAATTCATTGATCGCCTTCTTTACTTCAGATCGGCCAGGGCCGACCGTAATTTCTGCGTTGCCCGGAACAGCGTGTTCTTCGCGGTCTCTTCGGTGGTATTCAGGGCCTCGCCGATGGTCCGCAGCTTCAATCCCTGGTAATGCTTCATTTCAAATACCATCCGCTCCCGGGGACTCAACTTCAGCAATGCGCGCTTTATGCGCTTGCCCAACTCGCGCCGCATCAGGTCCTGCTCTGGACTCGCTCCGGCGCGCTCATCCGGAAGCTGCTCGAGAAAATCGAACTCCTCACCTTCCGAACTTGTCCTCACAGGAGAATCTTCCTTGCGTACCTGCTTGCGCCGCAGGTAATCCATGCACAAGTTGGAAACGATCCGGTAAATCCATGTATAGAAAGAACATTCAAAACGGAAGCTGCCCAGATTCCGGTAAGCCTTCAGAAACGCTTCCTGGTAAATGTCCTTCGCTTCGTGTTCGGAACCGGTCAGGTGCAGCGCCAGGCGTAATACCGGCTGGTCGTACTGGCGCACCAACTCTTCGAACGCAGCATGATCTCCCTGCTGTGCCGCTCGAATCAGTTCGGCGTCATTCACCCGGCTCGGGCCTTGCCCCACCATACTTTCCTTTGGGGAACCTATTGCTTTGCCCGTGCCTGCCCCGGCTCCAAACCCGCCTCCTGGGAGGCAGAGTACGTTGCTCACTGGTTGGACGGTACAAAGCTCAGTCCGTTAGCAATCTATTTTGCAATCCTAAACGCAGAAAGGCCAGCGTCCGGGGACGCTGGCCTCCTCGAAAACCTATTTTCCGCAATTTACGCGGTCGGTTCTTCCTGTTTTGTCACCGTGACCTTGATATGCACACTAACTTCCTTGTGCAGCTTGATCGTGACGGTGAACTCTCCGAGCGACTTCAGGGGCTGATCCAGTTCGATCTTGCGGCGATCAATATTGAATCCGCGACCCTCAAGCTCATGCGCTATGTCAGCCGAGGTGACCGAACCGAACAGCGCATCGTTCTCGCCGGCTTTACGGGTAAAGTGCAGGCTTACGCCGTCAAACTGCTTTGCCAGCAGCTCCGCGTCGCCCTTCTCCTTGGCCAACTTGCGTACGGACGAGGCCTTCATCTGCTCGATCACGGCCTTGTTTGCCTTGGTCGCTCTCACAGCCAGCTTCTTCGGCAGCAGGTAATTACGGCCATAGCCCTCAGCCACATCCACCACTTCGCCGCGTGCGCCCAGCTTGGCCACATCTTCTTTCAGAATGACTTCCATGACTCAATCCCTCTCTAGTCTCAGCGATGCGCCCCGTGCGCCGCAGCCATGCGGCGCCACCGGAGCTTAGCGGCCGGCCGCGAACGGCAGCAGGGCGATGTTGCGAGCCTGCTTGATAGCCTCGGTAACGCGGCGCTGGTGAGGTGTGCAAACACCTGTCAGGCGGCGAGGAACGATCTTGCCGCTCTCGGCCACAAAGCCCGAAAGCAGACGTACGTCCTTGTAGTTAATGCTGTCGATCTTCTCGGTGCAGAATTTGCAGACCTTCTTGCGCCGGAAGAATTTGCGGCCACCATCGCGGCCACTGCCGCCGGGGCGTCCGCCACCCCCCTGGCGCGGTCCTGAAGAACGGGGACCGGAGGGACGTGCGGCGGCCTCGGGTGCCGCTGTTTCCGGAGCTGCCTGCTTGGTGCTCTCGTCTGCCATAACTCTCCTTGTTGGCGCCGAAGGCGCCGGATCATTCACTGCTGTGTCGCAGAATCTCGCGCGAACTGCTCACGCGCCGCCAGCCCGAAGGCTGGCAAGTTAAACCGTCGTCGGAGGTACTTCTGCAGGAGTCTCTGCCGGAGCTTCTGCAGCCGGCGTTTCCGCCGGAACTTCCGCCGCTGCAACAGGTGCCGGTGCCGGAGTGGCCGCTGCGAGCTCGGCTGCTTGCGCTGCCGCTGCTGCCGCGTTCTCCGCTGCCTGGGCTGCTGCTGCCGCTGCGGCTTGGCCCTGCGTTCCCTGGCCCTTCACCTTCGCGTCGCGCAACTTCTTCACCTTCGCCAGCCGCTTCTCTTCTTCGTCCGTGCGGATCGTGATGAACTTGATCACGAGTTCCTGCACGCGAAGGCGGCGCTCAAGCTCCTTCAACACCGAGCCAGGACCCTCCACGAAGGCCAGAATGTAAATGCCTTCCTGGAATTTCTTGACCGTGTATGCCAGGCGGCGCTTGCCCATGCGCTCAAAGCTGGTCACCTTGCCGCCAGTGGCGGCAACGTTGGTCTCCATCGTCTGGAGAAGGCGATCCATATCCTCCTCGGGTGTGTCCGGACGAAGGATAAACATCACTTCATATTTACGATCCATCTGCTCTCTCCTGGGCCGCGCTGGCGCTTGCCCTCAATCCTTACTCCGCTTGCCCGGCATCGTTCGACTTCTGATTGAACCGGTTCATCGCGGCTGACGCTCCAAGCGTCAAAATCATTCGAACCGCTTCACTGCTCGCGTCCAGGGCCTCATCGGCCAGTGGCAGTTGCGCCTTTCTCATCGGCGAAAGCAGGTAATCCCTGCCCTTCGTCAACCTGTACTCCGGCGCAACCCCCAAACGTATCCGCAGGAACTCCTGCGAACCGCTCAGGGCGGCGATAATCGACTTCATCCCGTTGTGCCCGCCTGCGCTTCCGCGCTCACGAATACGGATGGAGCCGAATGGGAGAGCCAACTCGTCATAGATCACGATCAGGTCCTTCGCGGGGTCCGCTTCGTAGCGTTCCACCAACTCCCTGACGGACTCGCCGCTGAGGTTCATGAAAGTTTCAGGCTTGGCCAGCAGAACCGGCTGCCCTTCCACAATCGCTCTCGCCGTAACTGCCTTGCAATGGCGGTTTGAAATCTGTACCCCGCACTGCCCGGCGATGCGATCGATTGCCAGAAACCCCATGTTGTGCGGTGTGAACTGGTACTCGACGCCCGGGTTTCCGAGCCCGACAATCAGTTTCACCGTGCACCCTCTCCCATCGCCGTGTGCTCAGGCGGCTTCGCCGGCTGAGCACCAAACGGCAGTTATTTCTTCTTCGTGTCCTTGGCTTCGGGTTCCGCGTCCGCTTTGCCCTTCTTGATGACTTCGGGCTCGGCAGTGGCTGCTGCGCCTTCCACGGGCGTAGCGGCAGCTTCTTCCTTCACAAAGGTGATGTGCACAACCAGCGCGTCCGGATCATTCAGGTACTTCACCGAAGCAGTCTGCGGCAGGTCGGCGACGCGAATCGCCTGTCCCTGGCCGAGGTTGGTCACGTCCACGGTGATGTGGCTCGGGATGTCCGTTGGCAGGCACTCGATCTGGATTTCACGCAGCACCAGATCCAGCAGGCCGCCCTCTTCCTTGGCGCCCTTGGCTTCACCCTGAATGTGCACGGGAACCGAAAGACGCATCTTCTGATCCATCGCGATGCGCTTCAGATCGACGTGAAGCAGGCTGCCCTTCAGCGGTTCGTACTGCCAATCCACCACCATGGCCTTGGCCTGCTCGCCTTCAACGGTGATGTCGAAGATCGTGTTATGACCCGAGGCCGAGCGCAGAATCTTCAGAATCTGCTTCGGATCCACGGCTATTGCGCGCGGGTCTTTCTTGGCGCCGTACAGCACCGCCGGAATCATTCCGGTGGTGCGCAGACGGCGCGCGGCATTCTTGTCGGAAGCTTCACGAATTGTTGCTTCCACTGTGTTCGTTGCAGTTGCGGTTGCCATCAGTCCGTTCCTTCTACGTCCAGGGTCCCGGCGCACACCGTGCGCGCAGGGGCTTAATTAAACAGCTTGCTCACCGAGGTCTCTTCGTGGATCGACTGGATCGCACGCGCGATGAGACCGGCGATCGAAAGCACCTTGATCTTCGGTTCCTTCTGTCCCGCCTCGCTCAGCGGAATTGTGTTGGTAACAATCAGCTCTTTCAGGTTCGACTTGGCGATACGCTCCAGCGCCGGCCCTGAAAGCACGGCGTGAGAAGCGCAGGCCGAAACCGAAACCGCTCCGTTGTCAAGAAGCGCCTGCACGGTCTTCACCAGCGTTCCCGCCGTGTCCACAATGTCGTCAAGGATCAGGCACGTGCGCCCGCGCACATCGCCGATCACGTTCATCACTTCCGTGACGTTGATCTCCGTACGGCGCTTGTCCACAATCGCCATCGGAGCATCCATCTTCTTGGCAAAGAACCGGGCGCGTTCCACGCCGCCAGCATCGGGCGATATCACCGTCAGGTTCGCCAGGTTCTGCTTGCGGAAGTGATCCACCAGCACTGGCGACGCGAACAGGTGATCCACCGGAATATTGAAGAAGCCCTGAATCTGCGGCGCGTGCAGATCAACCACCAGCGCGCGATTTGCTCCCGCGGTGGTCAGGATATCTGCAACCAGCTTCGAACTGATCGGAACGCGCGGCTTATCCTTGCGGTCCTGCCGGGCGTAACCGAAATACGGAATCACCACCGTGATGCGCCGCGCCGACGCGCGCTTCAGCGCATCGATGATCAACAGCAACTGCATCAGGTTGTGCGAGACCGGGTCGCACGTCGATTGAATGATGAATACATCCGAACCGCGCACGTTCTCCAATATCTGCACGTAAATTTCGCCGTCGGAGAACTGAGTCAGAAACGTCTGCCCCAACGGGAGTCCAAGAAAATCACAGATCTCTTTTGCAAGCGCCGGGTTCGAGGTGCCGCAGAAAATCCGCAGCTTGTCGTCTCGGCGTGTTGGTACGGGCTTCTTCTCGCCCTTAGGTAATTCGGCGCTCTTCACGGGCGTCACAATACCCGCTTCCGGCGCCGTCTGCGTGGCTTCGGCTGCTGCTGTCACTACACTCGGTTTGGCTACTGTGTCCATCGCTATCTCCGCTATGAGGACTGGTTGATCCCCGCTTAAATCGCGTGAAACTCCAAGTTGACCAGCGCGCGGAACACCCGCGGCGCAGCCTTCCTGAAACCGGCACTGTCTGCAACTTTCCTGCTGACCTGAGAGTCTGGCTGGGCGGCCAGGATTCGAACCTGGACGAAGTGCTCCAAAGGCACTTGACCTACCATTAGTCTACCGCCCAGTGATTCGCCGAATCGCTACTTCACAAACATCTGCGCGCGATACTCATTGCGCGGCAGGGTTTCGGTGACGGTGGCTGCCAAACCTTCCGCGCTCATCCGTTCGGCCGCCTGCACCGCACGCTCACGGGTACGGAACAATCCGTACATCGTTGAGCCTGATCCAGAGAGCGAAGCGTAATCAGCGCCTTCGCGCTCCAGCACTCGCTTCACGTCACGCAATTCGGGATATTGAGGAAAGACGACTCTTTCGAAATCGTTCTCTATCCCGGCACGGACGAGGTCGAGAAGCGGAGTCTCGGCCCGGTCCCCGTCATTCTCGACGGGAACACCGGATACATTCAGGTAGCTCAACCACTCAAACGCGGAGCGGTTGAACTTAGATAGTGTAACGGACCCATCGGGGGGCGTCAAATTCCATGCCTTGTTCTCGCTCTCGATGAAGGCGTCCCAATCGCTGAAAGCCTGAGGGGTGGAGACAGCGACGGAGGGGGTGACGAGCACGCAGGCGATGGGCGGAAGGTCGGCGAGAGGATACACCTGCTCGCCGCGTCCGAGGCCGAGGACGGTTCCACCCAATAAAAACAAGGGTAAATCGGAGCCCACTTCCGCGGCGATGCGGAGGCGGTCATCAGCGGGGAGAGGTTCTTTCAATTCGCGTTCGAGGGCGAACATGGTGGCGATGGCGTTGGAGGAGCCGGCGCCGAGTCCGCCCTGGACGGGGAGATTCTTTTCGATGGTGATGGTGAGTTTGGCGCGCTGCTTCCAGTGACGCAGCATGCGGTCGGCAACGCGATAGCAGGTGTTGGATTCGTCGCATGGAACGTGGGGATTCTTGCAGCGTATGTCGATGCCGTTGCCGCGGGCAGCTTCTACGCGGACGAGGTCGTGGACGGCGAGGGTCTGGTAGATGGTCTCGAGGGAGTGAAAGCGGTCGGAACGGAGCGCTCCGATGGCTAATCCGAGGTTGATTTTGGCGTAGGAGCGGACGGTGACCGGCATGACAGTTCATTCTACTCGTCTGGAAGGGGAAGATCGAAACCTTCTTAAAGGGGCATGGATACAGGGCCAAATCGTGCTCTGGAGGAGAAAACGGGAGGCAGGAAGGCGGAAAAGGAAATTGCGGCAGGGCGGGGAAGGATTGGCGGGAAGGGTAATCGTTGAAAACGCTGTGTGTAGAAAAGGGTGAATGGTTGAGCGGGGTCCGGGATTACTCCATATCTGGTTAACTAAAAAACGGCAGATGGGTATTGAGAGGGTTAATGGTGCGGAGAGGCGGCGGAACAGGGCAAAACTATTTTCTGAAGTCTGCTAACGACTGGAAATGGGGAACGTCTAACGAGCATAAGATAAGACCTCCTTTGCACCTGCTAGAGGCGTGGATATCATCCGCGTCTCTCTTTTTTTGCGCCTGACTTTGCCGGGTGAGCAGGGGTGGAGGAAAAGCAGGGCGGAAACAGAGAGGGACGGGTGCGCCGGTTGAGGGCATCGTCTATTATGGGAGGCCAGAGGAAAAGCAGATGCGCGGAACGCATAGGGGTTGGCGGGCGGCGGCGGTGCTGATGTTGCTGATGGCTCCGGCGGTTTTGCGGGGCGGGGACACGAGCGCGCTGAAGCCGCCGAAGGGCGCGACGGTGGCGCTGATGGCGTTTGAGGATTTGCAGTGTCCGGACTGCGCGGCGGCCGAGGGTTTGCTGCTGGAAGCGGTGGCGAAGTACAAGGTGCCGCTGGTGCGGAGGGATTTTCCGCTGCCGCAGCACGCATGGAGCTTTGAAGCGCACGTGATGGCGCGTTATTTCGACACGAAGTCAGCGGCGCTGGGCGAGGAGTTCCGGCGCTGGGTGTATGCCAACCAGGGCTCGATCAACAAGGAGAACCTGCGCGGGATGGTGGAGCGGTTCGCGGACCAGCACGGGATGGAGCTTCCTGAGAAGTACGACGCGAAGGGCGAGCTGAAGAAGAAGGTTCTCGACGATTACGCACTGGCGCAGCAGGTGGGAGTGATTCACACGCCGACGGTGTTTGTAGTAAGCGTGAGCGAGCGGGGCGCGCCGTTTGTGGAGACGCTGGACCGGGATCAGCTTTTTGCAATGATTGAGAAACTGCAGGCGGCAGAGAAGAAGTAATGGAAAGGTCAGAGAAACGATGAAGACGAAGATGGTTCGGCTTTTGGCGATGGTGATGGTGATGGCGGTGGCGGGGTGGGCGCAGGACACGAGCGCGCTGCATCCTCCGGCGGGGAGCAGGTTGGCGCTGGTGGTGTTCGAGGACCTGGAGTGTCCGGCGTGCGCCTCGGCCGATCCGCTGCTGTTGCAGGCGGAGCGCGCGTACGGCATTCCGCTGGTACGCCACGACTTCATTTTGCCGCAGCACCACTGGAGCAAGGAAGCGCACATCATCGCGCGGTACCTGGACACCCAGTCGGCGCAGTTGGGCGAACAGTTCCGGCAGTATATTTTTGCCAACCAGAGTGCGATCTACAAGGCGAACCTGCGGTCATGGGCGGACAAGTTCGCGGCGGCGCATCATACGGCGCTTCCGGCTTTCTACGATCCGGCGGGGGCGCTGAAGGCGAAGGTGGAAGCGGACACGGCGCTGGGAGTGGGTACGGGAGTGAAACATACTCCGACGATCTGGGTGGTGAGCGATTCGAAGCAGATGCCGTTTGTCGAAGTGCCGGAGAACTCGAAGCTGTTTGAGACGATCGAGAAGGTGAAGTCGGCGCTGCCGGCGGCTCCGGTGAAGGTGGCGGAGAAGAAGACGGTGACGAAGAAGAAGTAATTTCTGGCCTTGCTCGGAATGACAGGCTGTCAGAGAGGCTCGCATTCCACATGGCAGCCTCACTGACAGGCCTGTCACTATGTACACACGGGCGGGGCATTCCAGCCGATATACACACAGGCCGGCATTCCACATGACAGCCCAAACGCTGACAGGCCCGATATTGCACACGGTCGAAGGTCAATCGCTGGCCGGAGTGCCTTGGAAGCGGCGTAGGAGATTTGGACGGGGCAGGGATTCCTCGCTTCGCTCGGAATGACAGCCTCTATACACGAAGGCGGGGCATTCCAGCCGATATACACAAAGGCCCGGCATTCCACATGACAGCCCAAGCGCTGACAGGCCCGATATTGCACACGGTCGAAAGTCAATCGCTGGCTGAAGTGCCTTGGAAGCGGCGCAGGAGATTTGGACTTGGCAGGGATTCCTCGCTTTGCTCGGAATGACAGCCTCTATACACGAAGGCAGGGCATTC
>CAILAZ010000049.1 GCA_903832295.1 uncultured Acidobacteriota bacterium
CAGGAAGCTTGGTACGTGGCGATGGACTACACTCCACCAGCAAACATCAAGGCAATCAAAGGGCATCCGCTGGTCAAAGATAAAACAGGGCAGTTCGTGCCAGTGATGCACGTCAAAGAAGGCGCGCTGGCAAAGTGGCACTTCGGATGTCCGCTCGTCTACTCCGCGCTCGACTGGGCGCGGGCCTACAAGCATTTTCTCGAAGACTGGTGTACGATCACACGCGCATTGGCGCGGTTTGCCTGGACGGTGGAAACGCAGGGCGGCGCACCGGCTATCGCGAACTTCAAAAGCATCTTGAACACGACGCTGGGCAATGATGGCACCAGCATTGAAACCAATCCACCGCCTGTAGTGGGCAGCGCGTTTATCACCGGACCTGGCAACAAGCTCACGCCGATGAAGACCAGCAACAGCACCAGCGACCCAGAACAGGGCCGTCGCGTGTTGCTGATGGTTGCATCCGCGCTCGACCTGCCAGAGACGTTTTTCGGTGATGCTTCGACTGGTAGCTTGGCGACGGCGCAATCACTCGACCGTCCGACCGAACTAAAGTTCATGCAGCGGCAGGAGAAGTGGAAAGAGATCTTCAACAAGATCGGCAAATACGTTCTCAGTCAATCCGCGATGGCACCGGGCGGCAAGCTCAAAGAATCGCAGTTTGCGGAAGCGGCGGCAAAGAAAGAGATTGAGATTCGCGTGGACTTTCCATCAGTGCTGGAGCATGACCAGTTAGAGGCGATCAACAGCATCGTCGCGGCCATGACGCTGAACAACACGCAGGGGCAGGTAGTCGGCATTGATGAGAAGGTGGGCGTGCGCGAACTGCTGCATGAGCTGGGCGTGGAAGACATCGAGACGGTAATCGAGGCTATGTATCCCGACAGCGAGTATGATGCAGATCGCACGAAGGAACCTGAACCGCCTCCGACTCCAGCAACACCGCAGTTAGGACCGGATGGCAAACCGATCACTCCCGCACCAGCGCCGCAACCTGCACCGCAGGGCAAGCAACCAGTCAAGGCGAAAGCGAAAGCGAAAGCCGATCAGACGGAAGCGGCAATCAATGCTTTGAAGAAAGCGGCGAACAAACTCATTGAGCGGCGGCGGTAATGCTGTACCTGATGGCACCAGCGGACGCGCAGCAGTCGCGCATCACGGCGCGGTTCTTGCAGCGCATGATCGGGCGCGTGGACATCACACTCAGCGGCGGTTCTGATGCGTGCCTGATGTGCTCCAAGATCGTCGCTGACGTGTTAGGCTCATCAGCACTCGACACACCCGGACTCAATACCAGCAGTTCAGCAGAAACCGCCAATAAAGACATAGCTTTCATCGCTGGAGATGCTGAGGAGATTCTGCTGGTGATCGAATCGCCATTGCTGGACGCGCTGGTGGAAACGCGCATCGGATGCCGGATCGACTGGAAGCCGGGGAAGGTGGCGGCTGTCGGCGGCGACCTGCTGCATTGGGTGCTGGGTCCGCATGAACTGTTGGACGATGAGCAGGATGCGGTATTGGAAGCGATGAGCAAGCTGGGCGATACGCTCATTGAGAACCTGGGCGAGGCGAAGGGCGAGTACTACTATGAGCTCGCCTTAATGAAGCGCTGGCTACTCGGAGATGGCGGCAGATCGGGTAATTGTGATCTGTGCGTAGAGAATGCCGATGAGGGATGGATACCGGAAGAGAGCACGTTTCCAAATGCGGATGATGCACCGGGGCATCCCAACTGCACATGCAGCGTGGAGCACAAAGAACGCAGAGTGCGGCACTATTACGACGATGATGAGGATGACGACTTCCCACGTTTCAGGAAATGATGCGATAATGCAGCAATGAGCCGTACACTCGTTGGCATCTTCGCTGTTTTCCTTTTGTGGGCCGGATTCGCCTTCACGCAAACATCATCCGCACCAGCACCGACCTACATCACACCGGGACAGATCAGGCTGCCAGCTGCACCTCCTGGCGCTATCATCGGCGTACCGCCGTCGAGCACTATCCAGAACGCTCAGACAATCGCGCTTGGCAATGGCTTGAGCATCGCGGGTGGCGTGCTCAGCGTGACGTTTCCTACGCAGCCGACGCAGACGGCCGCGCTGCCCACGTACATCAGCGGCGAGACGTACCAGTTGACAGCGGCGCATCCGACAATCTCACTGGCAGCAACGGGCGCGGCGAATGCCACCAACGTGCAAGTGTGGCGTAATGGATTGCTGCAAGCCGTGGGCGTGGATTACACGTATTCGGCTGGCGTGGTGACGTTTCTGGCGACGAGCGTAGGCATTCCGCAGCCTGGGGAGATCATTCAATTTGCTTACCAGATACCTGCAACAGTGGCAAAGTGAGGCCGATGTGAAGATCATGGGCCTGATATTCCTGATTGCGATGGCCGTTGCGTTCGCGCAGACGCGGCTGGCTGGACCGCAAACCGCCTGGGAAGGCGTGCCGATTCAGAACGGCATTGGAACGCAGATCGTGGGCAACGGCATCAACGTGGTACGTATCCCGCGCACGCTGATCGGCAATGACTTTGTGGTGCCGAATGATTGCCACGGCTTGATCGTCGCGCATCCACCAGTAAGCGGCTGGATCTTCGCGCTGAACAATCCAGCGATGCTCACCACCACGTTTCCGCAGAACTGTGAGCCGATCATTCACAACTACGGACCTGGAACGCTGAGCATCAACGGCGCGTTCGGAGATGGCAACACGAGCGAGACATTAGCGGCGGGCGCATCTCTTCGACCAGATTGGGACGGCAC
>CAILAZ010000050.1 GCA_903832295.1 uncultured Acidobacteriota bacterium
CGCCTCCGGCGCGTCCGCCGCGCCAGGGGTGGGTGAAGAGGACGAGGATCTTCATATCAGTGCTCGATGTCCTTGCGGCTCAGTTCCCAGGCCTTGGCGTATTTGAGGCTGATGTACATGGAGTGGAAGATGTGGCGGAGCAGACCTTCGCGTCCATCCAGAAAGCCGAGGCGGAAGATGTAGTTATAGAGGAAGGTGAAGAAGGGGTTGAGGACGATGTGGGTAATGCTGAATGGGCGCGGGCCCTTCATCTGGGCGGCGAGGGAGGAGTAGCGGTTCACGTGCTCCATGAAATCGGTGATGGTGGTGTGGGCGTGGTGGAGGAGATCGCCGCGGAGACGGCCGATGTGTCCGGCGATCTGGAGTTCCTCGTTGACGGGGCAATCTTCCACGAGGCCAGCGCCACGGCGCATGAAGCGGAGCTTGGGGTCGGGATAGTAGCCGCCATGACGAATCCAGCGGCCGAACTCGTAGTTGCGTCGGGGAAAGCGGTAGGCGATGGGGGCTCCGGCGGCGACGGTGCCGGGAGCGCGAAGGACGGAGGCGATTTCCGCCTGAAGCTCAGGGGTGAGACTCTCATCGGCGTCGATGAGGAGGACCCAGTCGCAGGTGGATTTGGCGATGGCAGAGTTCTTCTGTCCGGGAAAGCCCTTCCAGGGCTCCTCGAATATTTTGACCTTGGGGCCGAAGGAGCGGGCGATTTCGAGAGTGCGATCGGTGGAGCCGCTGTCGATGAGGTTGATTTCATCGGCGATGGAGAGGACGGAGGAAAGAGTGCGGGCGATGTTGGCCTGTTCATTGCAGGCAACGATGGCGACGGAGAGGGTTTCTCGGGCTGAGTTAACGGAACTTTGAAGAGGCTGCGGGTGCGGCATGGCCCTGATGGTAGCAGAGAAGCTGAGGAGGCTGGCGGGCAAAAGTCAGGGCCGGGAGCTACCCGGCCTTTGAGAGAGTTCAGGAGGTTACACGTAATAGACGTGCACCTCCCGTAAAGGTTAGCGAACTATTTTGCGACCGGGGTGGCGGTGACGGTGGAGGGAGTGGAATTGGGCTGGAGGCCAGGTACGGCCGGCAGATGATCCACACGCCCGGCGACTGCGTCTTCCATGGAGATGCCGTTGCGGTCAAGGATGGTGGCGGTGAGCTGATCGAGGGCCACGCGTCCTTTTTCGTAAGTGGAAAGGGCAAGAATGTAGTTGGAAGCAGCCTGGGTGGCATTGCTCTGCTGCTGGAGCACGAGGTAGCTGGTGGAAGCTCCGAGGGCGTACTTCTTCTGCTCGGCTTCCAGGCTCTGCTGGGCGTAGTCACGGGCGGCGCGGGCGGATTCGACTCCGGCGCGGGCCTGCTGCAGGGCGAAGGCGGCATTGCGAACCTGAAGGTTGATCTGGTTCTTCTGCTGCTGGAAGCTCAACTGGTTCTGGCGGTACTCAAGCTCGGAGCGAATCTGGTTGGATTGCGCCGTGCG
The DNA here is from genome assembly GCA_903832295.1 of uncultured Acidobacteriota bacterium. Lineage (GTDB taxonomy): Bacteria > Acidobacteriota > Terriglobia > Terriglobales > Acidobacteriaceae > TOLSYN. The sequence continues at coordinate 1,466 of CAILAZ010000050.1, forward strand.
GTTGCGCAAGGGAATGGAGAGGTTGATGTAGGCACCCTTGTCAGGGCGGGTGCGGTCCACAATGCTGCTGAAGACGTCACCGTAGTTGCTGGCGAGTCCGGAGCCCTGGTAATAGCCAACGACATCGAGGGTTGGCAGAAGGGCGTTGCGGGCGGCCTTGTTGTTGATTTCGTTGTTCTGGAGAGTGATTTCGTATTCGATCAACTCCGGACGGTGCACCAGGGCGTAGTTGACGAGCTCTTCCACGGGCTGCATGGGCTCAGCGCTGAGAGCCATGGTGTCCGTAGGAATGACTTCAGCGGAGGTGAGCGCGGGATCGTTGAAGTTACGGGCGATGGCGTTCTTGGTGATGAGCTGCTGGTACTGGAGCGTGGTCTGCGAGGTAATGAGCTTCTGCATGGCAGAGGCAACGGCAGACTGGGCGGAGACGACCTCGATGGGGGCAAGAGTGCCGATTTCGACTTGTTTCTTGTTGTCGCTGAGAGTGCGCTGGGCTAGCTCAACGGCCGTCTGCTGAACCTTGAGGTCTTCGTAAGCGTTGACCAGATCCCAGTAGATGTTCTGGATCTGGGCGACGGTGGAGGTTACCTGCACACGGAAGCTGGCATTGGTGGAGCGGCGGTTGTTCCTGGCGATGATGATCTCACGGCGGTTGTTGGACAAGCCCCAGCCCTGAAGCAGGTGCTGGCGGACAGTCGCACGCCAGGAGCCGCTCAATTGCGGGTTCGGAGTGGGCGAGAAAATGGCCGCAGAGGGGATGCCAACATACTCAAGGCGGCTGTTGGAGAAGCTGACGTTGGCCAGCGTTCCGGTGGCCCAACCCTGGGCATAGTTGAAGTCGTAGGTGTCATTGTTGAGCTTGTAGCTGCTGATGCCACCATAGACGGCCTTATTGCTGACCGGGGAAACCTGACGATCCCAGGAGATGGTGGAGGAGAGGACGGGATCAAAGGAATCAATGGCAGAGCCAACGGAGTTCTGGGTGGAATTCACCAGACCGCCGGAGCCAGAGGTGGAACCGCTGCTTCCGGCCGAGGTTCCGCCGGTGCCGCTTCCGGTGGAGCTGCTGGTGCTGCTGGTGGAAGACGAGCCGCCGGGGGTTCCGCTGAGGAGCCCGGTGTTGACGCCGCGCACGGTGCCGCCCGCCTTAGAGAGCAGAAGGTCGGTATCGGCAATGTCAAGGTTGTAGCGGGCGATGGCGATATCAAAGTTATTCTCAAGCACGAGGGCGACCGCGTCATTGAGCGACAGCATGAGTTTGCCGTCCTTAATGAGGCTGTGCAGGCGATCGCTGTTCTTGAGCACGGGCTGGGGAAGCGTGTGTGGGGCGTAAGGCTTCCAGACGGTCAAGATGGAGTTGGGCTGAGTGGACTGCTTCAGCGGAGCAGTGTACTCGGCCTGCGGCTGCGGGGCATTGGGAACGGGCGCCGCGGCGGGTTGAGCCGACTGGGCAAACAGGCTCGAAGACAACATTCCGAAGATGGCCAGGGATGCAGTCATCCGGTTGAAGATTTGTATTGGACGCGAAACGGACATTCACTCTTCTCCGCTATAAGTTCGGTGCTACGGTGTCGGGTTTCTGGACCCGTTCTGCAACCTGGCAAATCTGCCGGCGCGGTGGCTGAACACAATTCCTGATACGCAATTGTCCCATCGCAAGTTCCCGTGGCCTGTAAACTTTTGCAAACCCGGAAGGTTGCGTGCACTGTCGAGTATAGCTGACAGGCGAGGCGCGGAGCAGGCAAGCTGCGGCATGGGTTATCCGTGCTGGATTGTTTGCAGTGCAATTGCAACCACGGTGAACGGGAAGTGAACAGGGGCGCGCCTTGACATTTGCTTTGTAAAGCCGCGAACCTTGACGCGAAAAGGAATGCGAGAGCTTGCATGGCCAAGATGCGCACATTGAAACTGACGCTTGCCTACGATGGATCGGCTTTCCATGGGTGGCAGGTGCAGCCTGGCAAAGCGACGATCCAGGGATGCCTGGCAGAGGCGATTGAGGGCCTGACAGGAGAACGGCTGCTGCCGCAGGGCTCCGGGCGCACGGACGCGGGAGTGCATGCTCTGGCGCAAATTGCGACCTTCGAGACGGCGAGCGGAATTCCAACGGCGAACATCCGGGTGGTGCTGAACGACCGTCTGCCACCGGCGATCCGGGTGACGGGGATCGAGGAGATGCCGGAAGGATTCCACGCAAGGCACTCGGCACATGCGAAGAGTTATCACTACCGGATCTGGCGGGGTGATGTGGTGCCGCCCTTCCTTCATCGATACGTGACGCACCATCCTTATCCTCTGGACGAGACGGCGATGCAACAGGCGGCGGCACTGGTGACGGGGGAGCACGACTTTACTTCGTTTGCGGCCGTGGACGCGGATCGGTCACAGAGAATGGCCGAGGCGAGTGGAGACGGGAAACTGACGATGAACGTTCGGACGATTTACGAATCGCGCTTTGAGCGGCACGCGGATGAGCTGGTGTATATGGTACGGGGAAACGGGTTTTTACATCATATGGTGCGCAATTTAGTCGGCACCTTCATGCTGGTTGGCAAAAGAAATATTCCGGCGGTGGAGATGCTGGCGATTTTAGAGGCGAAGGACCGGAGGAGCGCTGGGCCAACGGCTCCGGCGGAGGGGCTCTATCTTGTGAACGTGGAGTACTAGGTTGAAACACCGAGGAATTAAAAGATAATAATTTTCCAATGCTTACACGTTTGGTTAAAAGCTGCGTGGAGTATGTAACCTTGTATGCTACAGTTCGTTGCGCAGGTCATCCATGCGCGTTACGCGGGAAACCTGGCAAGGCAGGAGAGTTTCCATAAACATTCTGAACGGGGCAACTCCTTTCGCTTTGCCAGCATCGAAAGCTTAACGGCGGTAAGAGTTTGTGAACGTTGTACGAAACGCAACGTTTTGTTGCAAGATTTAGCGGGGAGTGGAATTAGGGCCATGTGGGTTAATTGTTTTTGTGTGGGAGCTCCCGGGGGTGCACATTGGCACATCGAGCAAATGTGATCGCGATTGCAGCAGAGAGCGGAGAGATTGGGTCGATTCCCATGTCTGCCGCAGAGATGGCAGCAGCTGGCGGCACCGAAAACCGCAGCGGCTATGAACCGTGGATGAGGGGAACGCACGCGGACCTTCCGGTGGTTCCACGCGCGGTACTGCATGCGCTGGAGTTGGCGCGGGAAGACGTGGAGCGTTGGTGCGTCCATTTGACAGACGAAGAGTGGAACCTGTGTCCGCCGGATTCGCCATCGACGGCGTTCCATGTGCGACACATGGTGCGCAGCATGGACCGGCTGCTGATGTACGCGGAGAGCGAACGGCTGTCAGGCTTGCAGCTTGAGATGCTGAATGGCGAGATGTCATGGGCGACGGGGGACGAAGTGATGCGGGAGTTCCGGACGGCGCTGGCGAAGGCTGAGAAGCGGGTTCGGGCGCTGGGTTCCGCAGACCTGGAAGCGAAGCGCGTGCTGGGACGCAAGGCGCTGCCGACGAGTGTTGGCGGACTGCTGGTGCATGTGGCCGAGCACACGGCGCGCCACACGGGTCAGGCGATCAGCACGGCGAAGCTGGCAATGGCGGGGCGCGGATCGTTCTAAAATCGTTCTAACCAGACATACAAATGAGTTTGAAGGGGGCAGATGAACCTGCCCCCTTCGCAGGATTGCGTACGTTTTTGCATATCGCAAGCGGGAGAGGCGCGCTATCATAGCGGGTAGTATTTTTTCTATTTGGGGAAATCACGCACTCTTATGGCAAACGACGGTAAGATCCGCATATTGGTAGCCAAGCCCGGTTTAGATGGACACGACCGTGGCGCGAAGGTCATTGCCCGCGCGTTACGCGATGCTGGCATGGAAGTGATTTACACAGGACTCCGGCAGACTCCGGAGATGGTGGTGAGCGCAGCGCTGCAGGAAGACGTGGACGTAATTGGACTGTCCATTCTTTCGGGCGCGCACAACGCGATTGTTCCGCGGGTGGCCGAGCTGCTGAAAGAACAGAAGATGGACGACGTGCTGGTGTTGGTGGGCGGAATCATTCCCGACCAGGACATTCCGGCATTGAAGTCCGTAGGCGTGAAGGGTGTCTTCCAGCCCGGTACCCCGATGGACGACATCGTTCAGTTTATTCGCGAGAATGTGAAACCGCGCGGAGTTGTCGCGTAGGAGAGAGTCTTGTCTCTCCCCGAGCAATTGCAGAAGCTGGTGAGATCAACGACGGGACCGGCGCCGTGGTTCTGGGAAACTTTTCCCGAGGTTCACGGCGGCGGTTCGCGGCGATACCGGTGGCGCTTCCACGGCAAAGAGGAAGGGTTGAACTTCCTGGTCACTTTGCATGGCGAAGGCGAACCGGAAAAGCCAAGGCTGGCACTGAATACCTACTGCCGTCCATTCTTAATCGATCAGGGAAAACACCTGGGAGTGTGGTGTCCGGAAGGACGCACGCTCCGTTTTGCATGCTTTGAACCAGAGCGGTTGGAGGGATTCCGCTTTGAGGAGGTTGCCGGATGGTTCGCGGAGTCCAGCGAACGGATGTATGCGGCGACGGCTCCGGTAGCGGAGTTCGAGGTAAGCACGGAGCTGGCGGCGGGGATGCATCCGCTGGCGGTGCCGGAGGTATTCCGCACGGTGGATGAGCTGCTGGTGCCGGTGAACCGCAAGGCGATGAGCCCGGACGATTCGGCGCTGGCAATCTTCGTGGTGTATCCGCAGGCTGGACTGGTGGAAGTGCTGCCGCAGGAGTGGATCACGGCGGAGCACTACGAGATGGCCAGCCAATGGATCACGCGGGCAGCACGGGATCCGGAGTCTCACAGGATTGTGGGAGAGCTGGCGCGGCGCGGGACGTTTGAGCTGGAAGAGAACGGAAGAAAACTGGCGCGCTGGCTGTGAGCGCAAGCGCGGGCCGGCTGTGACCGCACGACGATGAAGACACTAATCTGGGCGCTGCTTGCATTTCTGCCCGAACGATACCGCAAGAGGATTACCCCATTCGAGGTTCCGCCAGAGGGCGCGCTGTTGAGCGCAGGAGTGGAGACGGTTGCCGCGCTGGCGATTCTGATTTACCGCTACTTCCACTTCATGATGATGAGACTGAACCTGCTGCCGGTGCGCGGGTTGCTGATGGTTGCGGAACGAGCGGGCGAAACGGCAATCATGGGATTTGGCGGGGTGCTGATGGTGGAGTACCTGCTACAGTTCTGGACGCTGACGCTGCTGTTGTTTGCGACGGAGGGAATGGTGCGCATGTTTGCGGCGGTTTGCGGAGAATGTCCGCCGAGCTTTCCGCTGATGGCAGTGGCGGCGCTGCAAGGCAGGGGCGAGGAGCGATGGCGGGAATTCCGGCTTGGGAAGCGGGTGCCCGATGAAGTGCGCGCGAGCGAAGCAGGGTTGGAAATTGCGAGCTGCAGAGCGAAGAGGTGGAACAGGCTGACGACGATTTCCGTTGCGGGCGAGCTGTTTGAGCTGGTGGAGATGAGAGCAGGAGAGGCTCCGCACAGATTCGTCTATGTGATGCGGAAGAAGGCGGAGTCAGGGGTGATCCGGAGCCTCCATGAGTACGATCCCGAGGAAGTGCTGAGCGAGCAAGAGATGAAGAACTAGCCCGGCAAGGACCGTGAGCTCGACGAACCTGCCGGGCGGTTATGGAATGTGGGCATCTGACAGACCGTTCTCCTTCGATGCGCCCGAGACCGAGAAACGATAAAAACCGGCCGCCATCCCGTTAGTCTTTTCAATTAGAACGCGGAGATGGGGAAAGGTTTGCATGCAATCGAGAGCGGGTGGATTGCTTGTTGAGCCAAGCTCGGGTAGGCTGGTCGGTTTGCATCTGACTCTGGGGCGAGGAGCGAGATGAGCGAAGAGAACACTTCCCTGCACAATCAATTGACGAGTTCGGTGAAGACTGATGGGCCGCGCTATGGGCGCAACCGGGAGACGATGCGGGAGCTGGTGAGCCGGCTGCGGGCGGAAGAGGCGAAGATCCGCGAGGGTGGCGGAGCGAAGGCCGTGGAGGCGCAACACAGAAAGCAGAGGCTGACGGCACGGGAGAGGCTGGCGCTGCTGCTGGATGCGGGGACGGAGCTGTTCGAAGTGGGACTGCACGCTGCGCATGGGATGTATGAAGAGTGGGGCGGCGCTCCGGCAGCGGGGGTGGTGACGGGACTGGGGCGGGTGCAGGGGCGGCTGTTCATGCTGATTGTGAACGACGCGACGGTGAAGGCCGGGGCGTTCTTCCCGATGACGGCGAAGAAGGTGATCCGGGCACAGAATATTGCGATTGAAAACAACCTGCCGACGATTTACCTGGTGGACAGCGCAGGGGTGTTTCTGCCGCTACAGGAGGATGTGTTCCCGGACCAGGACGATTTTGGGCGGGTGTTCCGCAACAACGCGGTGATGTCGGCAAAGGGGATTCCGCAGATTACGGCGATTATGGGGATGTGCGTGGCGGGGGGAGCGTACCTGCCGGTGATGTGCGACCACATCCTGATGACGGAGGGGAGCGGGCTGTTTTTGGCGGGTCCGGCGCTGGTGCAGGCGGCGATTGGGCAGAAGGTGAGCGCGGAAGAGCTGGGCGGAGCGAAGATGCACGCGGAGATCAGCGGGACGGTAGATTTCCGCGAGGCCGACGATGAGAGCTGCATTGCGCGAGTGCGCTCGCTGGTGGAGAAGATGGGGGCGCGTGCGGAGGCCCCGTTTGACCGGGGCGAGAGCGTGGCTCCGAGGTATGCGGGCGAGGAGCTTTACGGGATTTATGAGAGCGACCCGTCACGACAGTACGACATGCGGGAGATTATTGCGCGGGTGGTGGACGACTCGAGATTTGACGAGTACCGGACAGGATATGGAGAGACGCTGCTGTGCGGGTACGCGCGGATTGACGGGCACGCAGTGGGAATTGTGGCGAACCAGAAAATGCACGCGCAGCAGATTGACCACAACGGCGGGAAGCGCACGGAGTTTGGCGGCGTGATTTACACGGAAAGCGCCGAGAAGGCGGCGCGCTTCATCATGGACTGCAACCAGGGGCGGATTCCGCTGGTGTTTCTGCACGACGTGAACGGCTTTATGGTGGGACGGGACGCGGAGTGGAGCGGGATTATCCGGGCGGGGGCGAAGATGGTGAACGCGGTGTCGAACTCGGTGGTGCCGAAGATCACGGTGATTGTGGGCGGATCGTTTGGCGCGGGACACTACGCGATGTGCGGGAAGGCTTACGATCCGCGATTTGTGTTTGCGTGGCCGACGGCGAGGTACTCGGTGATGAGCGGGGAGTCGGCGGCGAATACGCTGGTGGAGATCAAGCTGAAACAATTGGAGCGGGAAGGCAAGGCGGTGGACGAGACGGCTCGCAAAGAGCTGTATGACTCGATCCGGGCGACGTACACGGAGCAGATGAAGCCGCAATATGGCGCGGCGCGCCTGTGGATCGACAAGATTATTGATCCGGCGGAGACCCGCGCGGCGCTGGCTTGGGCACTGGCGGCGGCGAGGTCGAATCCGGTGGTAGAGAAGTTCAGCGTGGGGATTTTGCAGACGTAGGAAGGGGCTCGCAAGGTGGAGACGGTACAGAACGCGTTTGAATTGGCGATCACGGTGAAGGAAGGCGACATTGACCAGCTTGGGCATGTGAACAACGTGGTGTACGTGCGCTGGGTGCAGGAGGCGGCGATCGCGCACTGGAGCGTGCTGGCATCGGCCGAAGAGCAGCGGCGGCTGGCGTGGGTGATTGTGCGGCACGAGATTGACTACAAGCGGGCGGCGATGCTGGCGGATGCGATTGTGGCTCGGACATGGGTGGGCAAGGCCGAGGGACTGGCCTTTGAACGCAACACGGAGATTGTGCGGGCGAAGGACCGGAAGCTGCTGGCGAAGGCGCGGACGGTATGGTGTCCTGTGAATGCGAAGACGATGAAGCCGACGGAGCCGGGAGACGAGATAAGGGCGCGGTTTTCAACGGCAGGACCGAGAGTGTTGTCAGCGGATATATTCTAAAGACATGAGCGAGAAGACAGTAAAGATCGTGGAGTGTCCGAGGGACGCGTGGCAGGGATTGTCGCGCCAGATTCCGGCGGCGACGAAGGCGGAGTACCTGCAGGCGCTGGTGGCGGCGGGCTTCAAGCAGATTGACGCGGTGTCATTTGTTTCGCCGCGAGCGGTTCCGCAGATGGCGGACAGCGAAGACGTGCTGAAACGGCTGGACCCGCCGGACGACGTGGAGATTATCGGAATTGTGGTGAACGAGAAGGGCGCGGAACGGGCTCTGGCGACGGACGCAGTGCGGACGCTGGGGTTTCCCTACTCGATCAGCGAGACGTTTTTGAAGAAGAACCAGAACCAGTCTGCGGAGGAGAACAGCGACGCGCTGGAAGCAGTGTGGCGGATGGCGGAGAACAACGCGATGGGGATGGTGGCCTACATCTCGATGGCGTTTGGCAACCCGTACGGCGATGTGTGGGACGCGGAGGAACTGCTGCAGGCGGTGCAGAATATCGCGGACATGGGAATCCAGACGGTTTCGCTGGCGGACACGGTGGGAGTGGCGACACCGGAGATGGTGCGAGAGATTGTGGGCGCGGTGGTGGAGAGGTTCGATCACATCGAGGTAGGCGTGCATCTGCATGGGCGCGAGGAGGACGCGGCGGCAAAGGTGCTGGCAGCGTACGAGGCGGGGTGCAGCCGGTTCGATGCGGCGATGGGCGGACTGGGTGGCTGCCCTTTTGCGCAGGATGCGCTGGTGGGCAACGTGGCGACCGAGGTGGTGCTGAAGGCGCTGGCAGAGCGGGGAGCGACGCTGCCAGTGCGGAAGCCGCTGGCGGATGTGCTGCGGATGAATGAGGATATTGCGCTGCGGTTTGCACGGTAGAACGCCGGCCTGCGCTGACTAAGTATGGATTCATTTGCGAGTAGTGGGATACAATCGCGCGCAAATATGAAACGCACACAACACATCACACTTGGGCTGCTGGCCGGCATGGCGCTGGCGTTTACCACGGGGTGCAACCGGCGGGCGGAGCGGCGCGACTGCGTGGACGAGAGCGGTCGAATCACAAGCGAGCAGAACTGCCAGTGGGCAGAGGAGCGGCGGCGCACGGGTTATACAGGCGCGATTCCGTACTACCACTACCTATACGGCGGGAGTTCGGGTGGGCATGTGGGAGACGCGGTGGTGAATGGGAATCCGATGCCGGGGATGGGCGGCGGCAGCGCGGTGGGCGGAGTTTCGCGCGGTGGATTTGGGAGCACGGGAAGCGCGGGCAGCGGCGGCTCAGGGGGCGAGTGATGCAACGGCATACGACAACGGCGCGGGCGGGGTGGAAGGAAAAGGTGGAGAAGGTCGGGCTGGTCTTCCACACGCTGGATGACGACAGCGGAAGCTACTGGGACGAGTCGGCGTATTACGAGTTCACGGCGGCGGAGGTGGACCGGCTGGAGGCGGCCAGTGGAAAGCTGCAGGATATGTGCCTGGCTGCAGGGCAGTACATAATCGACCACAACCGGTGGAGCGACTTGAAGATTCCAGCGGAGGCGGTGGCGGCGATCAAGAAGACGTGGAACGACGAGCCTCCGGCGCTGTATGGGCGGTTCGACCTGGCGTACGACGGGAGACAGATCAAGCTGCTGGAGTACAACGCGGACACTCCGACGGCGCTGCTGGAGGCGGCGGTGGTGCAGTGGTACTGGCTGCAGGATTGCTTCCCGAAGGCAGACCAGTGGAACTCGATCCACGAGAAGCTGATTGCGAAGTGGAAGGACCTGAAGGACTACGTGACGGTGCCGGTGAGCTTTGGCTTTGCGGCAAGCGTGGAGGACGAGTTCACGGTGGGCTACCTGCGGGACACGGCAGAGCAGGCCGGGCTGAAGACACAGGCGATCCGGATGGCGGACGTGGGCTGGGACAGCAATACATTCACGTTTGTCGATCTGGAGAACCGGCCGATCAAGACAATGTTCAAGCTGTACCCGTGGGAGTGGATGCTGAAGGAGCAGTTCGGAGCGCGGGCGCTGGACTTTATGGACAAGGTGCAGTGGATTGAGCCGATCTGGAAGATGATGTTCAGCAACAAGGGGCTGCTGGCGATTTTGTGGGAGATGTATCCGGGAGACGAACTGCTGCTGCCGGCGTATTTCGACGGACCGCGCGAGATGCGGGATTACGTGCGCAAGCCTCTGCTGGGACGCGAGGGAGCGAACGTGCAGGTTTTCCGCGAGGGCGAGAAAGAACAGACGTATGGGCCGTACGGCGAAGAGGGGTTCGTGTACCAGGCGCTGGCGCCAATTCCCTGCTGCGATGGACACTACCCGGTGCTGGGGTCGTGGATGATTGCCGACCAGGGCGCGGCGGGGATGGGGATCCGCGAGAGCGATACGATCATCACGAATAACCGGAGCCGGTTTGTGCCGCATCTATTCCGGTAGAACGGCACGGAGCGAACTGGGCCGCGGGCTTTGGCTCGTGGCTTTTTGCTGCAGGTTGCCGGAATGATAGGTGCGAGGTAAGCTTTTGCGGCCATGTACACGACACTGAATCTGACGTTTGAAGGTAAGGTCGCGACTCTGACGCTGACGCGGGCGGAGAAGCGGAATGCGATCAGCCATGCGCTGATTGACGATTTTCTGGCGGCGCTGCGCGAGGTGGAAGCTTCGGCGGCGCAGGTGCTGATTGTGGCGGCAGAGGGCAAGGCGTTCTCGGCGGGGATGGACCTGGAGAACCTGAAGGCGCTGGCGACGCACTCGGCAGAGGAAAACCACGCGCACAGCGAGCGCATCGCGGAGCTGTTCCACACGCTGTACGACTTCCCGAAGACGACGATTGCGGCGGTGAACGGAGCAGCCATTGCGGGCGGGGCGGCACTGGCAACGCTGTGTGACTTTACGCTGGCGTCAACGGCGGCGAGCTTTGGGTACACGGAGGTGCGGATTGGATTCGTTCCGGCGGTGGTGTCGGCGTTCCTGATCAGGCAAGTGGGGGAGAAGCACGCACGCGACCTGCTGCTGACGGGGAGGATCATCACGGCGGAAGAGGCCTGGCGCATGGGGCTGGTGAACGAGGTGGTGGAGGCGGAGAAGCTGCGGGCGCGGGCGCAGGAGCTGGCGGAGCAGTTGCTGGAGAATTCGCCAGCGTCATTGCGGGCGACCAAGGCGCTGCTGCGGGAGTATGGGCGCGAGGCGGTGGAGCGCGATATCCGAAGCGGGATGGAGGCCAATGCCGATATGCGAAAGACAGCAGACTTCGCAGAAGGCGTGAAGAGTTTTCTGGAGCGGAGAAAGCCGCGGTGGAGTGAGTAGGACAGGGCCTTCGACATTTGCTGACACCGGGAAATGAGGCGGGCTGTTGTAACCTTAGAGCATGAGCACAACTTGCGAGGCAACACTGCGGGTGCGCTACGCCGAGACGGACCAGATGTCCGTGGTGTACCACTCGAACTACATCATATGGTTTGAGGTGGGACGGGTTGAGTTGCTGCGGCAACTGGGCTTCAGCTACCTGGAAATGGAGCAGGACGGGCTGAACCTTCCGGTGGTCGAGGTGCGGTGCCGGTACAAGAGTCCGGCGCGGTATGACGACGAGATCATCATCCGCACGCACCTCTCGCAGATGAGAACTTCGCTGCTGCGCTTCCACTACGAGGTGATACGCAAGGCCGACGGCAAGCTGCTGGCCGAGGGCGAGAGCGCACACGTGGTGGTGGGACGCGATATGAAGCGCACGCACCTGACGGGAAAATACCTGGGAGCTTTCCACGCGGCTGCCGAGAAAACACAGTCCGCGGTACGGGGATAAGAAACGAGGAAGCAATGGCTGCACTGCATTTGAATGGGAACGATCTGGAGTTGGAGAGCTTTGAGCAGGTGGTGCTGCACCGCCAGCCAGTGCTGCTGGAAGCCGAGGCACGGGATCGGGTGGTACGCGCCCGCGAGGTAGTGGACGCGCTGGTAGCGGGCGACCGGGTGGCCTATGCGATCACGACCGGGGTGGGACACCTGGCGGACGTGCGGATCTCCGCGACGCAGGCGCTCGAGTTACAGATCAACCTGGTGCGCTCGCACGCGGTAGGGGTGGGAGAGCCGCTGAGCGAGGCCGAGTCGCGGGGAATGATGCTGCTGCGCGCCAATTCGCTGGCCAAGGGCTACAGCGGAGTGCGGGCCGTGGTGATCGACACCCTTTGCAACATGCTGAACCGGGGCGTGCATCCGGTGATTCCTTCGCAGGGATCGGTGGGCGCATCGGGCGACCTGGCGCCGCTGGCACACCTGGCGCTGGTACTGATCGGCGAGGGCGAGTCCTGGTTCGAGGGCCGGATGATGGACGGCGGCGAAGCGATGAAGGCGGCGCAGATTGCGACCATCCGGCTGGAGGCGAAGGAGGCAATTTCGCTGATCAACGGGACGCAGGCAATGCTGGCGGTGGGTTCGCTGGCCCTGCTGGAGGCGCGCACGCTGGCGGTAACGGCCGACGTGCTGGGAGCGATTTCGCTGGATACGCTGCAGGGTACGGACGTGGCGTTCGATGAGCGGATTCACCAGGCGCGTCCGCACGCCGGGCAGGTGCTGGTTGCAAAGCGGTTGCGTACGATGCTGGAAGGTTCACTGCTGCGGGAGCGGCACCGGGACTGCAAGCGGGTGCAGGACGCCTACTCGATGCGCTGCATTCCGCAGGTGCACGGCGCGGTGCTGGACGTGCTGGCCTACGCGCGGCAGGTGTTTGAGACGGAGATGAATTCGGCGGTGGATAACCCGCTGGTGTTTGTGAAGCCGGGGAAGGTGAAGGCCGGAGAGGTGGCGGAGGGCGAAGTGCTGTCGGGAGGAAACTTCCACGGACAGCCGATTGCGTTTGCGCTGGACTTCCTGGCGATTTCGATCTCGGCGCTGGCGGGAATCAGCGAGCGGAGGATTGAGCGGCTGGTGAACCCGGCGCTGAGCGAGGGGCTTCCGGCATTCCTGGCGACGGGCGCGGGGTTGAACTCCGGCTTCATGATGCCGCAGGTGACGGCGGCAGCCCTGGTGAGCGAGAACAAGGTGCTGGGACATCCGGCGTCGGTGTCGGCGGTGGCGTTGGAGCCATTCAAAACGAAGGCACGGGGATCGGAATTTACGGTGGAAACAATGTCAACGTAGCTCTGTTGAAATCCCTTGTAGCGAGATC
>CAILAZ010000051.1 GCA_903832295.1 uncultured Acidobacteriota bacterium
AGAAGCGCTTGAAGTATGCCAAGCGCCTCAAGGTCACCGAGGCCTTCCGCAAGAGCGGCAACAAGCCGCATTGGATGATTCTCGACGTGATCCCGGTCATTCCGCCGGAGCTGCGCCCGCTGGTTCCACTCGATGGCGGCCGCTTTGCTACCTCGGACTTGAATGACCTGTACCGCCGCGTCATCAACCGCAATAACCGCTTGAAGAAGCTGATGGACCTGCACGCTCCCGAAGTCATCGTGCGCAATGAAAAGCGCATGCTGCAGGAGGCGGTGGACGCGCTGTTTGACAACGGCCGCCGCGGCCGCGTGTTGCGCGGCGCCAACAACCGTCCGCTCAAGTCGCTCAGTGACACCCTCAAGGGCAAGCAGGGCCGCTTCCGTCAGAACCTTCTCGGCAAGCGCGTTGACTACTCGGGACGTTCGGTCATCGTGGTTGGTCCGGACCTCAAGCTGCACCAGTGCGGCCTGCCCAAGAAGATGGCGCTCGAGCTGTTCAAGCCCTTCATCTACCACCGCCTGGAACAGACCGGCCACTGCAGCACCATCAAGCAGGCAAAGGAGATGGTGGAGCAGCAGGAACCGATTGTGTGGGACATCCTGGAAGAGGTCATCAAGGACCATCCGGTGATGTTGAACCGCGCCCCAACCCTTCACCGCCTTGGCATTCAGGCTTTCGAGCCGGTGCTGGTGGAAGGCAAGGCGATCAAGATTCACCCGCTGGTCTGCACCGCCTTCAACGCCGATTTCGACGGCGATCAGATGGCCGTGCACATTCCGCTGTCGCCGGAAGCGCAGGTAGAAGCCAGCGTTCTGATGCTGGCCTCGCACAACATCCTGTCGCCCGCGTCGGGCCAGCCGATTACCGTTCCTACGCAGGACATGGTGCTCGGCATCTATTACCTGACCAAGGCCAAGGTGGACGCCAAGGGCGAAGGCCGCGCCTTTGCCAACATTGAAGAAGTTTTGCTGGCGCGCGAGGCTGGCGAGGTTGAAACCCTGACCCCGATCCGTCTGCGCTACACCGGCGAAGTCGTCGATCTTACCACCGCATATGACGACCAGGAGATCATCCACACCGAGCCGGTGCAGCTCAACCGCCAGTTCATCAACACCACGGTGGGCCGCGCGATTCTGAATGACCGCCTGCGGGTTGCCGCCGCTGAAATGCCGTACATCAACGGCCTGCTCAAGAAGAAGGGCATCAGCCAGTTGGTGAACTTCTGCTACCTCAAGTTCGGCCTTGAGACCACCGTCCGCATGCTGGACGAGGTCAAGACGCTGGGCTTCCAGGCTGCCACCCGTTCGGGTCTTTCCATCGGCATCGATGACATGGTCATTCCTGCCTCAAAGGCCGCGGTGGTCAACGACGCGCAGAACCAGGTGATCGCCGTGCAACGCCAGTACCTCGACGGTGCCATCACCCAGGGCGAACGCTACAACAAGGTTGTCGAAATCTGGTCGGGCATCACGGAAAAAGTGGCCGACGAGATGTTCGGCGACATGCAGAAGCGCGACAAGGCCGGCATCATCAACCCGATTTACGTCATGGCCGATTCGGGCGCCCGCGGTTCGAAGCAACAGATTCGTCAGCTCTCCGGCATGCGCGGCCTGATGGCCAAGCCTTCCGGCGAAATCATCGAGACCCCGATCACGGCAAACTTCCGTGAAGGCCTGACCGTGCTGCAGTACTTCATCTCGACCCACGGCGCACGTAAGGGCCTGGCCGATACGGCGCTCAAAACCGCCGACTCGGGCTACCTCACCCGCCGCCTCGTAGATGTTTCGCAGGACGTAATCATCAGCGAATACGATTGCGGCACCGCCGACGGCATCTATGTCGGCTCCATCGTGGAAGCCGGCGACGTCATCGAAGCGCTGCGCGACCGCATCGTGGGCCGCGTCTCGCTGGAGAAGATCAAGGACTACGAAGGCAACGTCATCGTAGACATCAACCAGGAAATCACCGAGGATCTCTCGGTCGGCATCCAGGCTGCGGGCATCGAACGGGTCAAGATTCGCTCCGTCCTCACCTGCGAATCCAAGCGTGGAGTTTGCGTCAAGTGCTACGGACGTAACCTCGCCTCAGGCCGCCTGGTCGAGCTCGGTGAAGCGGTCGGCGTCATCGCCGCCCAGTCCATCGGCGAACCCGGAACCCAGCTCACCATGCGTACCTTCCACGTCGGCGGCACGGCCTCGCGAGTCAGCGAGCAGTCGCGCCAGGAAGCCAAGAACACCGGCACCATCCGCTTCATCAACCTGCAGACCGTTCGCAGCAAGGATGGCGGCCTGGTAGTGATGAACCGCAACGGCTCCATCGTTGTGCTGGGTGACAAGGGCCGTGAAAAGGAACGCTACGCAGTTGTGTACGGCGCCCACCTCAAGGTGAATGAAGGCGACCAGGTCAAACTCGGACAGACGCTGCTCGAGTGGGATCCCTACACCTTCTCCATCATCACTGAAATCGGCGGCGCGGTAGCCTTCAAGGACTTGATCGACGGCACCACGCTGCAGGAAGAAGTGGATGAAGTCACCGGACTGTCGCGCCACGTTGTGATGGATTCCCCGGATGAAAAGCGCCAACCGGCGCTGGTCATCAAGGGAGCCAAGGGCAACAAGCGTTACCTGATGCCCTCGCGTGCTCACCTCATGGTGCAGGACGGCGACGAGGTCTCCCCCGGCGATGTGCTGGCGAAGATTCCTCGCGAGACCACCAAGACGAAGGACATCACGGGCGGTCTGCCGCGTGTGGTCGAACTCTTCGAGGCCCGCAAGCCCCGCGAGACGGCCATCATCAGCGAGATCGACGGTGTGGTGAAGTTCGGCGAAGTTGCCAAGGGCCAGCGCAAGATCTACGTGGTGGGCGACGACGGAACCGAGAAGGAATACTCGGTGCCGCGCGGCATCCACATCAACATGCAGGAAGGCGAACGCATCCGTGCCGGCGAACAGCTGATGGATGGCCCGCTGAATCCGCATGACATTCTGGCCGTGCTCGGCGAAAAGGAACTGCAGGCCTACCTGGTGAACGAGATCCAGGAGGTCTACCGTCTGCAGGGCGTGGCCATCAGCGACAAGCACATCGAGGTGATCGTTCGCCAGATGCTGCGCTGGGTGAAGATCGAGGACGTGGGAGATACGAACTTCCTTCTGGAACAGCAGATCGACAAGTTCCGCTTCCGCGAGGAGAACGAGCGCGTGATTGCCCTGGGCGGCAAGCCGGCTACGGGCCG
>CAILAZ010000052.1 GCA_903832295.1 uncultured Acidobacteriota bacterium
GGCGAGGAACAGAAGAAAGAAGCGATGGAGTCACTGGACCTGATTGCGAGCGAGAGCAAGCGCTGCGGCGAACTGCTGCAGAACCTGCTGTCGTTCTCGCGAACGTCGCCGATGAACCTGAGCCTGTCGGATCTGAATACGGTGATTTCGCGGACGATCCGGCTGGCGGAGCACAAGGCGGAGATGAGCGGCGTTCTGTTGCAGGTGGACCTGGACAGGAACCTGCCGCCATTGCAGTGCGACGCGGCACAGATTGAACAGGTGGCGCTGGCGCTGGTCATCAATGCGATTGACGCAATGCCTCACGGAGGCAACCTGTGGGTATCCACGCGTGTGCTGCCGGAAGGCGACCATCTCGAGTTGCAGGTTCGGGACGACGGAGTGGGTATTCCGCCGGAAATTCTGCCACAGATATTTGATCCCTTCACCACGACGAAGGAAGTGGGTAAGGGCGTTGGGCTGGGACTTGCGGTATCCAAGGGAATTGTGGAGCGCCACGGAGGCCAGATCGAAGTTGTCTCCGAGCTTGGCGTGGGGACCACCTTCCGAATCATTCTGCCGGTGCGTGCGGCACAAACAGATGCAGCGCGCGCGCAGGCTACATCGGGTAATTAGCGCGAAGCGCCATGGCGCGGGAGCGGGAACGTGAGCGAGACAAAGGGCCGTCTGCTGATTGTGGATGATGAGTTGAGTGTGCGCGATTCGCTGAACAAGTGGTTCCGCGAAGAGGGCTACGAGGTGGGAACGGCGGAGAACGCCAGCGAAGGACTGCTGCGGCTGGCAGAACATCCGTGGGACATCGCCCTGCTGGACATCAAGATGCGCGGGACCGACGGCATCGAACTGCAACGGCGAATCCACGAGCTCGATCCCAACCTGATCGTGATCATGATGACCGGTTATGCGTCGGTGGAGACGGCGGTGGCGGCGCTGAAGAACGGCGCATATGACTATGTGACCAAGCCCCTTGATCCCGATGAGATTGCGCACCTGATGCAGAACGCGCTCTCCCACCGCAAGACGCGGGAAGAAAACGTGCGGCTGCGCGAGACCGTGGACGAAGTGTCAAAGCCCGACAACATGGTGGGGCAGAGCTCGGCGATGAAGCGCGTGTTTGAGGCGATAGAGACGGTTGGCCCGACCGACGCGACGGTACTGATTACAGGCGAGAGCGGCACGGGCAAGGAACTGGTGGCGCGCGCCATCCACTTTGCCAGCCCGCGGCGCTACCATCCGCTGGTGGCCATCCACTGCGGCGCGCTGACCGAGACGCTGCTGGAAAGCGAACTGTTTGGCCACGAAAAAGGCGCGTTCACGGGGGCGCAGTATCGCAAGAAGGGCAAGTTTGAAGTAGCCGAAGGCGGCACAGTTTTCCTGGACGAAATTGGCGACATCAGCCTGCGCACGCAGACCGATATGCTGCGCGTGCTGCAGGAGCGCGAGATTGTGCGCGTGGGCGGCAACACGGCGATCAAGGTGGACTTCCGCTGCGTGGCCGCGACCAATAAGCCGCTGGAGCAGCAGATTGACGAAGGCCGCTTCCGTCCCGATCTCTACTACCGGCTGAACGTGTTCCGCATCGAACTGCCGCCGCTGCGCGAGCGCCGCGATGATATTCCGATGCTGGTGGATCACTTTGTGCGGAAGTTCTCACGCGACATGAACAAGAAGATTTTGCGGGTGAATCCGCGGGCGATGGATCTGCTTCAGCAGTATCACTGGCCGGGAAATATTCGCGAGCTGGAAAACGCAGTGGAGCGGGCGATGGTAGTCTCGCAGGAGCCAGAGTTGCGCGAGCGCGACTTCACGATTCAGCCGCACGCCACCACGGCGCCGCCGATGGCGGATGCACGTTCGCTTGAGGACATTGAGAAATCGCACATTCTGCGGGTATTGGACGAATGCGGCGGCAACCAGACCCGCGCCGCCGAGATCCTGGAAATTGATCGCGTGACGCTGCATCATAAACTGAAGAAGTACGGCTGGAGCAAACAGATACTGGCAGCGCCTGAAAATCGATGAAGGTACTACAGCTACTTCCAATCGGGGGACCCCACGAACCGATGCTGGACTGGTTGCGCTCGGAGCTCTCCGAGGCCTTCCACATCCGGTGCGAGATTCTGAGTCCCCCACTGCGCCCGGAGTTTGCATTTCACTCCGAGCGCGGCCAGTACCACTCCAGTGAACTGCTGGGGCGGATGCAGCAGTATGCGAACTGGAAAACCTGGCGGGTGCTGGGCGTTACTCCCGTAGATTTATATATACCGATCCTTACGTTTGTCTTCGGCGAAGCGCAGATGGGCGGCAAGTGCTCGGTGGTCTCCTATGCGCGCCTGCGCCAGGAGTTCTACGGGATGCCGGCGGACGTGAACCTGCTCGCGCGGCGCCTGCTGATCGAGTCCATCCATGAACTGGGACACACGCTGGAGCTGCACCACTGCGACGACTATCGCTGCGTGATGTCAAGCTCGCACGCCGTGGAGTGGATCGACTTGAAGGAGCAGACATTCTGCACGGAGTGCGCTGCCAAGGCACGGGCGCTGGCACAGAAGTAGAAACCCTTCCAACTTGCAACTCCGCAAATAGTACAATCGGCCTTTCACCGCTTCGGGAATTTCTGCGGCCAAGCGGCTGCGAAAGGACGTGCAGATGATCGTTGCCGGCGTGATGAGCGGAACCTCTGCCGATGGCGTGGATGTTGCCATTGTGCAGCTCACGGGGCGGCGTTTCCGCACGCGCTTTGAGCTGCTGGCGCATCGGGCATTTCCCTACCCCGCAGCGGTACGGCAGGCGGTTCTCAGCGCGATGAACGCGCCCGCCATTCCGGTGGCCGAACTGGCACGGCTGAACTTTCTACTGGCGGAGATCTACGCCGACTGTGTGCAGCGCGCACAACGCCGGCTGGGGACGGTCTGCGACCTGGTGGGCTGTCATGGTCAGACGATCTATCACCAAGGGCTCGCGGCGAAATACCTGGGGCGAAAGATTGCATGCACGCTGCAGATTGGCGATGGCGCAGTGCTGGCAGGGCGGCTGGGGATTCCCGTGGTGAGCGATTTCCGCCCTTCTGATATGGCCGCAGGCGGACAGGGCGCGCCTCTTGTTCCCTTCCTGGATTTGCTGCTGTTTCGCCATCCCCAGCGGGGGCGGATTGTGCAGAACATCGGCGGCATTGGAAATCTCACTGCGATTCCAGCGGCGGCGTCTCCTGAGCAGATTCAGGCGTTCGACACCGGGCCGGGAAACATGGTGATGGACGGCGTCTGCGAGAAGCTCTTCGGGCTGCCGTTTGACGAAGGTGGCAAGTTGGCGGCCGAGGGCGAAGTGCTGGGCGCGGTGCTGACCAGGAGCATGAGGCACCCGTTCTTCCGGCGAAAAGGTCCGCGCACGGCAGGGCGCGAGGAGTTCGGGCGTGAGTACGTGCGGGAGTTCCTGAAGCAGTGCGGCGGGGCAAAGAAGCAGGACGTGCTGGCCACGGCGACGGCGCTGACGGCACGCTCGATCGGCAGTTCGGTGCGGCGGCTTGCGGAAGAGCACGAGTACCAGGATTTGTTCGTCTCCGGCGGCGGCACGCGCAATCGGACGCTTATGGAGATGATCCGCAGCGAGGTGG
This sequence comes from uncultured Acidobacteriota bacterium, assembly GCA_903832295.1. Classification (GTDB taxonomy): domain Bacteria; phylum Acidobacteriota; class Terriglobia; order Terriglobales; family Acidobacteriaceae; genus TOLSYN. Next base: position 3,614 of record CAILAZ010000052.1, read on the forward strand.
CCGAAGGAGGAGTAGAGGTGCTGACGACGGAGGCGGTGGGTTTGCCATCACAGGCGAAAGAGGCGGTAGCCTTCGCCGTACTGGCCTACCAGAGCTGGCATCGCGAGGCGTCGAATGTACCGGGCGCGACGGGGGCGGGGCGCGAGGTGGTGCTGGGCAAGGTGAGCTATGTGTAAGGCGATGGCACTGGTGGCGATGGCGCTGTGCGCGCTGCTCGGCTCCTGCGCGCGGCAGAAGCCGGAGGCAGCGACGGCAGTGATGCTGATTGAAAGCTCGCCCCTGAACCTGGACCCGAGGGTAGGAACGGACGCGCAGTCGGAACGCATCGGGGAGCTGATTTTTGAGGGACTGGTGCGGCGCGATGAGAATTTTGAGTTGCAGCCGCGGCTTGCGGAGAGCTGGCAGATTCCCGACCCGCTTACTTACATCTTTCATCTGCGGCGCGATGTGCACTTCCACGACGGCCGGGCGCTGAGCGCGGGGGACGTGAAGTGGACGCTGGATTCGCTGCTGAGCGGGAAGATACGCTCGGCCAAGACGAGCGCCTATCGCTACGTGGAACGGGTGGAGACCCCGGATGACTTCACGGTTGTCATCCACCTGAAGGAGCCTTATGCGGCGCTGCTCTGGAATCTGTCGGACGGCGCGATGGGCGTGGTGCCGAAGGGCGCGGGTGAGGAGTTGTCACGGCATCCGGTGGGCACGGGACCTTTTCGCTTTGTCTCCGAGACGCCGGACCGCGAGGTTGTGATCGAACGCAACGAGCAGTACTGGGGCAAGCATGCGGGAGTGGCCAGGGTGCGCTTCAACGTGGTGCCGGATGCAACGACGCGTGCGCTGGAGTTGCGCAAGGGATCGGCGGACGTGGAGATCAATGCGCTGCCCGGCGACATGATTCCCGCACTGGCTGGAAATCCGAGGCTGGCGGTGGAGCAGGCACCGGGAACCAGCTACCAATACCTGGCGATGAATCTGCGTGATCCGATTCTGAAGAACCCAAGAGTGCGGCAGGCGCTGGCGTATGCAATCGATCGAGGGCCGCTGATTCACTACCTGTGGCATGACATGGCTCGCCCGGCGAACAGCGTGCTGCCGCCACAACATTGGGCCTACGACAAACAGGCTAAGACCTACCTCCATGACACGGCGAAGGCGCGTGAGTTGCTGGATGAAGCGGGCTACCGGCCAGGGGCCGACGGAGTGCGCATCCACCTGGTGATGAAGACCTCAACCGACGAGACAACGCGGTTGCTGTGCGCGGTGCTGCAGCAGCAGTTGCGCGAGGTGGGGATTGCCCTGGACATCCGCAGCTATGAATTTGCGACGTTCTATGCGGATGTGGTGAAGGGCGCATTTCAGCTGTACTCGCTGCGCTGGGTGGGCGGAAGCAATCAGGATCCGGATGTGTTTGAGAATGTGTTCGACTCGGCGAGCTTTGCTCCCAAGCGCGCCAATCGCGGGTATTACTCCAACCCAGAGGTGGATGCGCTGATTGCGCGGGGACGGCGCAGCGTGGATGAGAAGGAGCGGGCGGCGGCATACGCGGAGATTCAGGAGATTGTTGGACGCGACCTTCCGTATGTGAATCTGTGGTGGTCAGACAATGTACTAGTGCACACTCGCAGGCTGGAGAATGTCAGGATTACAGCGGCCGGAAACTACGACTTCCTGCGTGATGCGACGCTGGTCTATTGACCGAAAACGTGCTCTGGATTTTGCCTTAGGAAATGCGTCAGCAGCGCACGATTGCAGTAGAATGAAGCCAACGTGGAGGATGAGTTGCCCAAATTCGAAGAATGCTTGCAGAGGCTGGAAGGGATCGTCAAGGAGATGGAGAAAGGCGATCTGCCGCTGGAACAGTCATTGAAACTCTTTGAAGAGGGCATAACGCTTTCCGGTTCGTGCCGCAAGGAACTTGAAGCGGCGGAAGGCAAGATAGAAATCCTTCTGAAAAAGGATGGCAGGTTGCGAGCCGAAGCATTCGGCGATGGTGTAGAAAGCAAGTAAAATAGCCCCATTCCCGCACGTCAACTGGAAACCCTCTTTCCGATTGCTGCGCCGCAAGGCGCGGGCAGTTGTTGTCCGGAGAGATTATGCCGTTGCCTACTGTAGTGATTGCACAGAAAGACCCGTATATCACGGGGGAACTAGCGAACGACCTTCATGCGCACTTCGCCCGCGTTGCGGTAGCGAACAGCGGCGTGGAGCTGCGCACATTGCTGCTGCGGCACGAAGCGCGAGTGGCGGTGCTCGACCTGGAATTGATAGGACTGGAAGAGATACGGCGGATGTCGGACAGTTTTGACGACCTGGTAATTGTGGGAACTCATCGCTCGCCGGATGAGAAGCTGTGGATGGCCGCGTTGAATGCGGGCGCCGCCGAGTTCTGCCATCCGCAGGACATCCGCTCGATACTGCGCGCGTCACGCAGTGTGACCAAACATCATGTGGCGATTGCGGCATAATTTGAGTGCACGCGCTTTGCAGCCCTGCCATTGGCGGGGCTTTTTCCGTTGCGCAGACAGCCGCGACAGGCGGACTGAGGATTGTCATTGGGGGCAATGGTTGAAAGAGCTGTAGTTGGTATTGAGGCAATGGTTGAGGGAGGTCCGCAACGATTGGCAGAGCCGGTTATTGTTGATTTGCGACTCTTGCCGGCGTGGGTATTGCTTGGGTAATTCACGGCTCAGAGGCCAGCACTGGCTTCCCGAAGGGCTGCGCTGATACACTTTTTGCGTCCATGCTGAAAGAAACTTTAATCCAAGGTCAGAAGGCTGCCGACGCGGCGCTGGAACGTTTGTTGCCGGCCGCGACGCAGTATCCGAGTTCCATTCACCAGGCGATGCGCCACAGCGTTTTTGCCGGAGGCAAGCGGCTGCGTCCGATTCTGTGCATGGAGTCTGCACGGATGGTGAGCGGCACGCTGCCCGACGGCGTCGATGAGCTGGGGGCGGCGATTGAGATGCTGCACACTTACTCGCTGGTGCACGACGATCTGCCGGCGCTGGACAACGACGATCTGCGACGGGGAAGGCCGACGTGCCACAAGGCGTTTGGCGAGGCGACGGCGATCCTGGCTGGCGATGCGCTGCAGATGCAGGCGTACGAGGTGATGGCGCGGCTGCGATGTCCGGCTGAGGCTCGGGTCAGGATCATTGAAGAGCTGGCGCACGGGACGGGAACGATTGACGGGATGATCGGCGGGCAGGTGGTGGACCTGGAGTCCGAGCACGTGCGGCCGGATCTGCCGACGCTGGAGTACATTCACCGGGCGAAGACCGGAGCGCTGATTGTCTCTTCCCTGCTGACGGGCTGTTACTACGCGGGCGCGAAGGTGGTAGAGGTGCAGCGAGTGAAGGAGTTTGGACGCGCAGCGGGATTGGCGTTCCAGATTGCGGACGACATCCTGGACGTGACGCAGACGAGCGAGCAGCTTGGGAAGACGGCGGGCAAGGACGTGGCGGCAGAGAAGGTGACGTATCCGGCGCTGTTCGGGCTGGAGAAGGCCGAGGAGATGGCGGCACAGCTAATTCGCACGGCGTGCTCGTCACTGGACAGCTTTGGCGAGCGGGCGAGTACTCTAAAGGAAATTGCACGCTACCTGGTGGAACGCAAGAAGTAGCGCGGAGTGTCCGATGAGCGTGATTGACGAGGTGCTGGCGGCGAACGCGCAGTACAAAGAGACGCACGACGCGTCCCTATATTCGCCGCAGCCGCGGCGGAAGCTGGCAGTGCTGATGTGCATGGATACCCGGTTGGACCGCCATGCGCTGGGAATCGATTTTGGCGACGCACACTTTATCCGCAACGCCGGGGGGATTGCGACGGACGACGCGATCCGGTCGCTGCTGATCTCACACTACATGCTGGGGACCGAAGAGGTGATGGTGATCAACCACACGGACTGCGGTCTGCAGAAGGCAAGCGACGAGGAGATGCACGCGCTGATGGAGGAGAAGGCCGGGAAGCCGGCGAATCTTCCGGTGCGGTTCTACGCGTTCAAGGATGTGGCGAAGAACGTGGAAGAGCAACTGGAGAGATTGGCGTCCCACTCGTGGGTGCGGAAGGAATTGATCCTGCGGGGATTTGTGTACGACGTGAAGACGGGACGGCTGACGGAGGTTCCGTGGAAGTGCAGGAGGACGTAGGGTGCCGGCGAAGGTCAACACCGAGTGAGGCTGGCATGTTGCTTTCCACCTTAGCTCGCAACAGAGGCGCGGCGAAGATGGGCACCCGACAGAGTCCAGTGCACGAGCAAGAGCAAGGTCAACTACCCCACCCAACGAAAAGCGCGTTGGATGGGGCACCCGGCTGCCAGAAGTGGTCGGAGTCGCCAATCAGACGGCGCGAGACTCCTTGCTTGAGCGACTGAAGGGCCACGGCCAGCGTCTTGCGGAGCGGTTCACTCACCAGCAAATGCACATGTTCCGGCATGACAACATAGCCATAGACGCGCAGCGCGTAGCATCGACGCACCCGCTCCAATCCTGCTTCAAAGACAGAGCGCGTCTCAGCGGTGCCGAGCTTGTCATGCCGCCGGTGACAGCAGAAAGTACCAAAGTGGCTCTGCCCGGATTGGTGAAAGCGCCGGAGTCCCCAAGGCATTGTGTCAGCTTAGCCGCGAGCAGGAGCAACTGCAAGGACTACAGCAACGGCAACAGCCCCCACCCAACGAAAAACGCGTTGGATGGGCCACCCGCCCTCCGCGTCAGCCCTGCGCAGAGGATTATTGCCGACGTACGCGTACAGGTTGAGCGTCTGGGGATCGCCAAGCTTCGCGTACGGTACAGGCTCGGCTTTGGCACTCCAGTCCGGGCTCATCCACCGTCCCATGTTGCTGGCGTAGTATCTGGCTCCGAAGTAGTCCAATCCGGTTTCGGTATCGCGTTCTTTGCCGGTAGAAATATAGTCGCTCAGGCACACTGCTCGCCTTGTTTTTTCTCTCGCTTCATTAGCACGTATGAGAGTACCCCTACATGTGCCGCAAGGAGAAACGTAACATTTAGAACAGATAGGAACCCTAGTGATTTGATCTCCCATGCCATCGCTTGATGAAACGCCCTGGCTATTTCGATCCAACTTACAATCGCACTAGTCCATGGCCATCGGAAGTACAGAAATAGCGAAGCAATCATCAACAGCCAGACACATACTCCTGCCGTTGGCGCCCCCGACGCCAAGTAGACAAATGCAAGAGTGATTCCATACGCAACTGCAAGAATAACCAGAATGGCAAAGCAGATCAGGAACAAGCTTCGTAGACCTCTGTGCGACTTCTTTTGGGTTACCATGGCACCACCGCCGTCCCGGGTGCAAGCACGTTAAATCCTGCGAACGGCTTCACCGTGTCGCCATTTGTGAGCCACCATTGAAGCGCCTTCGATCCAGGGGTATTGTTATTCATTCGCGCAGCGTCATAGAGTGCCTGATTGCACGATTGCGCTGCTGAGGCCTGGTTTAAACTCAATATTGCCCCTGAGGTATTGCTATTGGCTGACAGCCCTGCTGCGGCATAGCATTCATCGTGCGCTTTACAAGCCGCATCGATGACTCCAGTTGTGGTTCCGGCTCCGCCCGGGCCACAGTACCGAGTCGTGAACAGCCGATAGGGATCTTGATTGTTTTCAGGCGTAAAAATCAGAAAACTTAAGACGTCGGATACCAATCCGGGAGCCGTGCTCTGCAACAGATCATCCTTCGCATCCTGAAGGGTTGGCATCGGAGCGTTGCTACCATAGGTATTCGTGCTTACGGCATATTCCATCATCACTTCCGTTGTAGTCGGGGCTCATCCACCTACCCATGTTGGAGCCGTAGTATCTAGCCCCGAAGTAGTCCAGTCCAGTTTCGGTGTCGCGTTCTTTGCCGGTGAACTTGTATCGGTTCGTGTCGGAGCCCTGCGACCAGCGTTCGCCGCCGTAGGGATAGTACATTTGCTCGCGCTCTACGGCTCCCGCCTCGCTGGCAATCACCGTGGCCGAGCCGAGATTGTCCGCGACGTAGTAGTGCGCCACCGGCGCGCTGGCCGGGTTGTCCACGCGAGCGATGCGCTGCCCGTTGAAGAACACGTACTCCGCGCTCAGCACTCCTGCTGCATCCGATTCGGCGATGATCGCGCCGGTCACGCCGGTCCAGTAGAGCATCGTGGTCGAACCTGTCTTGGCCACGCGCTGGCCGTCTCCGTCGTAGACGTAGCTCTCGCCTCCCGCCGACGCGAGCCGATTCTCCCGGTCGTACACCAGAGCGCCATTCTGAATCATGTTGCCCGCCGCGTCGTGAACGTTCGTCCCGCTGACACGATTATTGACGCCAACGGGCTGGTTGAGCAACTCCGAAACGCAACCGGTAAGCCCGGAAACCGCGCCTTTGTTGGTTAAGTTTCCCCACGGGTCCACCGTGTAGGTGTTGCCCCAGTTCCTGGTCGTCGAGCCTGCCGGACTACAGTCCGTGCCGGTGCTCTGTGCCTGCGTCAGCCGGTTCAGGGCATCGTAGCTGAACCCAGCCGAGCCCATGGGCCGGTTCGAGATGTTGAAGCTGTCCAGTCCGTCCGTGATGCCACGGACCGCGCCGTTGTCGTTTACGCCCAGCCCGAAGTCATACGTCCGGCTCATCAGCGTTCCGCCGGGGCCGGTAGCCTGAAGTGTGAGCGGCTGCAAGCGCGAGTTGTAGATATTGGAGAGCGCCACCACGCCGCCCAGCGTTGCCGCGTTGAGCGCGCCGGAAGCATAGTAACTCGCATAGCCGCTGCCACCCGCACCCGTATGATTATTTGCATTCAAACTGCCCCACTCAAGCCAAAAGAAGGCTTGAATGGACCCCGGCGGTGACCCAGGCAATGGGGCTGAAACTTACGGTTGAGGCGGGAGAATGAGGCGGGTAGAAACACGAATCCCGAGGTTTTGGAACCGATTCACCTCGACCAGCAGCTTGCGTTAGACCCTTACCAGACCTGCTCTCGTTGCTTCCAGCTTATTAGGCTGGCCGCCCCGCGCGGCCCCGGTTCGGGCTCCGGGCTCACCGACCAATCGGGCAAACCGAC
>CAILAZ010000053.1 GCA_903832295.1 uncultured Acidobacteriota bacterium
CCTTTGCTCTTGCCTCTGCTCTTGCAGTCGTTCTTGCTCTTGCCTTTGCCATTGTTTCTTTGAAGTGTCATCCTGAGCGTAGCGAAGGACCCCAGCGCAGCCACTTCCCTCCACTACCGCCCGTAAGGCTTTCCAGCCACTTCCCTCCGCTCCCGCCCTTAAGCCCTTCCGGCCATTTCCCTCCGGCTAGCGCAGCGCCGACCTAGACGCATCCCACAACGCTTCACCGTCTATTATAGAGGTCAGTGCCCGAGCCCACCCAATCCGTCCAGCTATCCCGCCTCTCGCTCTACCAGTTTTTCGGACCCTCCGGCGTGCTCTCCCAGCGTCATCCCGCCTACGAGTTCCGCCGCGGACAGCTCGCCATGGCCACCGCCGTCGAGGAGGCCATCACCGAAAAGCGCCACCTCATTGTCGAAGCCGGAACCGGCACCGGCAAGACCCTCGCCTACCTTCTCCCCATCATCAAGAGCGGCAAGCGCGTCATCGTCTCCACCGGCACCAAGAACCTTCAGGAGCAGCTCTTCTTCAAGGACGTCCCTTTCCTGGAACACGCCTTGTTTGGCGAAGCCGTGGAAGGGGAACCCCGCCTCCGCGTCTGCTACATGAAGGGCCGCCAGAACTACCTCTGCCGCAAAAAGCTCTACGACCTCACCGACCAGCCCGTCCTCAACGGGCTCGACGAGATCAACGAATTCCGCACCCTCCTCGACTGGGACAAGCAAACTCCCACCGGAGACCGCGCCGAACTCACCACCCTCCCTGAGAACACTCCCCTCTGGGGCAAGCTCAACGCCGGTGCCGAGCACTGCGTCGGCAGCAAGTGTACGGAGTTCGAGCGCTGCTTCATCACCACCATGCGCCGCCAGGCTGCCGAGAGTGACATCATCATCGTCAACCACCACCTCTTCTTCGCCGACCTCTCCGTCAAGCTCGCCGCCGACAAAGCTCCCGACGCCGGAGTCCTCCCCGCCGCCGCCTGCGTCATCTTTGACGAGGCCCACGAGCTCGAGGACGTCGCCACCAGCTACTTCGGCATCACCGTCTCCAACCTCAAGGTTGAGGACCTTCTGCGCGACATCGAGATCATCACTCGCGACAAGAACGTCATCTCCACCGACCTCATCCAGCTCTCCTCCCGCGTCCGCGAGCGCTCTCAGTTCTTCTTCTCCCTGCTCCCTGAGGGCGATGGCCGCTTCGCCTTCACCAACCGCGACGACTTCCTAGAAGAGTGCGGCTCTGAGTTCATCGGCTTCAAGAATGTCATCCGCCAGCTCCACTCCGAGCTCCAGGCCATCCCCGGCAAGCCCGACGAGGTCCACAACCTCATCCGCCGCACCGACGAACTCCACGCCCAGCTCTGCTTCCTCATGGAGAGCCACGAAAAAAACACCGTCTATTGGATCGAGCGCCGTGGCGGACGCGGCAAATTTGCCAAGGTCGAAAACGTCTTCCTCCAGGCCACCCCTATCGATGTCTCCGCCATCCTCCGTCAGTCCCTGTTTGACCGCTTCGAATCCATCGTCCTCACCTCCGCCACCCTCGCCGTCGCCAACGGCTTTGACTACATCAAGGGACGCCTCGGCCTTGAAAACGCCCGCGAGCTCGTCGTCCCCTCCCACTTCGACTACGAATCCCAGGCCATCTTCTACGTCCCCAAAGACATGCCCGGCCCCCGCGACGCCGACTTCACCCAGCAGGCCACCATCCGCATCCGCCAACTGCTCGACATCACCCGCGGGCGCGCCTTCTGCCTCTTCACCAGCCACTCCCAGATGCAGCAGGTTCACGACGCTCTTCTCGGACAGCTTGACTACCCCATGCTTCTCCAAGGCTCTGCCCCCAAAACCGCCCTCATCGAGGAGTTCCGCGCCACCCCCAACGCCGTTCTCTTCGCCACCTCCTCCTTCTGGCAGGGTGTCGATGTCCAGGGCGAGCAGTTAAGCTGTGTCATCATCGACAAAATTCCCTTCGCCGTCCCCTCGGACCCAATTGTCCAGGCCCGCAGCCGCGCCATCGACGAAGATGGCGGCAACTCCTTCTTCGACTACTCCGTCCCCGCCGCCGTCATCACCCTCAAACAAGGCTTCGGACGCCTTATCCGCTCCCTCAATGACCGCGGCCTCCTCGTCCTCCTCGACAACCGCATCCTCAAAATGCGCTACGGCAAAGTCTTCGTCGAAAGCCTCCCCCCCTACACCCGCACCACTGACATCCGCAAAGTCGAAGAGTTCTTCGGCTGCAGCCACGAGGAATAACCAGCTATAAAATGTGCTTTGCTTTAATTCAGGAAGTGCGCAATCTGCGTGATCACTGCTGGCAGCAACTCTCCAGCACTCGGTTGGCTAACGTGGAGAAGTTGACCTTGTACTTGCTTCTGTCTTGCTTTTGATTTTAAGTGTCATCCTGAGCGCAGCGAAGGACCCCAGCACCGTTCAATTCTCTCCTGCTGTCCCAGGCTTTCCAAGCAGAACTCTCTATGTAGCTGAGTTTTACGATTTTCAGTGGTAACAGCACTTTCCAGAGGATCGTGGATAGTGGGCGATAAAACTCAGCACATTTTCCATGCAGGACAGAGTACTCTCCATGGTCATGTGGCGCCAAATAGAAAGTCACAGTAGCAAACATCAGTTGGATAGAGCGTTGCCCCGATTCGGCGGAGGTTTAATTTCCCTCCTCATCACGCACCTGTATCTTGTTCGTCAGCAAGAAATTGACCATCGCAAACAGGAAGAGGACATTCAACTTTCATTTGGCAAATTAGTGAACGCTTACGTAAAGGTGCTTGGAAAAGAACCAGGAATCCCTCTCTACGCACGGGAGGCAGCGGCGGAGCTACAAGCTAAGCTCAAAACTTACAATCGCAACTTCGATGCAAACGAACGGATGCTCCGCGCCGGAACCCAAGCGAAAAAGCTAATTGAGGAACATCCTGAAGACTTTAGTTGAGACAGCCATCAGCTTGAAAAGTCGAGGTTCTTGCGCCACCCCACCCCACCCTTACAAATCGTCCGTCTCCTGCAACTCCGACTGCAGCCACTCCCAATGTTCCAGCATGGCCGTCTCGTCCCCGTCCAACTCTTCATGGAAATGGTGTGAATGCGGCACTGGCAGCCGTATCATCTCCACCTCCACAAAGTTTTTCTCTTTCAGCTTTGCCACAATCTCGGCAATCGGCCCATACGCATAAATCACCTCGTGCCTATCCAGCACCAGTTGTCCTGCCGGAGGCGCAGCCAGCCACAAATTATGTCGCCCATCAATCGTCAGAAAGCTTTCGAAGCGCTCCAGCAGCGCCAGCACCTCATCCCGCCCATGCGCCTTTGCCGACTGGTACCGTCCCGCCGGAGCATCGCTCCTCGGCGTGATCAGCACATACAGCACCCACACCGGCTCCGGCAGCAGAGGCAGCAACTCCCGCAGCAGCCCCACCGGCCCATCGCCTGCCGCAATTACCAGCCGTTCTACTCCGCCCACCACCTGTCGCGCATAGCTCGGCTCATACCGGATTGCCACGTCGTCGCCGCTGCGAACCGTTCCCAGCTTCCATTTGTGTGAAGTCATCGGAATGATTCTAATTTGCTCCGGCCAATCTCACGAAGCACTCCCTCAGGAAATCTCGACAAACTATCTTCTAGGCCAGTTCGGCGCTGCGCCTTTATCATCTTCTTGTCCATTCCCATCAACGTACGCGCATCCGGGAGGCAATCATGCGCAACAACCCCGTCATCCTCACCGCGTCCATCGTCGCCGTCCTGCTCTGCGCCACCCTCGGCGTCTGCGAAGCCTACAAAGCTGAGCGCCTCCACGCCATTGCCCGCGCCGTCGCCGCCCAGCAGCAGTCCGTTACTCTTCTTCAGGAGCAAGCCCTTCTCGACGACAAGAACCGCTGCAACACCCTCTGGCTGGAGTACAAAACCGCCGATCTCAAGAACCAGATCGCCCGCCTTCGCCGCCAGCCCACCCAGCCCCTTAGCGAGCCCCCCTGCTCCGGCTACGCTGCGCCGCTTGATGAATCCCTCGCCGCGATCCGCCAGGCCTCGCAGCTCGGCCTGGATGCAATCGCCCAGCGCCAGAGCGCCGTCTTCGAGCGCAACTATTCCACCAACCGCGCCCTCCAGACCCGCGTCCTCGCCCTTCGCCTCCGCGCCCTCCTCACCTTCTCCAACCTCAAGCAGTCCCCGGCCCAGATGCAAGCTGCATGGGAAAGCTCTCACCCTCCCAGGGCCTAGCCATCCTCCGCGAAATCCTCTACTCTTTTCACGCAAGCATCCCCGCGAGCAACGCCTTTGACCGCTGCCCCCATCGCCGTCCACCTCGCCACCGCCGCCCACGCTGAGGCCGCCTTCGCGCTCATTGAGGAATATTACGAAGCCATCGGCGTCGTCGTCCGCGATGACCGCTCCGCCCTCGAACACTACCTCGCCAGCCCTGACTCCCCCATCTGGATCGCCACCGTCGCCTCTGCTCCTGCCGGATGCGTCATTCTCCGCCCGCTCCCTGAGGTCCCCCTCGCCTCCGAGGTCAAGCGCCTCTACGTCCGCCCCGCCTTCCGCGGACTCCGCCTCGCCCACGCTCTCATGCACGCCGCCGAGCAGCACGCCCGCACCCACGGCTCCCGCTGGCTCTACCTTGACACCAAGGACGACCTCCACGCCGCCATCCACTTCTACCTCTCCACCGGATACCAGCCCTGTCCCCGCTACAATGACAATCCCCAGGCCACCCTCTTCCTCCGCAAGCAGCTTTAGCTCGTATAATTAGAACTGCACCACCCCCTTGAGACCTGCCCTGTGTCCCTCTCTTTCGTCCGAGGGCGCCCCGTGGCAACGTCAAGGGCAACGGATGCCCCGCATCCCGTCTGGAGATTCATGTTTGAAGTAACCGTACAAGACACTTTTTCGTCCGGCCATTACCTGCGCAACTACAAGGGCAAGTGCGAGAACCCGCACGGCCACAACTATCGCGTCCGCGTCACCCTCCAGGGAGCCGAACTCGACCACGCCGGCCTTCTTCTCGATTTCAAGGAGCTCAAGCACGTCATGAAGCCAGTCGTCGCCTATCTCGATCACAAGATGATTAACGACATTGAGCCCTTCACCGTCCTCAATCCCACGGCTGAAAATCTCGCCAAGTATTTCTATGACGAGTGCAACCAGGGCCTCAAGAACTCCACCGCCGGCCGCGTCAGCGTAAAATCCGTCACCATCTGGGAGACCGACACCTCCATCGCCACCTATTACGAGTAGCGCCCCCAGCCTGCGCGGCATCTGTTGCCGCGTACCCGCCCACGGCGCCCCCTCGTTTCCCGCTACACTGAGTCACGACCATGCACATCATAGAAATCTACAAATCGATCCAGGGTGAAAGTTCCTTCACCGGACTCCCCTGCGTCTTCGTCCGCCTCGCCGGATGCAATCTCCGCTGCTCCTGGTGCGACTCTGAGTACACCTTCTCCGGCGGCAGCAAAATGTCTTCCCCTGCCATCCTCACCGAGATCCAGCGCCTCTCCCCCACCGGCGGCCTCGTGGAAATCACCGGCGGCGAACCTATGCTCCAGGATCGCGAGCTCATCCCCTTCTTCCACCAGCTTCTCGCCCTCCACTACCAGGTACTGCTTGAAACCAGCGGCGAGCGTCCCCTCGAACTCGTCCCCCGCGAGGTCCATAAGATCGTGGACGTCAAGTGCCCTGCCAGCGGCGAGCACCTCCGCTTCCGGCATGAGAATCTCGCTACCCTCACCCCCCTCGACGAGCTCAAGTTCGTCCTCGCCTCCCGTGACGACTACGACTACGCCCGCGAATTCATCCGCGCCCACGGACTTCACTCCAACCCCGCCCGCCTTATCCTCTCCCCCGCCTTCCGCAAGGGAGCCACCGGCGCGCGCAGCACCGAAAACTGCCTCCTCGACCCCCGCGAGCTCGCCCAGTGGATGCTCGCCGACAATCTCGATGCCCGCCTCGGCCTCCAGCTCCACAAATTCATCTGGGAGCCCCAGCTCAAAGGCGTCTAGCCCCCGGAAAGCTCAAACTATGCCCAACTCGATCCAAACCGTTGTCACTCTCTCCGGCGGCATGGACTCCACCGTCTGTGCCACTCTCGCTGTCCGCGACAAAGGTGCCGCCCACGTCGCCGCCCTTCACGTCTCCTACGGACAGCGCACCGAAGCCCGCGAGCAGCGCGCCTTCACTGAAATCTGCGACCGCCTCGGAATCTCCCGCCGCCTCATGGTCCGCAATCAGGCCCTCAGCCAGATCGGCGGCTCCGCCCTTACCGATCCCACCCTCGCCGTCCCCACCGCCGGACCAGAAATCGGCTCCCACGTCCCCATTACCTACGTCCCCTTCCGCAACGCCCATTTCCTTTCCGTTGCCGTCAGTTGGGCAGAGGTCGTCGGAGCACCCGAAATCTTCATCGGCGCCGTCGCCCAGGACAGCTCCGGATACCCCGACTGCCGCCCCGAGTACTACGAAGCCTTCAATCGCCTTATCCAGGCTGGTACCAAAGAGGGCAACATTCGCATCCACACCCCCCTCATATCTCTCAAGAAAGTGGAGATCGTCAACCTTGGTCTGGAATTGTGTGCTCCCTTCGAGCTAACATGGTCTTGCTACAGCCGGGAAGATCGTGCCTGTGGTACCTGTGAGAGCTGCGCCTTGCGTTTGCGCGCCTTCAATGCTGCTGGTACTTCCGATCCCATTCCTTATCTGGCGTCGCCTGCCCATTGACCGGCGCGCCTTCAAGGCGTACGTGGCAAACATACTGTTCTCCGCTGGAGGCGGAAATGACAAAGCGCATTGCACTCTTTCTAGTCGTAGCCATGATGGCGGTTTTCACCGTCAGTGCCGCCGCTCAGGCGACTGCGGTCGTGAAGGGCGTTTGTAAAGACGAAGCTGGCAAGCTCATCGTCGGTGCCACCATCGAACTCAACAACCTCGACAATGGCCGCAAAATTTCCCTTAAGACTGACTCCCGGGGCGAGTACTACTCCATGGGCGTCCCAAGCGGAAAATACAAGATCACGCTCACCAGCGCCGCGGGTGTTGTCCTCTACTATCTCAACAACGTTCCCATCGCCCTCGGCCAGGACAACGTCAACGACTTCGATCTGGCAAAATTCCGCGCGGATGACGAAAAGCGCTCCGGAGTCACCGACGCCCAGCGCAAGGAAGTAGAAAAAGCCAAGAAAGAAAACGAGAAGATCAAGGGCATCAACGCCCTCCTGATCCAGGCCGTTCAGCAGCGTAAGGACGGAAAGTTCGACGACGCCGTCACCACCATGGAGCAGGCCGCCGCCCAGGACCAGACCCACGACATCGTCTATGGCTCACTGGCTGACTCCTACCTCGGAGCCAAAAAGTACCCCGAAGCCGAGACCGCCTACAACAAGGCCATCTCGCTCGCCGCCCCAACCTCAAAGTCCATCGGCAGCTACCACAACGGACTCGCCCAGTCCCTGCTCAAACAGAACAAGACCGACGCAGCCATGGTCGAGTACGACAAGGCCGCTCAGCTTGATCCCCCCAACGCCGGCATGTATTTCTTCAATGAGGGCGCCGTCCTCACCAACCTCGGCAAAGTGGACGAAGCCAACGCCGCCTTTGACAAGGCCATCGCCGCCGAACCCACCCGCCCTGACCCCTACTACCAGAAGGGCCTCAACCTCCTCGGCAAGGCTACCCTTTCCAAGGACGGCAAGATGGTTCCCGCGCCCGGCACCACCGAAGCGCTCAATAAATATCTTGAGCTCGCTCCTGACGGGAAGTATGCCCAGCCCGCCAAGGACCTGCTCACTTCACTCGGAGCCACCGTCCAGACCAGCTTTGGCACCCAGAAGAAAACTGGCAAAAAGTAATTTGCTGCAACCAATCGAAAGGGGACGGCCTCGGCCGTCCCCTTTCTTTCCTCTGCGACAATCGTCCTAATTCCTATTGCACCATCGCGATCCGGTTCAGCTCCCGCTGCATCACTTCCAGCGAGCAACCCGAGCCCTCCACCGCAAACGCCGCCGCCCGTGCCGCTTCCAGCGAAACCCCATAGCCCCGCCCCGCCAGGAACGTCTGCATCAGATCCGCCGCGTCCCGCGCGTCCATTCCGCTCTGCAGCAACTCGCTGCGCAGTTCGGCCACTTCCATTACTGAAAACTTTTCGGCATGCATCGGGTCACCTCCACACATCTCTGGTAACCCGTTAGACTGCGGAAGGTCGCGTTTTGTCGCAGACATATACCGCACCTCCCGTTCCCTGGTTAACAAAATAGTCGTGCGCACACCGCCAGCACACTCTTCCGGCGCTCCCGTTTCAACTCCCCGGGTACATTCTCTTCATCGGAAGTTTGTTACGGAAGTTCAGTCCCCACCGAATTAAATCGCTCTTATTCCGCCTCCTGCGCCAGCATCACCGGAATCCCATCTTCCACCCGGAACCGTTTTTCGCACCCCGTGCAGCGCAATTTGGTGAAGTCTTCGTTAAATCGCAACCCGCTGTGGCAGATTGGGCACACTATCGTTGTTACCATCTTCGCCGGAATCATGTCCGTCATTCTACCCTCTCCCCTCGCATCCCCGCCCCAATCCCGGTACACTAGTGGACAACCCAACCCTTTTGTGTCGGGACCCAATTTATGCCTGCAACTCTACTCGACGGAAATATATTCGCGAATCAGATCAAGGAAGAGATCACCGAAGAGGTGCGCCAACTCGCTGCCTCCGGTCTTCGTCCCGGATTGGCAGCAGTTCTAGTTGGAACCAATCCCGCCTCTCAGACCTATGTCCGCAGCAAGGTGAGAACCTGCGAACAAATCGGAATCTTCAGCGAACTGGTCACACCACCGGAAAGCTCCACCACGGAAGATCTCCTCGCTCTCATCGAACAGCTCAACGCTCGCGATGACATCGACGGAATCCTCGTCCAGCTTCCCCTTCCCGCCCAGGTCGATGCCAAGCGCGTCCTCCTCGCCGTCTCTCCGGAGAAGGACGTCGATGGATTTCACCCCGTCAACGTCGGCAATCTCAGCACCCAGCGCCCCGGCCTTGTCCCTTGCACCCCTCTCGGATGCATGGAGATCCTCCGCCGCGCCAATATCGCCACCGAGGGCCAGGAAGCGGTAATCGTCGGACGCAGTGACATCGTCGGCAAGCCCCTCGCCATGCTCCTCACCAATGCCAACGCCACCGTCACCATCTGCCACTCGCGCACAAAAGATCTCCCCGCCGTCTGCCGTCGCGGAGACATCCTCGTCGCCGCCATTGGCCGCCCCGGCTTCATCACCACAGAATTCGTTAAGCCCGGCGCAACCATCCTCGACGTCGGCATCAACCACATCACCGACCCGGTCCTCTTCGAACGTTTCTTCAAGGGCGATGAAAAGCGCGAAAAGCAGTTCGAAGAAAAGGGAAGCACCATCATCGGCGACTGCGACCCCCGCGTCACCCGCATCGCCGGAGCCTGCACCCCCGTCCCCGGTGGCGTCGGCAAACTCACCATCGCCATGCTCATGAGCAACACCGTCAAAGCCGCCAAGCTTCGCCGCCTCGCGCGGCAAGCAGAAACCGCCGTTCAGGGCTGACCGCCCAACCGCCTGCGAGCGCTCCCCCCGCTCCGCAGGCTGGCAATTCCCACCCCATTGATTTTCACGTCACCTTCCGCCGCGATAGGGTTACTATTGAATACCTAACTCTCATCAGGGGCCCCTTTGTCTTCTGCTCATCCGTGCCCGGCGCATCTCCCGCGAACTTGCCTTTGCTCCCTCTTCCTTGTCGTCAGCAGCTTCGCTTTCTTGGTTGCACAGTCCCAACCCGCCGTTTCCGCAGCACAGCGCATCCTCCCCGGCCATCTTCCTGCTTGGGCCAGCAACGCCAACCTCCTCGCCCCCGTCCCTGCCGAGCTTCCGCTGGACCGCATGACCATCATCCTCGCCCGCTCGCCCCTCCAGCAGCAGGCTTTTGAGGCATTCCTCGCCGATCAGCAGAACCCCGCATCCTCCGAATACCACCACTGGCTCACTCCCGCCGAAATCGCCGACCGCTTCGGCCCCTCGTCCCAGGACACCGCCAGCGTTACTCTCTGGCTCCGCTCCCAGGGACTCCAGGTTGCCTCCGTCTCCAACAGCCGCACCTTCGTCGGATTCTCCGGCACCGCCGCCGACGTCGCCCGCGCCTTCCACACCGAGTTCCGCTACTACGCCATCGACGGCAAGCCCCAGATCGCCAACTCCTCTGATCCGATCATCCCCGCCTCCCTCGCCCCCGTCATCAAGGCCATTCACGGCCTCTACACCGTTGAAGATCGCCCACTCCACTACGCCAATCCAGCCCTCTCGCCCTCCCCGGAGATGAACTCCGGCTCCGGCGCCCACTATCTCACTCCGGAAGACGTCGCCAGGATCTACAACCTGCCCTCTTCCACCCCGAGTGGTCGCGGTGTCTCTATTGGCATCGTTGGCCGGGCGCGCGTGAACACCGCCGACCTCGACAATTTCCGCAACCGCACTGGCGCCTACTTCCCCAATCCCACCGAGATCGTTCCCACCGCCTACGGAGGCGTTGACCCAGGTGCTGCCTATACCGCTCCTCCAGGATCCGGCGTCTCAACCGGAGATCAAGGCGAAGCTACTCTCGACGTAATGCGCGCCGGCAGTGTCGCCGTCGCCGCCAACCTCCAGCTCGTCGTCGCCACCAGCGCCAGCGGAGGCGTAGAAGTCGCCGCCGAGTATCTCGTGGACACCACTCCCGTTCCCGTGCAGATCATCAGTGTCAGCTTCGGAATGTGCGAGTCCAAGGCCGGATCCAGCAATGTCACCTTCTGGGACACCCTCTTCCAACAGGCTGCCGCCGAAGGCATCTCCTCTTTCGTCGCCTCCGGAGACTCCGGAGCTTCCGGCTGCGACGCCTATTTCGCTACCCCGCCCGCTTCCCCCGCGGCCAACAGTCCCAATTACATCTGCTCCTCCAGCTATGCCACCTGCGTTGGCGGCACGGAATTCAATGACGCCTCCAATCCCGCCGCCTACTGGTACGCCTCCAATGACAGTGCTCTCGGCTCCGCCATCGGCTACATCCCCGAAGGCGCATGGAACGAGCCGCTCAACTCCAGTTCCAAGCCTCAAGCTGCCGCCACTGGCGGTGGCGTCAGCTCTTTCATCGCCACCCCTTCCTGGCAGACCGGAACCGGTGTCCCTTCCGCCCGCGCCGGGCGCTACACCCCGGACATCGCCTTCTCCGCTGCTGGCCACGACGGCTACTTCGCATGTTTCGCCGCCGCCGGGGCCTCCTGCGTTGCGAACGGCAGCGGGCAGTACACCTTCGAATACTTTATGGGTACCTCCGCTGCCGCTCCTGAAATGGCTGGCATTGCCGCACTGCTCGATGAAAAACTCGCAAGTCCGCAGGGCAATCTCAACCCGCAGCTCTATCAGCTTGCCGCCAGCGCCCCGTCCGCATTCCACGATGTCACTCCTGCCACCAGCGGCGTCGTCTCCTGCAACATCAACACTCCCAGCATGTGCAACAACAGCATCCCCTCTTCCACTGGACTCACCGGAGGCCAGGCTGGATTCCCCGTAACCGCAGGCTTTGACGAAGCCACCGGCCTCGGTTCCCTGAATGTCTCCAACTTCCTCAGCGCGTGGACCAACGACAACGCCATTCAGCCCGCCAGCATCTCTCCCGCGCCTCTTGTCTTTCCCACAACATGGATCGGCTACCCTGCATACGGGACTGTCACCCTGACCAACCCCGGTCTGGCGCCTATCACCATCGCGACGGTCACCGTAACTGGCGCCAACGCATCCTCATTCATCCAGGGCAATTCCTGTGGCTCTTCTTTGGCTGGAAAAAGCTCCTGCGCCGTACAGATACAGTTCTCACCCACCACCGCCGGACCGCTCTCCGCTACTCTCACAATCACCGACAACGCTCCCAACTCGCCACAAACGGTTGCTCTCTCCGGCTTCGGCATCGAGGTGACGGCCACAACCCCCAGCGCCACGCCATCCACCGTCCCCATCGGCGGACCCATCACGCTCACCGCCACCGTCCTTGGCTTCGCCCCCACCGGAAGCGTTGTCTTTTCCCGAGGCAGCACCATTCTCGGCACAGTCCCGGTCGTCTCAGGATCAGCAACCCTGGCCGGCGTCGTGGCAACCTCGGCCAAAGGCTTCGGCGTCGGTGCCAACCTCATCTCCGCCAGTTACTCCGGAGACGCCTACAACCTGCCTTCCACCGGCACATTTTCGCTGCCGGTCTATGACCCCGCCCTCCCCCTGCTGTTATCCCTCTCCAGCACAGACGCATTCAAAGGCAACTCCTTCACTCTCTGCGCGAACGGCGCAAACTTCACGCCCAACTCCACCGTCCTGTGGAACGGCCTTGTCCGGCCCACAACCTACCTCTCCGCCCAGCAACTCACGGCTCAAATCTCCGCCGCCGATACCGCTCAGGAGACCGTTGCCCGCGTCAGCGTGACCAATCCTGCCCCCAAGGCGGGCACTTCCATCGCCCTCCCCGTCATAATTTACTCGTACAGTCTCCCGCCCAGCGTCACCAGCGTCTCGCTCTCAAAGTCTCCCAACAGCAACGGCTATTACCCGGTCTCCGTAATCGGAAACAACCTCACCCCCGAGGTCAACGTCTCGTGGAACAATCTCGCCCAGAACTTCAGTCAGCATTACTACCCGGAAGTCCTGTCCTTTGTGATCTCCTCCACGGCCGCCTCCGCCCGCCCCGCCACCATCAATCTCACAAACTACGCCGGCAAATCCCTGGGCTTCATCTTCCCCTGATCCCCCACGCAACTTTCCTCCTGCTCGCGCGTCTATAATTTATGTTAGTGAGACAGGCACGAACCCTATGAGAGCCCTAAGACCTTTTGCCCTGGGAGTGCTGCTTGCCGCAGCCTTCTTCCTTTACACCAGCCACCGCTTTGGCCCCCCCGCCTCCTGGGTCACCCGAGACCCCGTCCGCATCACCGAGGCCCAGGCCTCGCCCTCGCTCGACGGCGAGGAGCAGAACAACGTGGACGTTTACAAGCGCGTCGTCCCCTCCGTCGTCAACATCACTTCCACCTCCGTCTCCTATGACTTCTTCTTCGGACCCCAATCCCAGCAGGGTGCCGGCTCCGGCTTCATCATCGACAAAGAGGGCCACATCCTCACCAACTATCACGTCATCGATAGCGCCCGAAAGCTCGAAGTCATCCTCTCCAACAAAAAGCACTACCCCGCCACCGTCGTCGGCGGAGACAAATCCCACGACCTCGCCGTCATCCAGATCAAGGCGCCCGGACTCCAGCCCGCAACCCTCGGCTCCAGCTCCGGACTCCAGGTCGGCCAGAAGGTCCTCGCCATCGGTAACCCCTTCGGCATCTTCAACGGAACCATGACCCGTGGCATCGTCAGCTCCATCCGCCAGGTGCAGGAACCCGACGGGACTTACATCGACGAAGCCATCCAGACCGACGCCGCCATCAACCCCGGCAACTCCGGCGGCCCTCTCCTCAACTCTCACGGCGAGGTCGTCGGCATCAACACCATGATCGCCTCGGCCAGCGGCGGAAATGCCGGAATCGGCTTTGCCATCCCCATCAACGCCGCCAAGGCCGTCCTCAACGACCTCGTCCAGTACGGTCGCGTCCGCCGTCCCACCCTCGGCATCCGCCCCCTCCCCATGCCCATGAATCGCGAACTCGCCGAGCAGCTTGACCTCCCCGCCGAGTCCGGAGTCCTTGTCATGCAGGTCGTCCCCGGCTCCGCCGCCGCCCACGCGGGAATCCAGGGTGGCAATCAACGCGTCTATTACGGCAACTATGAAATCGTCATCGGAGGCGACCTTATCGTCGAGGTTGATGGCCAGGAGGTCAAAGACACCCAGGACCTCGCCCACGTCATGAACAATCATCGTTCCGGCGACTGGGTCACCATCGTGTACTACCATGGCAAGAAACGTCAGACCGCCAAAGTGCAGCTCGACGAAGCCAAGGGTGGAACCCGCACCTGACCTCTCCCGCCCTCACCCAAGACCGTGGGCCGCATCTTCGCGGCCCACGG
Source organism: uncultured Acidobacteriota bacterium (assembly GCA_903832295.1). GTDB lineage: Bacteria > Acidobacteriota > Terriglobia > Terriglobales > Acidobacteriaceae > TOLSYN. The sequence goes on from CAILAZ010000053.1 coordinate 14,045, forward strand.
GTAATCACAACCTCAATCCCTCACTTGCCACTCAATCACCGCACACAGTTTCCCTCAGGCCAATCGTCCTTCCCGCCAATTGCCTTACAAACTATGAACGGTCCCGCCAGCCATCCGGGCAAAAATCGAGTATCAAAACGCCAATCGTTCCGGACCACCCGGAACCATTCCCCAATTCGTCAACGCAGCTTTTTTAAGGATTAACCCGGGAGATAATCGTTCCATGGATCTCGAAACCATCCGCCGCCTCTGTCTTCGCCTCCCTCACGTCACCGAAAGCGTGCAGTGGGGAGACAATCTCGTCTTCAAGGTCGCCGAGAAAATGTTCCTCGTGGCATCGCTCGAACCCAGTAAACATGCGCTCTCCCTCAAGGTCAGCCCTGAGAATTTCGAGCAGCTTCAGGAGATGGACGGCGTAGTTCCCGCCCCCTATCTCGCCCGCGCAAAGTGGCTCGCCTTCCGCGAACTCGGTCTCCTCCGCGATGACGACATGCGCGACCTCATACGCGCCGCGCACGCTCTCGTATTCGAGAGCCTTCCCCGCCGTCGTCGCGAGGAACTTACCCCCGCAAAAACGCGCGGCTCCGCCAAAAGTAAGTAGCTCTTACTCCGGACCGTGCTTCAATTGTTAGGATGTTACTTTGCTGGCTGCCGGAAGGAAATGTGCTTATGTCCAAAGAAGCTCAGGATCACTGTTCCACCCGTCAGCAGCGCGCCCGCAATATAAGGAGCCTGGTGCTCAAGCCCAAACTTATACCGGATCGTAATCACCAGGACTGGAAGCAGCGCAAGGTTTAACAGGGTCGCGCTGCTATATACCGCAACGCACTTAATCCACTCGCGCAGATAGTTACCCTTGGTCTTGAACACAAACCACTTGTACCCAAGGAATGAAACCGTGATGTTCAGCAGCGTGGAAGGGATCACCGCCAGGATGTAACTGTTGCGGCCCATTGGAGCGAACAGCGCCGTGAACAACGCAAACGTCGCGTAACCAAAAAGCGTATTCCAGGCCCCCGTCAACAGGTAGCGCCAGAACTGGCCGCCTGGAACATGGCTGCTCAACCCCGCAAGGCGGGAGGCTGGCCTCATCCTCACACTTTCTCCGCGCTTTCGCGCACGTTCGTCTTTACCGGTTCGCCTGGCCCGAATTCAAAGTTAATGCGCTCCTGCTCAATCGCGAAGGGTCGCTTCTGCACCATCGTGTGGATCGCGCCGATATACTCGCCGAGCACGCCCAGGAATAACAGGTGGATGGAAGCCAAGAAGAAAAACCCGATCAGAATTGGCGCCATGCCAAGCGTGAAGCTCTTCCAGTACAGCAGCTTGTAAGTAAGGTAAGCAAGCGAGGTAAGCACTGCAATCACGGATCCGCCAAATCCTGCAAACACCGCCATCCGCAGCGGAACCTTTGACAGGTTCGTGATGCCGAGCATCGCCATATCGTATAGCGTGTAGAAGTTGTTCGCTGTAATTCCGCGCTTGCGCCGTGGCTGATGGAAAGGAAGTTCCACTCGCGGAAATCCCAGTTCAGCGATGATGCCCCGGAAGTAAGGGTATGGGTCATCGAACGATTTGATGATATCCACTACCTTGCGGTCGTACAGCCCAAACCCGGTGAAATTCTCGTAAGTCTCAATCCCTGAAAGCCGGTTCACCAGGCGGTAGTAGCGCTTTCTGATCCAGAACATCAGGCTGCTTTCGTCGCTGGCGTACTTCACGCAGATCACTACCGGCGCGCCGTTCTCCCAGTTGTGAACCATGTCCACGATCATCTCGGGAGGGTCCTGCAGGTCAGCAGCCATGCCGATTACAATGTCGCCGGTAGCCTGATGAAAAGCATGCATTGGCGAACGGATGTGTCCGAAGTTACGGGTGTTGCGGATTACCTTCACGTTCTTATCCATCGCAGCCATCACCTTCAACACGCCGAGCGTGTTATCGGTGGATGCGTTATCGATAAAAATGTGCTCATAACGGTAGTTGCCAAGCGACGCGATCGCTGCGCGGACGCGATCGTAAAGCTCGCGCACGTTTAACTCTTCGTTATAACAAGGCGTAACGACGCTGATTGTCTTCATCAAACCAAGCTCCCACGCAAGCCTTCTTTCGGCTTACTGTCCGCTGCCCTTGCTCTTTGCTTCCTTTGCGACAACCGAGGGCGAGGGCTCAATGCCGCGCTTGTAGATGGCAGCCTTCAGAGAAGGGATACTGGAGTAAGGGCTGTCAATCGCATCAATCAGGATCGGCTCGTCTTTCTTCACTGCCTTCAGCAGCACCTCTCCCCGCATCAGTTCGCGGCAGGATATCTGTCCCATCTGTAGAGGGATCGCGAGATATACATCGTCGTCGCTCAGTATGTGCCCTTCCGGAAGGTCGGCCTTCGCATAGACGCCGCGCACTAACGCATCCAGGTATTCAACCTCCTTGCGCGGCAGCAACCGTCGCTGCGTGCCCGGAGCGCCACACATTGCCTTCGCCTGGTGGAAGGTCTTGAACCAGTGATCCACCTGTTCCGGCACTGAGCAGTAGGGTGAAACCTTGATCCCATCGCTGTCGATGTCCACATGCCGCTCGAAAGTGCGTGCTCCCTTGGCATAGGCAATCAACATTGAAGAGGACCAGTCATGGCACTCATGGGTGGAGAAGCCGATGACATGGTCAGGATAACGATCGCGCAGGAAGTCAATCTGGTTCATCTCCAGTTCGTGATCTTCCGATGGGTACAGTGAAACGCAGTGATTGATGGCCAGTGGTATGCGGCGGTTATCGAAGAACTGAACCAGGTCGTCGATGTCTTTAAGAGACGAGCCGCCGGTGGAAACAATTACCGGTTTCTTGGCCGTGGCGATTTTTTCAATCAGCATCCAATCGTTCAGGTCTGAGCTGGCGATCTTCAGCATCTGCACGCCCAGCTTGCAGCACACATCCACCGAACACTCATCGAACGGCGTAGCCATGCTGATGCAGTTCGCGTCGCGAATGGCCTTGAGCATGGCCGCGTAATCCTCCAGCCTGAGCTGGGTATCCAGCGTCTTCTTGATGTAACGGATGTCGCTGCGGCCGCGGAATTCCTTGTGGATGAAGTTGTCCACATCGCGCAGTTGAATCTTGATTGCTGCACGTACGTTGTTGAAGCGGACCACTTGACCGTACGCGCTGATAATCTTCAATCCGCGCTCTACACTACCCAGATGGTTGTTTGCCATCTCCAGCACAAACAGCTCGTTGAAAAAATCCGCACCCGTCATAAGGGAACCAGTCCTAATTAGAAGTCGCTTACTCTACCTTTTGCCAACCCTTGGTGCTTACCATTAATCGAACTTATTCGCTGCCATCTCTTCCGGCGACAGGAATGGGTACATATCTTCCAGAGGCGGAGAAACAATCGTGCCATCCGGTAACACCTTTGAGCGCGATCGAGGCTCGAACTCCTGCTGTGGGTCGAGCATCACCTCAATCAGCACGGGTCCGTCCTGTTCCAGCGCCGCACTTACCTTACCCATGTCCGCAACGCACGCAACCCTTATGCTGGGAATTCCATAAGCGCTCCCAACCTTGACAAAGTCAGGGAAGGAAACTCCACTGACAGCGCTCTCACCCATCACCCGTCCAAAGAAGTTCTTCTGTGTACTCCGGATGGATAAGTACCCGCCGTTATTCAGCACAAAAATCTTCACCGGCAACTGGTGATGTTTCACTGTTTGCAGGTCTTGAATATTGAGCTGCAAACTCCCATCTCCAGCCAGGCAGAGTACTCTCTTCCCCTCGCGCGCCACCGCTGCGCCGATTGATGCGGGCAAATCATACCCCATCGAGGCTGCGCCCGAATTCGAAATCAACCGCTGTCCCTTGCGGATCTGCATCACCTGGTAGGGCAGAATGCACGCGGTCGCGTTCCCGCAGATCACCACGTCATCCGCCGCAAGCATCGCGGAGAGCAACTCCATGAAGTGGTATGGATTCAGCGGAGGACCTGCCTGCCGCTGCCTCTCCTGCACTACAGGATACCGTGACACCCGCTCGCGGCACCATGCCAGCCACTCGGCATGCGTCTGCTGGAAGCTCTCCGTCTCAAGTGTTTGCACTAGATGGCCGAGGAAGACCTTCAGATCGCACGCAATCGCCACGTCCGGTTTCACCAAAGGCTTATCAAGTTCCGCGGGATCAACGTCCACTTGAATCTTCGTCGCGTCCTTCGCAAAGGACTCCCAGTTGTAGCTCACTTGCCGCAGATTCAATCGCGACCCCAGTACCAGCACCAGGTCTGCGTTCTGTACCGTGAAGTTGCCCGCCCGGTCCCCGATGGTGCCGGGGCGTCCGCAGTAGAGTTCATCTTTGCTGTCGATCAGGTCGTGGGTCCAGGCGGTTGTCACCGGAATCCCCAGCCTGCGAATGGCCTGTTCAAACTCATCCAGCGCCGCTGCCAGCCTCACTCCCGTTCCTGCAATGAGTACAGGCCGCTTTGCGCCTCTGATCCGCTGCACCACGTCCGAACACTGCCGCTGTATCAGCGCGGCATCGTAAGCAATGTCATCTTCTGCGGGATCGTAGGCGCGCAGCTTCGTCTCATCGATCATCGCGGACTGCACGTCGATCGGAATATCAAGCCAGCAAGGCCCCGGTCTTCCGGATTTCGCAAGGTGCCAGGCTCGCTCAAGGTGATAGCGAATCGATGCGGGTTCGGCAACCATCACGGCGTACTTCGTAATACCTTTCGCCATGGAGATGATGTCCACCTCCTGGTCTCCGAGCTGTCGCAACCCGTGTGTCCCCGCAGTGGCCATGCATGTCTGGCGCTTAACCTGACCAGAGAGCACCAGCATCGCGATCGAGTCGGTCCATGCGCCAAAAACGCCGTTGAGCGCGTTGATGCCACCTGGCCCCGTGGTCACGTTCACCACTCCGGGCACGCCCTTGATGCGCGCATATCCTTCCGCCGCCATTGCGGCCACTTGCTCGTGATGATTGCAGATGTAGTGGATCCGCGACTCTTTCCCGATGCTGTCATTCAGGTGCATCGCGCCGCCACCGGTCATCATGAAGATATGGCGAACTCCCCAGTCGGCAAGCGATTGAACAACGTAATCGGAGAGCTTGATCATCGTGCATCCTCCAGAGCCAATTCTGTTTTCCGTGCCCACTCTTGCGTTCGAAGGATCGCATCCTGCAATCCAAATGTGCAGCTCAGGCCAAGTTCCTGCCGTGCCCGTGCCGTGGATGGAACGTAGCGCTGCGCCGCGCCTGTGCCGGGCTTTCCCAGAACCTCAACACCTACTCTCGGTGTCAGCACTTCACTGACGGCGTACGCGAGCTCTCGGATGCTAACCGCCTGCTCTGAGCCTACGTTGTAGGCCCGCATTGGTGCGCCTCGAAATAGAATCGTCCACAGCCAAACCATCAGATCCGCCGCATACATGTACGAGCGCAGCGCCGTGCCATCCCCGCTGACCCGGATGGTCTGCCCGCGCAACTGATCGCGAATGAAGTTCCCGATTGCGAAGTGTGCGTCCAGTTTCATGTAAGGCCCGGCAAATGCGAAGCAGCGCGCAATCTTCGGCTCCAGCGTTGAGCTCTTTGCAGCCAGGGCGCACAGCAGTTCTGCCGCTCGCTTCCCCTCTGCGTAGGCCGAGGCCGGGTCCAGTGGATTCGGGCCGGAGCTGGACTCTTCCGACACATGGCTGACCTCTGCCGGCTGCGTACCGTACACCGCGCCTGAACTGAGGAAGAGAAACTTGCGCGCCTCCGTTTGCTGCGCAAACTCCAAGGTCCGGCGCGTGCCCTCCACAATTGTGTCGAACATCAACGAAGGTTGTTGTGTGTTCAGCTCCACGCTGGCTTCTGCCGCAGCGTGGATTACATGCGAGAAGCTTCCCTGTGGAAACTCGAAGTCCCGCACATCTCCTTTAAGGATTCTCAGTGCCGCATCGCCAGCCAGGTGCGGCGCTTTCTTCGCCATCCCGTCCGGGTTCCGGCTCAGAATCGTGACCTGCACATCAAGTTGCAATTCGCGATTGGCGCGGAGCAATGTCTCCAGCAGCCAGCAACCGAAAAATCCGGTTGCGCCTGTGATGAACACCCGCTGCCCGCGAAGTTCATCCCACAGGTCGCCGGTGCATTTCATGCAGTGGTCGAGATCATCGTGCAGCGGTTGAGACATACGGTCCAATGCGGAACTCTGCCGCTCTTTTGCCTTCCGTCGTGCGGGTAGGCAACGCAGGCCGCTGAACGGGAGTGCATTGCGGAAAGCGGCCCGAATCCTGAGTTCGTGAGTTTCTTAACGTATTAGCAATTTACACCAGTGCGTCCCCGGGATGCACCCCAGGGGGTTTCGTTCTGCTGATCTGGCAAGGTCTGGCTGCACGCAACGTTTGACCAGTTCAAGCGCTTCGGGTAGCGTTGGAAGCCTCATCATGTTCACCGTCATAGAAGCCCGCCGCATCATCGTTCTCTTCGTTGGACTGTTGTTGGCCCTGATCTCTGCCGGGGCTGAGGGATTTCAACCGGTCCGCGCCCGTCATGCCATGGTTGCCAGCGTGCATCCCCAGGCCTCCAGCATCGGTGCGGAGATCATGCGCGAGGGTGGAAACGCGGTGGACGCAGCAGTCGCCACGGGTTTCGCGCTGGCCGTGGTTCATCCTGAAGCCGGAAACATCGGCGGCGGAGGATTTCTGCTCTACCGCACCGCAAAGGGTGAAGTGCATTTTCTCGACTTCCGCGAGAAAGCCCCTGCCGCTGCCACGCGCAACATGTATCTCGACGGGAAGGGCAATGTCACCAGGGACAGCCAGTTCGGCTACCGCGCTGCCGGGGTGCCCGGAACTGTTGCCGGCCTGGTGGATGCCGAACGCCGCTGGGGCAAGTTGGGACTCGCCCGCGTGATGGCGCCTGCGATCCGACTCGCTCGTGACGGAGTGCTGGTTACTCAGTACGAAGCAGCCATGCTGCATGACGCCGAACTTGCAAAAGACCCGGAGTCCCGGAGGATCTTCCAGCGCAACGGAGCATTGTTCGAGCAGGGCGAAACCCTGAAGCAGCCGGAGCTGGCGCAAACTCTTGAGCGCATATCCCGCAATCCTGACGAGTTCTACCACGGCCGCTTGGCAACCCAGATCGCCGCGGCGATCGCGCGCGGCGGCGGACTCGTCACGGCTGACGACCTTGCACGCTACAAAGTTGTAGAGCGCGTCCCCATCCATGGGACGTATCGCGGCTACGATCTTTACAGCGCTCCGCCACCCTCCTCCGGAGGCGTTGCACTCATTGAAGCCTTGAATATTCTGGAAGGCTTTGATCTGCGCTCCTCCCATCGCAACTCCGCCCAGCACATTCACCTGGTGGTGGAAGCATACCGTCGGACTTTTTTTGATCGCGCGGTATTCATGGGCGATCCTGATTTCTCCGCCATCCCTGTCGCTCAATTGATAGACAAAAAGTATGCTGCGGAGTGGCGCTCCTCCATCAATCCCCAGAAGGCATCCGCCAGCACGCAATTGCAGCGGCCTGCCATGGCTCAACTGGATCAGTCAGCGGCACTGCGTGCTCCCTACATCGGGCCGGAGAAAGAAAATACAACCCATTTCTCCGTTGTGGATGAAGCAGGAGATGCGGTTGCTGTCACCACCACGCTCAACGATGCATTCGGATCGCGTGTCACGCTGCCCGGTTTGGGGTTCCTTCTCAATGACGAGATGGACGACTTCGCCGCCAAGGCGGGCGTGCCTAACGCCTACGGATTGATCCAAGGCGAGGCCAACTCGATCGAGCCCGGCAAGCGGCCACTCAGCTCGATGACGCCTACCATGGTTGCGAAGGACGGCCGTTTGCTCCTCGTGCTTGGCTCGCCGGGAGGTCCGATGATTATCACCACCGTGGCAAATGTGCTGATCAATGCGGTGGACTTTGGCGAAAACATTCAACGCGCGGTCAATGCCCCGCGCTTCCACCATCAGTGGATGCCTGATGAAGTGCGCGCCGAAGCATGGCAGCTATCTCCTGACACTCTTGAGCTTCTGGAGAAGATGGGGCACAAAGTGAAGCGCGCTAACTCCTGGGGAGATGCCGAGTGCATCGCCATAGACTGGAAATCCGGCGAGCGGCTGGGAGCAAGTGACGCACGCAACGGCGGCAGCGCGGTGGGATGGTAGGAAGCGGAGCAGACAAATGCTGAAGGCAGTATCGACATATATTCATGTAAGGGAACGTCTTCACCCGGGGATGCTGGAGCGTTTGGCATCGGGAGGAGCCGAGGGAATCGAGATATTCGCTTCCCGTGGACACTTTGATTACGGCAATCCGCAGCAGGTTCGCGAGATCGCTTCCTGGTTCCGTTCACGGGAGAACGTTGCCTTCCACTCCATGCACGCGCCCATGTTTGCTTCGGGCGAGTGGGGACGCTTCGATTCGCCTCCGCTCAACATCGCAGGGCGCGACCGTAAGGAGCGCATTGAAGCCATGGATGAGATCAAGCGCGCAATCGAAGTTGCCGAAACTATCCCATTTCGCTTTATGGTGCAGCACGTCGGCGCTTTGGGAGAACATTTTGACGGACACAAGTCGGAAGGCGCGATGACTTCCATTGAACACCTGAGGGCTTTTGCCAAGCCGCTCGGAGTGCGTCTGCTGCTTGAGAATACTCTCAATGAACTCAGCACCCCGGAACGCCTGGTAGAACTGATCCAGACCCTGCACTACGATGACGTTGGGGTTTGCCTTGATCTTGGGCATGCGCATCTGGAACCCGGAATCGAAGCGGCGGTTGAGACCCTCAGGCCCTTCGTTCGTTCCATACACGTGCATGACAATCACGGCGTACGGGACGAGCATCTCTGGCCCGGCGAGGGAAGCATCGACTGGAAGAAGATTTGCGAAACCCTGCGCTCCCTGCCGCAGGTTCCAGCGCTCGTCTTGGAGATCGCCGGAGATCCAGAGGGCAATCCCGACTTCGGCAAGACGGTTCCGGATAAGATGCATGCCGCCTGGGGCACTCTCGATTCCGGACACTGAAGAGCACGCAAATCTACATACCTTGGCGCGCGGAGTGATCCTCTCACCACTGATTGCTCGTAGTGTTAGGGGATTCTACCCGTGTGCTGGGAAGCTAAAATTGCTGGTTCCGTGATGGAAGTCACACGGAGGTTGTCTCGGAAGGCATATCATTAGTTTCGTTGGAAGCTGGGTAGCAGGCTGTGACCTGCCGTGCCCTTTCCAGATCACCCTTAAGGACGGACAAATGGCAGATGCAAACGGGGGCAGCAGCTCCCAGAGTTGGACAAGCACGCAGGCATATGTAATGGCGGCAATTTGCCTGCTCGTAGGATGCGCGGTTGGATATCTGTTGCGTGGCTCATTCGCCGGCAGCAGCGCTCCTGCACCGGTTGCGGCAGCTGCCGTGGAGCAACAGGGCATGCCTCCGGCGGGAATGGGGGGCGGCATGGGACAGCAGATGCCGACCCCGGCACAACTGAAAGCAATGGCCGATAAAGAAGCTGCGCCGCTGCTTGAACAGCTCAAGGCAAAGCCGAACGACCCTGCGTTGATCGCGCAGGTCGGCAATATGTACTACGACGCACAGGTCTTCCCCACTGCAATCGAGTATTACCAGAAGGCGCTTTCGATTGAACCTAAGAATGCCGCCGTGCGTACGGACCTGGCTACGGCACTGTTCTATAACCGGGATGCCGATCACGCGCTCGCCGAGTTCGATCATGCCATCAAGGACGATCCCAAGAGCAGCAACGCGCTGTTCAACCGCGGAATCGTCAAGTGGCAGGCGAAGATGGACCTCGCCGGTGCGGTCGCAGATTGGGAACTTCTCCTGAAGCAAAACCCGAACTACGAGCAGGCTGACAAGGTGAAGATGTACATTGCCCAGGTAAAGAAGCACGCGAACATCAAGCCAGGCCAGAAGACCGACAAGCCGGCCATGTAGTTCGGATCCTGTTTTGCAGGGTCCCTTGCATCTGGAACCCGCGGAGCAATCCGCGGGTTCAGCACTTTGGCGGAGTATGCGAATCAGGCTCTCTGTTTAGCCAATCCAGCCGGCGGGAACGTTTCCATGCAGAATTTCACGGTCGCAGACCTGTTGCAGACCACCCTTGCCACACTTGCCTTTGCCTTGTTTCTCCTCCCAACCGGATACTTGTTGTGTATTGCCGGCAATCTCTTTGGCGTGCGGCGCAGTTCTGTCTCCGAGCAGGTGTTGTTCAGCACCGCGTTTTCTGTCGCAACCACGCCAATAGTCGCCGTCTTGTTCACCAGGATGTTCTCCTATCAATTCACCCTGGCCGTATTCCTTCTGCTTGCGGTGATATCAGTCCTGTTGTTTCTTCGGCGGTGGCCGTCGAGAACGGGGAGTTCAGGAATACAGCGCAGCACCTTGTGCCTGTTGGCCGTGTTGCTCCTCTGGTTCCTGGTCGTGCTCTTCTCGCTTACCGATATCCAGGTTGGTCAGCGACTTTATCTGAACTTTGTTGCCTACGACCACTCCCTTCGTGTGCCCCTGGTCGAGGCTGCATCCCGCAACGGCGTTCCGCCGCTCAACCCTTTTTACGGGCTGGGGGGAGCACCAGTCCTCCGCTATTACTACTATTGGTATGTGGTGTGTGCGCTGCCGATGCAGCTATTCGGACTCGGGGCCAGGGCATGCCTGAATGCCAGCATATTTTGGAGCGGAGTGGGGATTGCCTCTCTCGTTCCGCTCTTCCTGAAGCACTTTCTTGCGGAGACTGCGAATCTGCGACGGAAGTCAGTGATTGGCGTCGCCCTGCTTGCTGTGACCGGCCTCGACCTGATGCCTTACACGGTAGTTGTTATCAAGTTTCATCTTTTCCTCGGAGACATGGAGTGGTGGGACGTGAATCAGGTCACGTCCTGGATTGGTTCGCTTCTATGGGTGCCGCACCATGTTGCCGCGCTCACCGCGTGCATGGCGGGCCTTCTGGTACTCTCCGCCACAGCCGAAACCAGCTCGGCCGGTGAACGAGCCAGGGCGGCGGCGGTCGCCGGGATCGCCTTTGCGAGTGCCGCTGGTCTTTCCATCTACGTGACGTTTACGTTCGCCCTGTTTGCGGTGATGTGGTCACTCCTCCTGCTGGTTCAGGGAAAGACGAAATCCCTCCTGACCTATGTCTCGGCCGGAGCACTTTCTCTTGTGCTCTCCTGGCCATTTCTCGGCGACCTGCTTTCCAAGAGTGCCGGTTCGAGTGCAGTCGCAGGGCCGGGCGAACGCTTCGCTATGTTTGCGATACGTGATCTGCCGCTTGTCGTCGGCCTCTTCCGCAAACTTGGCTTCCATAGTCACCTGCTGCTGGAGGTTCTGAAGGTACCGACTCTTCTCGTTGTTTATCTGCTGGAGTTCGGTGTCTTCCTGTTGGTGGCGGTTCTGTGCTTTCGTCGGGACGTTCGCGTCTGGGCATCGCTCAGCGCGCAGCGTCGCATGGCGTGGGTGATGTTTGCTACCTGTCTGCTGGCAATGAGCATCCTCAGGTCAGACGCCACGCTCGCCAACGACCTTGGACTGCGCGGCATGCTCGTGGTTCAGTTCATCCTTCTCATCTGGTCCGCGCCGGTCGTTGACGAGATATTCTTCACCAACGGCAGCACCTCAATAATCAAAGTGCTGGCAATCATCATGCTGGTCCTTGGAGCTGCTGGAACTCTCTACCAGGTTGCAGCCCTGCGTTGCTACGCCCCCATCATCGATCACGGAAAGCTGGAGAGATGCGAGGATTTTCTTGGCGCCCCCGGATTCGCAGAGCGTACCTTCTACCTGCGCGACGGGTTGAGCCGGCTCCGTGCCTCAACATCGTCCTCCACGGTCGTCCAATACAATCCAATCGGACAGGAAGTGTTGATGGTCCATCTATACTCTGCGCGCCAGGCCGTCATGGGAAATGAAGAGTGCGGGAACGCCTTCGGTGGCGACGCCCTCAAGTGCAGCAAGGTCTTTCCTTATGTAGCTTCCATATTCAACGCCCCTGCCGTGGTGCGGAACTGGAATCTGAACGCGATCTGCGACCGGCTGCACATCAACATTCTGGTGGCAACAGATATGGACCCTGCGTGGCAGGATCGCGATGGATGGGTGTGGAGTCGGCCCAGCCTGCTGGCAAATCCAGCAATGCGTGCCATCCCATGTGGCACTCCGCAATGAGCATCCACTTGCCGGGCTGGTATGGTCGCGGCTGGCACTGTCTCTTCTACAACTACATATCTACAGCGAACACTCGAGAAATCACAAGTAAATTGCCTGTGTGTGCTTTGGCTCAAGGCGGTGCGAGAAAAAACGCTCACCCGATTCTCCGCCACCGTTCACCCTGTGGACGGAGCCGGAGGGCAATCCGATTCACGTTTTATTTTCAACAACTTGCAATAATCTCTGTCATGCTGCCGAAGAAGGTCAATGAAATGCATACTACAGGTCAGTCATCGCAAGTGCCGCAGTGGAGGAATCAGATCTTGTTACGCTACTCGAAAATCCGGCTGGTGTTGGTAGTCGCTCTTCTGTTGGGCGTTGCCGGAGCAAAAGTCCATCCGGTTCCTCTTGCTGAAAATATTGACGGCGCGAAATGCCTTGAGTGTCACGAAGACAAGACCAAGGGTGAGTCGGTCCATGCGGCGGTCCAGATGGGCTGTCTGACTTGCCACGAAGTTCGGGTTATCAAGAGCAAGGACAAGAAGAAGGAAGACATCACCCGGGTCAAGTTGATCAAACCGACTTCCCAGCTACAGTGTCTTACCTGTCATGAAGATAAGAAGACCGGAAGTGGCAACTCGGTGGTTCACGCCCCCGTCACCCGCAACTGCCTCACCTGCCATGACCCGCACAATTCCACCAATAAGAAGCTCCTGAAGAAGACGGCCAGCGGCGACGGCGATAAGAACCTCTGCCTGCAGTGCCACTCTCAGGGCATGAACGTTCCCGAAAAAGGCAGCCGCCACGCGGCGCTGGACATGGGCTGCGACACCTGCCATGTCACGCATAAGACAGGCGAAGCCGACAAGCGCGACAACCGCTTCCACCTGACCAAGGATGCCCCGGCAATCTGCCTGGACTGCCACGACGCCAACGATGAGAAGTTGAAGAAAGCGCATCACGGCCAACCCTTCGCCACGGCGGATTGCCTCACCTGTCACGAAGCTCACGCATCGGCCAAGCCGAAGTTGGCTCAGCGCTTCCTGCATGCGCCGTTCGAGTCTGGCACCTGCGAAGCTTGCCACTCTGACGCGAAGGACGGCAAAGTCGTCCTCACCCAGACGGACACGCGCGCACTTTGCGTCACTTGCCATGGTGAACAGGCAGAACAGATTGAGAAGGCAAAAGTGCAGCACGCCGGCGCGCAGGGAGAGTGTGTTGTCTGTCACAGCCCCCACGCTGGCAAGAACGTCATGATGCTGCGCCCTGATCCGGTGAAGGCCTGCGAGTCCTGCCACACCGATCAGGCCGAGTTGCACAAATCGAAGAAGTTCCTCCACCCTGCAGCATTCCGCGATGGCTGCTATACCTGCCACGACGGACACGGTGGAGATCGCCCGAAATTGCTTCGCGCAGAAGGCAACGGCCTGTGCTTGGAGTGCCACTCTCCGCGCCGCTCGGCCAAGCTGGATAAAGCTACCGGCGTCGCCACCATCTTTAAGGGTACGGTGCAGGTGCCTGGATCCTACTTCTTCCGTCTGCCCACGCTCGACCTGAACGGAAGCGACTCCTTCGGTCACCCAATCGGAAACCACCCGGTTACGGCGGCGGTGGATCGTAGCGACCCGGACAAGAAGCGCGCCATGACATGCCTTAGCTGTCATGCCTCGCACGCCTCCAACTCGCGCGGCATGCTGGTTACTGACAATGACGCCGACGCGATGGCTCTGTGCAATCGCTGTCACGCAGACGCAAACGGACTGGTTCTGCCAACTCCGTCTGCCTCCTCCGGAAACGCGGTACAGGCCCAGCCCCAGAAGCCGGCAGGCAAGAAAGGGAAGGCCAACTAATGAAGATCACAAAGATGAACAATATGTTGCTGAAGTTCGCGGGATCGGCCCTCCTGATCGCCGCCCTGCTGGGTACAGGTTTTGCAGGAACAAAGAAGGCAGCCACTGCTCCGGCGCAGCCGGCGATTGATCTGAACAAGCTGGTCTGGCCTCCCGAGCCTGATGTCGCTCGGATCAAGTACCAGACGATGTACTCTGGCGAAGATGATCTGAATCCGGCTGGCGTCAAGAAGCACAAGGCAACCTGGATGGATAAGGCTGCCGGCGTGAGCCTGCCGCAAGAAGATGGCAAGCCCCGCCTTCAGGCACCCTACGGAGCGGCATTTGATTCCAAGGGACACATCTACGTAGCCGATGCCAAGGCCGGCGCGGTCTTTATCTTCAACGTCGAATCGAAAAAGGTCGAGTACCGGGGCTTCCAGAATCTATCCCTGCCGTCGTCGCTGGCAATCGACGACGCGGACCGCCTCTTTGTCTCCGATTCCAATGCCCACGATATTTTCGTCTTTACTCCTGACGGAAAGATCGAAGGTGTCTTTGGACAGGATCAACTCGAGCGACCCGTAGGTCTGGCCATCGATAACGAAAACCGCTACCTGTATGCGGTGGATGCCAAGGCGAATCGGGTTGCCGTATTCGATGCAGATTCTCTTCAGTTCCTCCGTTACGTGGGGAAATCCAAGGGCAAGGATGTGCTGGAGCCAGGTGTACTGGACCGCCCCATCGGAGCCGCGGTGGATAGCGAAGGCAATCTGTACATCACAGACACCTTCAACGCCCGCGTTCAGGTTTTTGACGCGGACGGCAACTTCCTCCGGATGTGGGGAAAGCCGGGCAATACCGCTGGATGCTTCATGCGTCCCAAGGGAATTGCGATCGACCGGGATGACCACATTTATGTAGTGGATGCCGAGTTCAACAACGTTCAGGTTTTCAATACGGAAGGCGAGGCCCTCTTGTTCTTCGGAGGACGCGGACTTGGACCGGGAGTGTTTACCCTGGCAGTTGGCATCGCCGTGGACAAGCAGTCAAACCGCATCGTCGTCACCGAGCAGTGGTCGCCGAAGATTCAGATCTTCTCCTACGTGACGGACGAAGCGGCCAAGCCTCTCTATCAGAAGAAAGCCAAGGATGCTGCGGAAGCCAAGGCCAAACTCGCTGAGAAGGCTGCGGGGTTAGGCAAGGCTGATGACAAGGCCGCGGCCGTGCAGGATGGCAAGGCTGGCGACACGCCTGCCACAAAAGATTCCGCCACGAAGTAGCAATTGTGGCGACCAAGCTTTGGTTTCAGTGTTATTCGCTCTTTCACTGGAGCCAGGGATCGTAATAGAAGTTGGAGTACACGGGTTTCATAAGCCTTGTCGGTATAACGGGAAAGATCCGGTGCAGGCAAGCAGGAAATGCGCTCGAACATTTCAGGGCCGAGCGTGATTTCCGGTTTGACATTAATTGCCCTTGAATACTTCAGGAGGTCTTACAAGTGAGAAAAGCACTCGTAGTACTGCTCGCGATCTTTGTGATCACAGCAGCTGCGTGGGCGCAGGTTGACACCTTGTTGGGTCCACACAATACCAACCAGGCTTATGGCTGTCAATCTTGCCACACGCCGCACAGCGCGAAGCTCGCCGGACAGGGTCTGTATCTTTGGGCGCTGGACACACCAACCACAACCTATACGACCTATGGCGTCGGAACCCAGGGAGCAACCTCGACCCTGACCCCGACCCTCGCGTCTGGCGTTACGCCTGACACGCAGGTCCACACCGTTCTGTGCCTGAGCTGCCATGACGGCAGCTTCAACTCCGCAATGTACGCGGCTGTTGGCGCGGCCGGTACCCTTACCAATCCCGGCCCGAATGGATACAGCACCTCGACCCCGATCGCCGTCGGCGCGCCCAGCGCGTTGAAGGCCGGCCACAGCGAGATGGCCACCGTGAGCGGCAGCGTCGTCAAGGGCACCAATGACTTGACCTCCAACCACCCGGTCCACGTTGTTTATCCCAACGGCAGCACCAACAACGGAATCTACGACAACCCGACGATCTTCTCCTTCTGGAAAGTAAGCGTCGCGGCGGGCAACGCCTCGTTCGTGGATAACGGTTCGGTTTACAACTACGGCCACGCAGTCCGCCTGTTCGGAACTGCTGGCGGCGATGCGTATGTGGAATGCGGCTCTTGCCACAACCCCCACGCGCAGAGCACGACCCTGGTGAAGGTTGCCGGCGTCAACAGCATCGTGAACACCGCTCACTTCCTCCGTGGCCAGTACAAGACCGCGGCTGACATTTCTGGTTTCTGCATGAGCTGCCACGCGGATAAATCCGCTGCGTGGACCGGCACAGGCGCACAATAAGAGCGAGGAGGAAAGAGATGAAAAAAGCATCTATTATCGTCTTGGCCATCCTCGTGATGGCAATCGGGGCAATCGCGCAGGTTGGCGCTGGTCCTTGGAATGCTGATGGAGCCGTTGGCCATATCAGCCATGGTTGTCTTCTTTGCCACGCGCCGCACAGCTCGGGCGCTAACACCTTCACCGGTTATGCCGCTGCCTCCATCGCCGCCACGAATCCTACGTGGGGAAGCGATTGGGCTGGTCAGGTTAAGCCTGCGAAGATCTCTGGTGTTTTCAACAACGCCAGCACTGACAATGCCTCCATCTATCTTTGGGGCGCTGCCATGACTCCCCAGACCTACACCACCTGGGAAGGCACCACCATCAGCGCGTCTGGCGTAACCAAGGCCAATGCAGTGGTTCACACCCTGCTTTGCCTTAGCTGCCATGACAACGCAACCGGCAGCCATGAGATGGGCAGCTACGCAGCTCCCACCAGCAACATGGGCTTTGCAAATCCGGCTTGCGCGGATACGAACGTAGCTCTTGGCCTCACTGGTTGCAACGGCGAAGCCATCGGCAACTCGACCTACAACTACAACGGCGGAACGCCGGCCTGGAGCAATCAGGCCAGCCTGCAGGGAAGCCACCCGGTTCACGTCGCTTACACCAGCGGCAGCTACAACTGGAAGCTGAATGCTGACGGCACGTTCGTGGATAACGGCGTTGCCAGCGGCTTCACCTACGGTCACCCGGCCAAGATGTGGATGGAAGGCGGCACTGCATACGTTGAGTGCACCACCTGCCACGACCCGCACCGTGAGACCAAGACTGCATTCTGGAACGGCACGAACTACACCGTGAGCGCCGTTGCAAATACCGTCTATTACCTGCGTGGACCCTACACAGATCCGAACATGACCGTCACCTCTGGTGGCTCGGCCAATGCGGATTTCTGCCGCTCCTGCCATTACAGCAAGAGCTTGGCATACATCAATGCCAAGGGCGTAGCTCAGTAACAAAACCTGGAGAAGGGCGGGCAACCGCCCTTCTCGTTTTAAAACGTACGTCCACTAACTGAATCTCGATTGTCGAAAGCTATCCTCTGGCGGTCCCCATGAATAACATTCGTAAAACACTTCTGATTCTGGCGCTCGGCGCCTCACCTCTGGCGGCGCAAATGGCCGTCTCGCACGCCCCAACCGCAGCAGCAGCTCCGGCGGCGGCTCCGGCCCCTGCTGTCAACCCTGACAGCCCAGAGATGAAGAAGCCGGTGGCCCGCGTCAACGGTGTCGCAATTACGGCATTTGACCTCATGGAGCAGACCCAGCGGATATTCCCGTCTTACCAGATGCACGGCGGCAAGGTGCCGGAAAAGTACCAGGCGGAGATTCATCAGAAGGCTATCGACCAGCTCATCGCAGACGAATTGATCTACCAGAACGCCAAGGTCAAGGGAATTACGATCTCCCCGGAAGAGACGCAGAAGACGATTCGCTCTGCGAAGAAGCGCTTCCCGACCCTGAAGGCCTACCAGGATTTCGCCAAGGCAGCATACGGATCGACGGCAGAGTTTGAGCGCCGTATCCGCCGCGCGAGGATCATTCAAGAATATGAGCATCGCGAAATCGAGCTGAAGGCCAAGGTTACCGACCAGAAGCTACAGGATATCTACAGCAAGAACGGAAAGATGTTCGTACGCCCGGAGACGTACCACCTCCAGACCATCAGCGTGAACATTCCCGAGCATGCCAGCGCCGAGCAGAAGGCATTGGCGAAGAAGCAGGTTGATGCAATTCTGCCCCAGGCTCGCGCAGCCAAGACGTTTAACGATTTTGGTCTGCTCGCTGAGCGCTCCTCAGAAGACGAATACCGCGTCAACATGGGCGACCACAAGTGGCTCACCAAGGACCGCATTCCCGAATCACTGCAGAAGCCGCTTCTCTCACTGAAGGCCGGCGACATCAGCGATCCGATTGAGACAGAAGTTGGCTACATCATCGTGCGCATGGATGGCCGTACCCCGGAAAAGAAAATGGATTACACCGAAGTCAAGCCGTACATCCGGCAGCAGATGGAGCAGATGCAGTCCAAGCAGCTATGGCAAGCGCTCACAGAGCGGTTGAAGAAAGGTGCCCGCATCGAAATCCTATGAACCCTCTAAGCATCCGTATTTTAAGAACAGTGTTGGTGTGTTTGGTCCTGGCAGTGTCAAACGTGGCGGTCGGTCAGATCAGGCCGCTCGCGGACATGCCAATGACCGCCAACGGAGTTTTTGGAGTCGGTTACGCCGGCGGCTCCGGCGGGGGGAACAGCGGAGGTGCAGGCACAGTAGGCAGCAATAGTACGAACGCTGTGTACCTGCTTACCAGCGGCGGCGTCTCCGGTTACTACTACAATCCAAAGTTTCTCCGCTTTAACTTCACCCCGAACTGGCGCTGGGAAAGTAACGCCACCGCTAGTGACACCCTCAGGGACAGCAACGAGGGCGTCGGCGCTTCCATAGGATTTCTGGAGGGAAGTTCCCATCCCGTCTACCTCCAGTACAACCTGGACCGCCTCACTACAAGTACCCTATCAAGCGGTGCGGCCCCGGTTTCGGCACGGTCAACCGGACTAAATCAGAATCTTTCCGTGGGAACCAGCTTTCATCCTAAGTATCTTCCGATGATCTCGCTCTTTGCGAATAAGGGTCTGGGCAGCAACACAACACTTGGCTCCGCGGACGCCAAATCCACGACTGACGCCTTTTCCTACGGGGCATCCGCTGGATACAGAATCCTGAACTTCCAGGTATCAGCCTCCTATAACGATACGGATTCGCATACCCACACTCCGGACTTGCTGAATCTTGGGATCCCGTCAGCTTCTGAAAACAGGCAGAAGATTGAAACGATCACTGTCTCGCGAAAGCTCCCGCTGAACTCCGACGTTAACGCGACCTATTCGCACACAGCTACCAACCTTACCCTCCAGGGTACGGAAAGTAAGTTGACTTATGACAACGCGACGGGATACTGGAACGCTCTGCCCACAAGACGCCTGTCTCTTTCTGCCAGCGCATCCTATCTTTCTAATGCCGGCGCGGAACTGATCTCGCAATTGGCGTCAGGCCAGGCAACCAACACGACCGGGCAAGTGGCCGCAGGACGTGAAACCTCCTTCGGTGGTTCGGCTGGATACACAATAGGAAAAGGCCTGGGAGCGTATTTCTCAGTAGGTCATTCAAACTCCACCTCCGGCGGATCGGAAGCTAAATTTGATACCGTCGGCGCTGGCGTGTCCTTTGCCCGCATGATTCATGGTGGCAAGTTCCAGGGCATCTACACTCCCCAATACTACAGAGTGGAACAGGATACCCCCACCACAACCGTGGTATCCGGAACCACCATCAGCAAGACGGTTGCGCTGGTTTCCAGTGGCATGGCCCAGAGCGGGTCCGCGAACTATGCGCGGCGACTTGGGCGCTGGGTGGGAAGTGGCAATTTCTCCATGACCATCAGTGATGGATGGTCTGACACCTCGAATGCGGTGCTATCCACCTCCACCTCTGGCGGTGCCCGATTGAGCACCAGGATTTCGCACGAGTGGAACTACAGCGGCGGATTCAATATGACCGACACATCCCTCGCGGGAATGACGGGCAATTTGTCTGGATCGCTCTACTCTTCGATCGCCAATAAAACCTGGTCATTCACCGTGCAGGATCAACTCGGTCATGGATACATGGTAGCCAGTCCTCTGGGATTGACTTCCACCGGTGGCACCTCGACGTCATCGGTGTTCAAGACCTACTACTCCACCTCCAATGGCGTCTCCGGCACCGTCTCCTATAGCCGTCGGCGGCTGCAACTGATCACCTCGCTCAGCAAAGCGATCTCCAATATCGAAACCCAGACCTCGCCAGTGAATAACGGCAATCTGAATTTGGACTCGCACATGACTTACAAGTTCCGCAAGGTCAATTTCCAAGCGGGATATCAGCGCTGGACGCAAAATTCAACAGGCAATGGTTCTCTGAACCAGCACCTGCAGACATACTGGTTCCAGGTGATGAGGGAGTTCCACGCGTTCTGAGGTGTTAGCATTGACGGGGGTTGGGCTGGGCACCACACAATGGTTGAGATGAACTTGACGTACCGACGCTGGCTCGTTCAGGTGTGCATTGCAGTTCTGAGCGCGGCGACCTTGTATGGCGCGGTCGCACCTGAGACGAAGGCGGCAACCCCCACTCCATTGCTGCTTGATGGTGGGCGGCGACTTGAGTACGTTCGTTCTTTCACCTCGGAGACCGAAGTCAGGAAACATAAGTCCTGGATCACCAAGGTAGTGGATTTTCTCGCGGGCCCTCCCGAAGTCCACGGATTAGTACGTCCTTACGGAGTGGCAACGGATGCGCAGGGACGGATCATAGTGACCGATCCGGGCGCGCACGTGGTCCACGTCTTTGACTTCAAGAAGCAGAAGTATCGCAGGCTCGAAGGGGGAAAGGAAGAATTCAAGTCTCCCATCGGAATAGCCGTAGATAGTCAAGACAACCTCTATGTGACCGACGCAGAGCTCGGAAAAATATTTGTATTTGATTCACACGGAAAGTTCCGGCGCTATATCGGAAATCTGAAGGGCGAGGGATACTTCAAGCGGCCTACCGGAATCGCGATCGATTCGATCGCAAAGAGGCTTTACGTAACGGATACTCTGAAGAATGCCGTGTACACCCTCGACCTCGATGGGAATGTTCTCGGGCACTTCGGCAAGCGCGGCGCCGGGCAGGGAGAGTTCAACTTCCCGACTGAGATTCTGGCAGTGAAGGACGAACTGATCGTGGTGGATGCAATGAACTTCCGGGTTCAGATATTTGACCGGAACGGCGGATTCAAGGCGAGCTTCGGCCAGGCCGGAAATTCGCCGGGCTCCATGTTCCGCAGCAAGGGGATTGCCGCCGATGAGGATGGCAACTTCTACCTTGCGGACGCATTCTTCGACTGCGTTCAGGCATTCAATCGTTCTGGGCAGTTGCTGTATTTCTTCGGACAGCCGGGGTCTGGCGCCATGCAGTTCCAGGCACCGGCCGGTGTACATATTGATCGTGACGAGATATACGTGGTGGACTCTGCGAATCACCGCGTTCAGCAGTTTCACTATGTCTCGGGTGCCCCAAAAAAGAACACACCAGGTGCGCAATGAATCGTGCAATCCAACTCGCTACACTTTCTGCAGTCTTATTTATGAGTCTCTTGGCCAGTGCCCAACGCCAGACTGTAATCAACTCGGAACACGATCTGAGTGATGGCGCCGCGGATAGCCCGTCGGTTTGCTACTACTGCCATGTGCCGCACGGCGCCAGCCCGTCCCTTGGCCTTTGGGGCCACCAGGTGACGACCGCGACTTTCAATATGAGCTATCCTTCCACGACGTACACGGAAGGCGCCGCCGCCATCACCACTCCGTCGCCCAGCAGACTCTGCATGAGCTGCCATGACGGAACCATCGCGCTAGGCGCTGAGAACAATACGTCCACAGTCTTCCCCACAAGCAAGACGCTTGCGATTGCCGGAACCAATATGGGGACCGACCTGAGAGCGGATCATCCCCAGTCTTTTGGCACTTGGGTTAAGAACGTAACCAATCCAAATTTCGAAACCATGCACGACTCGCTCTATTCCTCAGGGACTACTTCGAATCCCGTCGTAAAGCTCTGGCGCGGGCGCGTTGAGTGTACGACCTGCCACGACGCGCACACTCCCAATAACGATGTGCATCGTCCATCGAAATTTCTCACTGCTGACAATACGAATAGCGCACTTTGCAAGGCCTGCCATGACGTAACCAGGAACGCTCCAAACGTCCTGGCTGGATGGACCATCAGCGCCCACAACGTCAGCGTCAGCACTGAAGGCGCGGCCAGCACCGGATATCAGAACGTAGCCCAGGGCGCTTGCATGAACTGTCACGTTCCGCATCGCGCCGGCTCAGACCGCCTGCTCCGCAAAGCAGAGGAACAAACCTGCTTCACATGCCACGCGGATACTACCGGGACGCAGCCAGCGTGGGCGCAGGTGTGGGTGGGTAACGCCGACACAACCAAGTACATGCACCCAGTGCAGGCCACCGGTCATCAGCCGATTGAAGACTTGCTCTCCGCGGCCACGCCTCGTCACTCCGAGTGCTGGGACTGTCACGACGCCCATGCAATGAAGACCAGTAACACTTCCACCGCTCCACTACAGGCGTCCTTGGGCGCTGCGACCGGCCTGGATCAGTTCAAGAATCCGGTCAATCCTGCGGTACACACCTACGAAGTCTGCTTCAAGTGCCACGCAGACAGCACCAACAAGCCGCAGGGAACCGTCGCAAACTATGCGAAGTATGGATACATGCCGATGCGGCAGGTTGCGTCACACAATACGCGCCTTGATTTCACGTCCACCATCTCCCGGCATAACGTCGTCCAACAGAGGAGAACCGCCAATATCACTCCGGCGGACCGCTCCAATATTCTGAAGCTCGACAACAATTCAGGACGAGATCTGACTTCCGGATACATCTACTGCAGTGATTGCCACAGCGGTGATAGCCCGGCGAATGATGGCGGAACAGGTCCGAACGGACCCCATATCAGTTCGAATCAACACATCCTGGAGCGCCCGTACGAGCTGAATCAGGCCCCTGCGGCACCGGGAGCAAGCGTCATCTCGCTGGCAGTGCCCCCCAATGGAGGCGACCCGCTCACCGGCCCCTTCGCAATGTGCAACAAGTGCCACGACCTGGCAGGACTGCTCGGCGGAACGCTTCCGAGCGCCGGAGTCCCACAGGTGCCCGGTCCGAAGGATACGATCTTCAAACATCACAATACGCATGTGGTCCAGGGTGGCATTTCCTGCGCAGTGTGCCACGCGCCTCACGGAGTGGACAGTGCAGACTCACAGCACCATGCCCACTCTATTAATCTTGACACCCAACTTACCGGTCCGGACGCAGCCACAGGAAACTGGAACATCGATACAGTGAGCCGTACCTGTTCTGTCTCCTGCCACTTTACAAACGACGACGCAACAGGGATTGGATTGAAGCACAACGCAATCTCGTATGATCTGACTTATACCTTCTTCGCTACGAAGGCTAAGTCTCAGAAGAAGTAAGCAGTCAAAAGGGGCATCGCATTCCTCGCGATGCCCCTGTCTCAACTACTCTGTTCCTTCCGCTGGAATGCCCTCCCTACATCGGAGGCTTCATCGCTTTTCCCTCGGGCGCCATCTGTGTGTGTTTCTTAGCCTTGGCAATGGCATCCTCCACCTGCGCGCGCAGCGGATGCTTTGGGTTTGTCTCCAGGAGCTTCTGCCATAGGCTGATCGCACCCTTTGGGTCGCCCTGCACCTGCCACTTAAGCATGCCGAGATTGAACAGCGCGTCCGGGTAAGTAGGGTTCACCCGCAGTGCTCTGTTTAACGAAGCAATCGCCTTGTCTGAATTTCCGCCGTAGAAATACGCACTGGCAAGCTCCGTCAGAACCTCTGCATCCGGCTTCGCTGCAGCCGCCCGTTCAAAATACCCGGCGGCAATGTCGAACTGCCGAGTTGCAAAGTAGAGATTGCCGACCTCGGCCAGCTTTCCGGCATCGCTCGGGTTCTTCTTGATCTCCTCCAGCAACGGTGCCGCCTTGCTGTCCG
Source organism: uncultured Acidobacteriota bacterium (assembly GCA_903832295.1). Lineage (GTDB taxonomy): Bacteria > Acidobacteriota > Terriglobia > Terriglobales > Acidobacteriaceae > TOLSYN. Next base: position 38,033 of record CAILAZ010000053.1, read on the forward strand.
CCATCCGCTTCAGTTGCTCTGGATTGACGTTTGCCCCGGCATGGGGATCCCCTTCCTGAGCAGGCGCCTGGGCGGAGACAGCAGGGACCGGAGGGCGGGCTGGAACCGCCGAGCCCTTTGCGAGATATCCAATGGCGAGGCCCAACGCTAGGCTTGTAGCTGCAAGCGCATATGCCTGAATTGAGGTCCATCCCTTCGGCGTGGACCCTTGAACCTGTTCTTCGCTGTTCATTCTGTGTACATCCTCGAAACGCTTTAAGAATTGACTTCGGGGCGAACTCAACAACATTGTGACATAGAGAGTGTCTTCGCGACCCCGGCACCCTGAACACCGATCAAGGGAATTCTCGGCTTGAAGTGAGTTTCGTCACACACCCTGCCGGGTCTCTCCAGTTAAGCTTGTGGTGTCCACATTGCGCAGACAATCCGGCATCGAACTCCGATACTCGCTCGAACTACTCTGGAAGCCCGCCTCCGGGTTCATCCGAGAGTCGGATCGTGAGTAATTACCCTCGATTATCGTGATTATTCATGCGTGATATGCCCCACAAACAAGGGGTGCGAGGAACCTTGTTGCTGCTATGTGGCACAAACGACATAGCTTACGTATTGAATGCAATTGGCCCACCAGTTGCAATTCAAAACCATAGCTTTCTTGGAAGGTAGGAGCCCGGCATGGGTGTGAAGACAATCTGGACAAAGGTGTACCAAACGCTCGCTTCAGTGCGAACGGGAATATTTCTTATCATCGTAGTTGGCGTAATTTCGGCGGTGGGGACGATCATCCTGCAGCGCCCCACATCAGAGCCGGGAGACATGCAGCGGGCTTATGCGCCTGAGACCCTTGCAATCCTCGACCGCCTTGGTCTCACCGACATCTTTCATGCCTGGTGGTTCCTGCTGCTGCTCTGCCTGTTCTGTGTTTGCCTGATTTTTGTCTCGGTGGATCGCTGGCCAAATGCGTGGAAGGTCTATGCCAAGCCGGTTCGGTTTGCCACTCCCGCATTCCGGGTGAGCCTTCCCCAGACGGTTCAGTTTCAAGTATCAGACGAGGTAGAAGCCCTGTCTCTGGCCGGGCGTGTTCTCGGTCGCTTCGGTTTCAACGCTCAGCCCGTAGCGGAAAACAACTCGAAGAGCCTCTTTGCTGAGCGCCAGCGCTTCTCCGTATTCGCTGTTTACCTGGTGCACCTCAGCCTGCTCTGCATTTTTGCCGGCTACATCGTGGATGGAATCGTTGGCTACCGCGGCACGATTATGGTTCCAGAAGGGCAAGCCCTGGGAGAGATCACGCTGCGCGACAATCGCGGCGGAAACGTCAAGAAGGTACTCCCATTTCTTATCCGCTGTGATGGTGCAGGAGAAGAGACCTACGCCGACGGAAGCCCCAAGAAATGGTGGTCGAAGCTGACGCTGATCGAGAGCGGCAAGGAAACAGCTTCCAAAACAATCGTCGTCAACGATCCATTTGTGTACAAAGGCATCCGCATTTACCAGTCCAGCATGGGGCAGTCCAGCACGCCCAAGACGCTTACCTTCCTGGCAACGCCGACGGCCGGCGGAGCGCCCGAAGCGGTGGAAGTTCCGTTGAGTGGCAAGGCGGCACTCGCGGATGGGGAAAGTCTCAGCGTCCTTCGCTGGGTGCCCGACTACTACGTGCAAGACAATGAAGTTTATAAGAAGTCAGACGATGCGGAGAATCCGGCGGTTCAACTTGGCCTGACCAATGCGAAGGGGGAAACCAAGAAGCTCTGGATCCTCTACGCGCAGATGAACAGCACGAAGGGGCAGGATGCACCCTACGAATTTGCCATCAAGGACGCGGCGTGGGCAAAGTTCACCGGCCTTGAAGTTTCGCACCAGCCCGGCCAGTTCGGCGTTTGGACGGGTGTGATTCTCATGGCATTCGGCCTGTTGATTGCCTTCTATACCCAGCATATGCGCATTTGGGCCACGATTATCGAGGACGGCAAAGGCGGGAAACTGCTCTGGTTGGGTGGAACGACCAACAAGAACCGTGATCGCTTCCAAACCAAGTTTGAATTGATATCAACAGCGTTGCAGGCGGAACTCGGCGGCGCGGGCAAAGAAAACGCAGAAAATACGCTGACCAAGGCATAAGCCGCAGGTCAACGCAGGAGTTATAAAGTTATGTCAGATGCACGAGTGGAACAGCAGCAGCGACCGGCAAGCGGAACTGTACTGCTGGTTCTGGTAGGACTTGGAATTGCCTTTGCACTGTTAGTCGCATTGCTGGCTGCGGCTAAGACGCACTCCGGGCCGATCTATGGAGAGGCCAACATGCTCTATGCGGCGCTGGTGCTGTACGCAGGAGCTGCCACGCTTTACATGGGGTATGGAGTCACCGGCATTGAACGCTATGTTAATGCCGCATCGCTGCTGACCGCTGTAGGCTTCATCGCCAATACGGCAGCCGTGGCGCACCGCTGGTCGGTAGCGGGTCGTCCTCCTTTCTCAAACATGTATGAGATGCTCCTCAGTTTTGTCTGGACGTTGGCATTGCTGACGCTGATTGCCGAGCGAGCATACAAGGTCAAGATCATCGGATCGATTACCATGCCGATCACCGTGGTCTCCGTGATCCTGATGCAGTTGCTTCCAAGCGATGTGCGTCCGCTGGTCCCGGCGCTTCAGTCCACCTGGCTGCAGGTGCACGTTACCCTGGCGATGCTCTCCTACGCAGCCTGCGCACTCAGCTTCGCGCTGGCCATGATGTTCCTGATCCAGGACAACATGAAAACCGAGTCATTCCAGGCGCTGACGTCCACCGGCATGGTTGCGATTTACGCATCCATGCTGCTTACGCGATTCCGCGGTGGAGCGCTCGGTGTAACCGCCTACGATCTGGAAGCCAAGTCGGAAGTCATGGTTTCGCGCGGGCACGCACTCTTCATCCGGATCCCCGACCTGGGCTGGCTTTACCTGATCGTGCTTCTCTCGGCGCTCGTGCCGCTCCTGCTCTACATCGTTGGCCAGTTGAAGAAGGACGAATCCTTCTTCGATATGGCGAGCAAGGGCATGTTCGTGACCTTGCTGTTACAGGCCGTTGGCCTGGCGATCTTCATCGCCCGCGTCAAGAACGGACGTTATGGCGCACCTGAAGCGGAGGGGCTCTACGCTACATCACTCCCTGCCAATCCCTTCCTCCTCGCCGGAATCGTGGGTGGAATCGTTGCCGGTCTGCTCTACCTGCTGCTGTTGTGGCGGCGTGAGGGGTTGCAGAAGATGATGCCTCCCGCAGATGTTCTGGACAACGTCACTTACAAGATCATCTGCATTGCATTCCCGCTGCTGACCCTCATGATCGCTGCCGGAGCGTACTGGGCGAATCAGGCGTGGGGAAGCTACTGGAGCTGGGATCCGAAGGAAACCTGGGCGGCCATCACATGGATCGTTTACGCGGGGTACCTGCACATGCGCATCACCCGCGGATGGCGTGGTCGTCGCGCAGCCTGGTTTGCCATTCTGGGCTTTGCCGTGGTGATATTCACTTTCTTCGGAGTCACCTACCTGTTGCCAGGCTTGCACGCCTACGCTGCTGGTTGATCTGGTATTGTAAACAAGGCCGCCGCGCTCGCCGCGACGGCCTTTTTCGTGATCGGCAGACGTGTTCCGCGTGCATCGGGTCCATTTTGCGTTTGCCTTCATCGCCGGGATAATAAGGAACAGCACTAATTCAGGAGGTCGGGTGACTCGGGTTCGGCTGAACTGGCAAATCAAGACACTCCTTCCCGTGGCGCTGGTCCTGCTCAACGGACTGCTGCTCTTTGTCCTTGTGACCCTTACCCTGCAGGATCCTTTGCGCAACCGGGTTCTGGCGGTGGCCGTTGCCGGCGCGGTCGCGATCTGCGCGGTGCTGTTCATGGTGCTGGCCGTCATGATTCATCGTCCGGTCCTGGAACTTCAGAACAAAATTGCACGGGTGCGCTCCGGCGATCTCTTCGTAAACGTCGATTTTGCGGATCGCAATGACGAAATCGGAGACCTGGGCCGGCACTTCAACGAGATGGTGCAGCAGTTGCGTGAAAGCCGGGAAGAGATCGAGCGCCTGCACCGTACCCAGATGTCGCGCGCCGAGCACCTTGCAACCCTGGGTGAAATGGCGGCAGGCCTGGCGCATGAGATTCGCAATCCGCTTGCGGGAATTGCAGGCGTGATGGAAATTGTTGGGCGCGACCTGCCGCCGAACTCTCCAGCCATCGGCGTGCTGGGCGAGGTTCGGCATGAGGTCGTTCACATCAATAAGATTGTGAGCGAACTGCTGGAAATTGCGCGACCCAAACCACCGGTGTACCGCCTCGCCGATCTCATGGCAGTCGCTGAGCACGCGGCGCTGTTTGCGCGCGACCAAGCGTCTGCCCGGCACGTGATTCTGGAAGTCATCAAAAGCGACTCGGTCCCGAAGCTTGAGTTTGATAGCGGGCAAATTCACCAGGTGTTGCTGAACCTCCTGCTGAATGCAGTTCAGGCCTGTCCCGAGGAAGGATTTGTCCGTGTGGACTTCTCGACAGATGAAAAGACGGTGTCGGTGACAGTGGCAGATACCGGCTCCGGCATTCCACCCGAAGTGCTTCCCAACATTTTCCGTCCCTTCTTCACAACCAAGGGAAACGGAACTGGGTTGGGCCTTTCGCTGGCGCGCCGCATCATGGAAGATCATGGAGGAAGAATCGAAGTGACGAGTGAGCAGGGTGAAGGAAGCAAATTCACACTGATACTTCCGAAAAACAGACCGACAGAGTAATTCCGGTCCCCAGAGTTCACGAAACCCTCTGCGATCAGGGCTCGTCCGTGATACTCTCAAAAGCCGGATTTAGAGTATTCGATATAGATGCCGAGTGAAAAAGTCCTAATCGTCGATGACGAAAAACTAGTTCGTTGGTCCTTGCGCCAGAAGTGCGAGGAGTGGGGATACCAGGTATCAGAGGCGGAAAATGGTTCGGACGGGCTGCGCCTTGCCCGCAACGAATCACCCGATCTGGTGCTGCTGGACGTGCGTCTGCACGACATGAACGGGCTGCAGGTGCTCCAGCGACTGAAACAGGCCGGCGACGCGCGCGCTGTCATCATGATTACCGCCGATCCGCAATTGGAAGATGTAAAGCAGGCTCTCAAGCAGGGCGCGTACGACTTTATCGGAAAGCCCATTGACTACGACGAACTCCGGGTCGCGGTCAAGAACGCGCTCGAAGCCACTCAGCTACGTTCCGAGAACGAGGTTCTGAAGAAGGAAGTCCTGCAGCGCCGCCGGGCCGCTTATCATGACGTGGTCGGCGAATCGCAGCGCATGCGGGACCTGATGTCGTTTGTGAACAAGGTCGCCTCCAGCGAAGCTACGACGATTCTCATTCAGGGAGAAAGCGGCACAGGCAAAGACCTCATTTCGCGCGCCATTCACTTTGAGAGCCGGAGAAAAGACCGTCCGCTCATTGTCATCAACTGCTCTGCCATCCCTGAAACCCTGATGGAAGCCGAACTGTTCGGCCACGAGAAGGGCGCGTTCACGGACGCAAAGGCGATGAAGAAAGGTCTCTTCGAGCAAGCAGATGGCGGAACGCTCTTCCTCGACGAGATTGGCGAACTCTCTGGATTGTTGCAGGCCAAGCTCCTGCGGGTGCTGGAAGAGCAGGTGATCCGGCGAGTAGGAGGCGTGAAAGACCAGGAAGTGGATGTACGGGTCATTGCCGCCAGCAACCGCGACTTGGAGCGCGCTGTACGCGAAGGCCAGTTCCGCCAGGATTTGTATTATCGCTTAGCCATCATCTCCCTTTTTCTTCCGCCGCTCCGCGACCGCCGGGAAGACATCCTGCCGCTGGTGCAGTTCTTCATCGAGCGCTACAACAAGCGCTTCCGCAAGTCCGTTCGAGGCATCACTTCAGAGACGCGCGACTTGCTGAGCAAGTATGAGTGGCCGGGCAATGTGAGAGAGCTCAAGAACGCCATTGAACGCGCCATGATCCTGGAAGACGACGATCTGCTCCGTCCTGTGTACCTGCCATTCTCCGTTGGCTCGCCGTTAAGCAGTCTGACGGCGTTCGAAGTCTCTTCAGGTGGAAATGTCGCGGCGGGATCGATCCCCGGCATGCATTCCGAAATCCAGGTCGTCAATGGCAAGAACCTCCCGAGACTCTCCATTCCCGACGGGGGAACAAGCCTGGAAGAGATCGAACGCACATTTGTAGAAATGGCCATGCAGCAGGCCAACCGCAATCAAACCCAGGCAGCTAAACTCCTCGATATCAGCCGCGACGCACTGCGATACAAACTGAAGAAATTCGGGCTCATGCACTCGGAAGACGAAGAGGTAAGCGCCCCGCCGCACTAGGGGGTCTGCGAGCCTGAATCCGTCAAAATACACCAGCCAGGCACCGAGAATGGGGCTGCGCTTGGAGCAGGCCTTCCGGGCCTTTTCGCTTTCAGCTGGCGAATCAGAGATGCGGAATCACCCGCACATCTGGGTCAATTTCCACACAAATGTGGACTACGTCTTGCACAAGCTACTCCCCCATGCTGTCTATTTAACTGAAACTACATAAGTTATATGAGTGCTTCTCCGGGCAAGGTTTGGCCCTCAATGTGCCACACACTACAGTGGAAGTAGGAGAGTTTTCCGTGGAACCGACACTGGTAGTCATCGGCATCAGCCTGCGCAGCGCCAAGCTGGCTATGCGAGAGCGCTTTTTGCTGAACGCCACCCAGAAGTCGGCAGCGCTCTCAGCCCTGGTGCGCTCGGATGCGATCGACGAAGTGATTGTCCTCTCCAACTGTAATCGCACGGAATTTCTAGTCTGGACTCAGAATGCCTCCGAAGCGGCCAACTCGGTTCTTCGCTTCCTGACCCGCTCGACTAATTTGAAATTACTGGAGTGGTCGAACTACTACAGGCTGGTAGGGGATGCTGCCGTGGCGCACGTCTTGCGGGTGACGTCCGGAATGGACTCAGCTGTGTTCGGCGAGGCGGAAGCAACCAACTCGATTCTTGCCGCCTGGCAACTGGCACAGCGCGCCAGCACAACGGGCCGCTTTCTGGACGCGCTGATGGCAAAGGCTTTCAGCGTGGCTGGCCGCGTCCGACAGGAATTGGGAGCTGCTTCCAATATGACCACCGTGGCTCAAGCGGCGGTCCTGGTTTGCCGCGAGGCGCTTGGCGACCTTCGCCACCGGCGAATCGTAGTTCTGGGTGCAGGCCAGATGGCGCTGGCTGCCGTGAAGGAGTTTCAAGGCGCAGACGCGGGCGAAATCACGATCGTGAATCGAAGCTGGGACCATGCACTGCAACTGGCGAGGCAATGCAAGGTGAAAGCTTCCCATGCGGAGAGTCTCTGGGAACAGGTGCTCCGGGCCGACGTGGTGGTTTCCGCGGCCGCGCAGCGCGTACTGCTGACGCGCGAAGAACTCGAAATTGTTCTGCGCGAGCGCAAGGACAAGCAGTTAGTAGTGGTGGATACGGCTGTGCCTCGCACAATGGATCCGTCGATTCGTACTCTGGAAGGCGTTACGGCTCACGATCTCGATGACCTCTGCATGACCATGGACAAATTGGAAGCCCGGCAAGAGATGCTGCCCAGGGCTGAGCGAATCGTTGCTGAAGAAGCTGCTGGATTCCGCAACAAGCTCCTCTCGGAATCGATTGTGCCCACAATCTCTGCGATGCGAGAGCGATTGGAAGTCATCTGCCAGCAGGAGATGGATCAACTGAAGGAACAGTTTGGACCGTTTACAGAGGATCAGGAACTTGCCCTGGAAGCGCTCTCTGCGCATATCACGCAGCGAATTTCCGCCGCTCTGGCGAGACAATTGAAAGAGCTACCGGGCCGTCCTGAGTTGACCACTGCAATCCAGCAACTCTTCCAACTGGAAGTCAGCAAGCCAATGGCGGAAGTGAAGCACTCCGACTGACGCGCTTGTTTTGCTCTGAGCAAATCGCATCCGCGCTGGACAATCCCGAAATTGAATCGTCGATCCATTTCTGCTGAAGCGGGAATGCGGCCCCCCTCGCCTGAGCCAACCTCTGGAGTACACCGGCTCATCTGCCGATTGAGCAATATAGGGATGAATCTCCTCCGCGCGAACAACAGCGAGCAGCAGCGGCGCGAAATTCAGATTCCCGGGAGGAAGAGATGAAGCGCATAACTTTGCTGTGCATCCTGATGATGAGTGTCTCGGCTCTCGCGCAGGCGCAAGGACAATGGTCGTTCAAAGGGACAGTTACAAAGATGCGGATGATCGACTGTTCTCCGCAGAGGAGCGTGATGGCTGCCATGTCCGGCATGCCGCAGATGGTGGTAAACACGTGCCCGGAATATACAGTAGTGAGCGACAAGGTGGTCTATGTAGTTGTCGGGAAGCACGCCAATGAGTTCATTCCACTGGCGGAAAACGTGGACTTCCAGATTCGGAAGAACGAGTTGGTTACCTTGTCAGACGACGAGAAATCCCGGTCGCACTTTGTGATTCAGCAGATGACGATGAGATCCGAGTGGGATCGTGAAGAGGCGCGAAGAGAGAAAGAGAAAGATCCAGCAGCGAAGACGACGGAACGAAGCGTGAGTTACGAAACCCGAAACCCTGCGCTCACGTCCAGAACTTCCGCTGCAGTGAGATAGGCGAGAGACCAGAACACGATAGACTGCAACGGCTCCCCGGAGCGCACCTCCATGCGCCCGGGGAGTCGTGTTTTCTGCGGCAGTTCCGCGCGCGATGACGGACGAATCGCAGCGACACTGAAGAGTGTTTCATTTATCCCTGAAACAAAATTGCGGTGTTCTGAACCGGACGCGGCGCGCTCCTTATTGGCGCAAACATTGGGTGAGGAAGGCAACAGTGAAGTTGATGGACGACTCGAAAGAACCGTTCGCAGTGATGAACGGAGGAGTCCACCATGCAACTCGCAGCTTCAGCACGAAACAGAAAGATCCTCTTTACACTGGTTGCGGCAACGATGCTGTGCGCTGCTCCGTTGCATGCTGCCGACGAAACCGGGTACACGATCCGGAGCAGCGTGAGTGAAGTGCGGCTTGCGTTTGCGGCCACTGATCCGCGGGGCAGCGTGGTGAAAACGTTGCGCCCGGCCGATGTCGCGATTGCCGACAATGGCGAGATCATCCGCCATTTCCGCAGCTTTCACGCAGCGTCGGAGAGCCCGCTGGATCTGGTGATACTGATTGACGCGAGCGATTCCATGCGGTCGCAGTTACAGTCCGAGATCGATGAGGTGAAGAGTGTTGTCGAAGGCTCGACGTGGGGAGAGCGCGACAGGATTTCCATTCTGTCGTTTGGTGGACTGCGGCCTGTGCAGCTCTGCCTGCGCAATTGCAGCACGCAGACGGCGCAGGCAAAGCTGACAACATTGCGTGCCTCCGGAGCGACGCCGTTGTATGACGCGCTGTTTGAGGGCGCGGAGATATTGAAGGATGGCCGCGATCCGGAGGCTCGTCCGGCGATGATTCTGTTTTCTGATGGCGTGGATACGAGCAGCATGAACACGATCTTCGATGCGGTGGAGGCGGCGCAGAACAGGCAGGCAGCGATCTACTGCGTGAACTCGCGGCCCAGGAAATCCGCGCCTTCGGGAGACATGGTGCTGGAACAGCTTGCGTGGAGCACGGGCGGGCTGAGCTTTGCGCCAGGGCAGAAGGTAGAGGAGGCTCTGAGGAAAGTGGTGGAAGATTTGAGGGGCGGATATGTGCTTACTTACGATCTTCCGGAGCAGACGGCGGGACAACACACGGTGCAGGTGCTGCCGACGAGCGATGCCCGGCTGCGGTTTCGTGCACGCCTGGCTTACGATGAGCGAGGTAGCGAGTAAAGAACAGATTATTTCCAGGTTCTGGGCGGGCGGTTGCAAGAGGCTACAGGATTGGCGATCTGGATAATCGTTGAAAACGGTGTGTTGACTCCTTCCGGCAATGGTTGAGGGAGGTCCGGAACGATAGGCCAGGTGGTTATCGATTTTGTGCGATTTGGGTAACTGAAAAGGAAATGGTGGGAGAGGCTGCCCGACGTTCCTGCCCGTGCCTGGCATGTGCGCTGTGCTGTGAACCACGGGGGCCTGACAGGCGTGCTCATCGTTTCACAACTGGCTGCATATTACCTACCGACTGAATCGTGGGAAAGCGGCGAGGCGAGGTGTCCTTTACTCGCAGCACGATTCGCGTCCTGTAGTCTGTGCCTTCGATGTAGTCCTTGAAGAAGAGCTTCGTCGAATCCCCGCCAGAATAACCGGCTGCGGAAATAACGTAGCCACGGTATTTGCCCGACGCACATCGGGGAATTGTTGCGGTCACTTTGTACGCATCCTCTTTTCCACGGGTCTTGCGTTCTTCAGTGCCGAGTGCGAAACCGATCAGGCGTTGGCTTTGCCGCCGGTCCGTTCTCTTCTCGTCACGAATGAAATGCAGGACGACGACCGTGAACTGTGGGTGTCTCTCGAACTTGATGAGGCACGCCAATTTGTCGCCTTGATCATGCGTTCCACCACAAGGGCTCGGCCTGTTGAAGATCCAGCGGACGAGGTGAACGAGGTCTGCGGATGGCGACTGAGTGGCCGGTGCCGGATGGATATAACGGATACGGGGGAATGTGTTGGGTTCCGGTGGCTGCGTATGCGTAACTTCGGGGCTTCCACTGGGGGGAGCCTTTGCCGGCTCTGGAGCGGGCGAGTCATTTTCGATGATCAAGTCGAGCGGGTCCAGGTTCCGGTAATGCTGCCAATCGTCGCTGGTGCGGGCAATGATGCTGGAGAGTACATAGGTGCCGGGCATGCAATCGGGAACAACTCCGCTGACGGCATAGGTGCGAGCGCTGATCTTTGTTGCATCTCTCAAAATCAGATTGCTGTAGGTGCCGTGCTGCCGGGGCTTCTCTTCGCCATGCAGATTGAATTGCACGGAGAGGCTGGTGAAGTCTGCGTCTGCTTCGAAGGAGACATAGCAGGTGATCCGCTCACCGGGGCGATGAGTTCCACCGCAGCTGGCTCGGTCGGCTGCTGCGTCGCCGCTCGCGGGGGTTCCTTGCGCAAGGCCCAGCAGGCTGAAGACGACAACAGTGAGGCCCAACAATCGCCGGGCAGGGGACTGAACCTTTGAGCATGGCATCGCAAGCCTCATGGTTAATCTGCGTCGATCCAATGTTGGGTGCAGTATCTCACGATCCGGATTTGGGAGTGGCGGGCTGGGGGAAGTGAAGCGAGGCTTACGAACCGTTCCACTACCGGACGGTTACTCCCCACCCTGCTCTTCCGCCGAACAGATCGTCCCCTCCACTCCCATAAGCATCCACGGCACACCAGCTTCCAAGCCACTCTCTGTCTGCTCGGGCGACAAGCCAGTCTTGGATGTCACTGTTCCATCAAGAAGCGGGAGCCACATCTCGTGGCCATTAAAGCGCTGCTGCGATGGGATGCGGGGGGCAGCAGGGTCAAATAGACCGAGGAACGGTTCGTCACTTCCACGCGCGAGAATCGAGCAGGCGCGGGGAACTGGTGTCCATGAAGAGCAACCAGAGCATCAGGGGATTTCGCCGATGCCTCCTGCGATGTAGTCATAGGGGGTGCAGAGGGTAACAAGGTGAGGCGAGGAGGCGCGGCGTGAAATTTGAATCCCAAGCAAGGTGCAGTGGAAGCCGAAATAGACGAGGCTGTGGATGTGGAAAGGAAACAGGTTGGCGGTACCAGCGAGGCCGAACAGAGCGGCGATCAGCGAAAGGCTTCGACTTACGGGCAGGAAGGTTCCGGGCTTGCGAATGAATCGGTGGCGGTGCTTGCGCACCGCTCAAGGATTTCGCACGTTCGTGGAGCACAGGGGGCGCGGGGAAATCGATTTGTGGTTGGAAAGCTTGGAGCGGCAGAGGTGCGGTGGGCAGTGGCTGGGATTCCTCACTTCGTTCGGAATGACAACCTCAAAAAAAAGGGAGCAAGAGCAAGGGCAAGGGCAAGGGCAAGGGCAGGAACAAGAGCAAGAGCAAGGGCAGGAGCAAGAGCAAGAGCAAGGGCAAGGGCAAGGGCAAGGGCAAGAGCAAGGGCAGGAGCAAGGGCGGGGGAGGCGGGCGGGGCTCTACTCGCGCGTGCCGGGGCCGCAGTGGATGCCCGGGTCCCCCGGCCGGCCCGCCACTCACGAGGTGGCTGCCGCGGGGGGCGTCGAGTCGGTGCCCCTGCTGACCAGATCCAAGTCTCGGTCCCGCCTCAGCCTTGAGGGACGGCTTGGCCAGGGCCCCGCGGCCTACCGGCCCCCACGCCCGCGCCGGCCCCTAACAAGAGGCAGCCGGATTATATCGCTATGCTGCCTGCATCAGTGATGCTGCCTGCGCCAGTCCCTCACAAGAGGCAGCCGGCTGCAGTAGGCCTGCTGCCTCCATCAGTGCCTCACTAGAGGCAGCCGGCTGCAGTAGGCCTACTGCCTCCATCAGTCCCTCACAAGAGGCAGCCGGCTGCACCGCCTCGCCCGTCGGCCCGAACGGCGCTGCCGTCACCCGCCGCACCCGCCCCCTAAGAGCCGTCAGGCCCGCCTCGGTCAGGCCCCCCCTTGCGGCCTCGCGAGACCCCGTCCGCCCCCTCTTCACGCAGCCCCCCCCACCCCCCAATGCTAACCTCGCGGGCCACGGCAGGCGGACCTGCGGGAGGCGATGCTCACGCTGAGGGACGCGCTCACCGGGCCCGAGGAGCAGAAGGCGACCGCCGTGACGGCCGCGACGGGGACAGCGGCGGAGACGGGCGAGGGGCCGGAGGCGGGGTGGGGCGGGGAGGGGGCGGGGCTGGTGGAGCGGGCGATGGCGGCCATGAGCGCGGCGCTGGACAGGGTGGACACGGGCAACGAGACCGACGTGGAGGTGCGCGCAGCGCCCGGCCGGAGCATCCCTGAGGTCACGTGCCGTTACGTGACATGCCATACTGACATATGTCAGGTCACGTGACCTGTTGAGGTCGCGGCACATGGCGTCACGTGATGTCCTCCTTCCCCTTGTCGTCCTCGCTATAGAGAGAGACCTTATAGCGATGACAACCAGGAGTAAGCGACGACCCACTCGTCCCTTACTGC
>CAILAZ010000054.1 GCA_903832295.1 uncultured Acidobacteriota bacterium
CATTCATTCCTTCCTGCGGTCCCTGCACCTGCGGTTGGGGGTTCTGAAGCTGCGGAGGAGCGGTCATGATTGCGCCCGTTGGATTAGTTGACATGGCTCGGTTCTTTTTTATCCTGACGTGACGACGGGGACTTTCCGCCGTCTTCGATTACCTTGAGCAACTCGCTCTCGCGAATCATTGTTCGGCCTCCAACTTTCGTGCGCTGCAAGCGGCCCTGAGTCAACCATGCCGCGATGGTCCATTTCGACAGGCCGCCCAACATCTTTGCGGCTTCTTCAATCGAGTACAACTGCTCCATAGAACCTCCTTTGAATCTTCCAATTCGAAGCATAGTTGACAACGCCGGAACAAAGAAGTACTTTCTAACGCATGGTTACGCATACAAAACGTCAGTTAAACAATCTTATCGAAAAACTCAGGATCGGTGAACATTCTGTTGGTGACCTCATCGAATGGCTCAACAAATCAAAGGAGTCGGACACAAGGGAGGAGGAAGTTATTGAGACTATCAAGACCGCCGTTGCGGTCTCGAAGGCTATAGCGTCCCTGAAGGCTGGGGTTCCCCTTTCGAAGAAGGAGTCAACCTCGTTGCAAATGCGCGTTGCACTTCAGAACCTTGCATTTGTCAGAGTGCCGCTATACGCCTATTTGCGTCTGAGCGGAAAAGAGGGCGTGGTTTATGAACTCCGATCACCGACGCCTGGGAATTGGCCGCTGTGTGTGGCCCTGAGACTCTTCATCGAGGGTGACTTGCACAGGGTTCGCCAATGCGTGTGCGGAGTTTGGTTCTACGCGCCGAGGGCCGATCAATTAGTTCACTCAGCTAAGTGTCGGCAGAAAAAGTATCAGGACACGGATGAGTACCGCCAAGAGCGGCGAGCCTATATGAAGAAATATTACGAGCTCAAGAAGTCCGGGAATGTGAAGTAAGAAAGGCAGGGAGGGCATAAATGTCAGTGTTCAAGCGCGGCAACGTGTATTGGTACAAATTCATGTTCAACGGTGTGATGCATCGCGAGTCCACGAAACAAGGTAATCAGGTCACGGCACGCAACATGGAGTCGGCACACAGAACTAAACTAGCGAATGGGTTGGTCGGAATCCGTGAGAAGAAAGTTGCTCCGACTCTCAAGGAGTTTTGCGACAAGCGTTTCGAGCCGTGGGCAAAGTCCACGTTCGAAAAAAGCACGCCCACCAACTGGCTTTGGTTTCGCGGCGGAATGCGGCCTCTGCTGAAGTTCAAGCCTCTGGCAGGCGCCCGACTGGACGCGATCAACAACGAACTGGCAGCCGAGTTTGCTTCCCATCGGCAGGCCGACAACAAGCAAGTGACAACGGTAAACAGTTCCCTTCGCGTTCTGAGGCGGATTCTAAGCCTTGCCAATGAGTTTGGAGTGATAGAGGTTCGCCCAACCATCTCTCTGCTTCCTGGCGAACGTCACCGCGAAGCAGTAGTCACTCAAGAACAGGAGAGTCTTTATCTGGACCATGCGCCAGAGCCTCTCAAGTCCATTGCCACTGTTCTAGCCGATACAGGATTGCGCCCGGATGAGTGCTATCGCTTGCGATGGGAAGATATGAACTGGAAGGTGGGGCGGTTCGGCACCCTCCAGATTACGCACGGAAAGACTCCAGCAGCGCGGCGGGCTATTCCGATGAGTGCGCGAGTGCGCTTCATCTTAGAGGCGCGGTGGGAGTTTGCAGAGAAGCCCTCAGAGGGCTGGCTGTGGCCCGCCCCAACCAAGGCCGGACACGTTGACCATTCCAGCCTGAAGAAACAGCACACACGCGCTTTTCGTTTGGCGAATGCCGCAGTGAAGGAGCGCAATGAAAAAAATGGGACAAAGGAGAAGGAGATCCGGCCTTGGGTTCTCTACTCGTTCCGGCACACGTTCCTAACGCGATTGGGGCAGTCCGGTTGTGATGCTTGGACGCTCGCGAGGATCGCAGGACACTCCTCGATCACGATCTCAAGTCGCTATGTTCATCCTTCGGAGGATGCAGTGCTGGATGCTATGTCTCGCCTGAGTGGGCACAAAATTGGGCACAACGAAAAACAGGCGGAAATTCCACCCGCAAAAGAAACTCCCCAACTGATTGAAGGGAAAGAAGAAAAATGGTGCGCCCGGCGAGATTCGAACTCACGACCTAACGCTTCGGAGGCGTTCGCTCTATCCAGCTGAGCTACGGGCGCGCAGATTCCATTATACCTGACCGCGCGCCTCGCCGCTCACGATCGGAGCCACAGGTACAGAGCCACCCAGAACGGAGCCGCCAGGGCCAATGCCACCAGCAGTCCACGCAGTGCTCCTGCGGGGTTCGCGTGTCCCAACTCTGATGCCAGCAACTCTCGCCGCGCATCATCGACAAAGCCTGCGCCACGTGCTTCCAGTGTCTGTGTGGAGACATGCCGAGCGCTCATCCTGCGCCGCCTTTCCGGGTGCTTCGCTCCCATCTATCGTCCTGATGTCCCCCGCTCATCACGGGTTGTAAGTGCCATAAATTAATTCCCCTGCGATACGCAGGGCAAAGCGAACCTACTCCGTCACCCACTTTCCCTCGGAAAGCGGTCATACTCTACTCGATGAGCTCCACGCCGCAGGATCGCGCACTCGCCAGCTTCGCCGTATATCAGCGGGTGGAGAAGGGGCTCGCACCGCTTACCATCAGCTCCTACGCAGGCGACCTCAAGCTCTGGGCTGAGTTCCTTGCGGGCCGCGAAAAGACTGTGCTCAACGCTCAGCGCGAAGATCTCAAAGACCTCGTGCAGCACATGCTCGGCCACGGCATGGACTCGCGTTCCGTTGCTCGCAAACTCTCCGCCCTGCGCCAGTTCTACCGCTACCTTCTGCTCGATAAGCTCATCACCCACGACCCCACGCTTGATATCGATAGCCCCAAACAATGGAAGGTTCTTCCCAAGGCGCTCTCGCAGGAAGAAACCGTCGCTCTCGTTGAGAGCCCCAGTCACGGCGATGCAGCATCCACGCAGTCGCGCTTCCCCCAGGCGCTCATCCTGCGGGACCGCGCCATGCTTGAGGTTCTCTACGCCGCCGCCATGCGCGTCAGCGAACTCGTTGATGCCCGCGTCGAAGACCTCAAGCTCGATCTCGGCTACATGATCGTGCGTGGCAAGGGCGACAAGGAGCGCATCGTTCCGCTCGGCGCTCCTGCACAGGAAGCGCTGCGCGACTATCTGCTCAACGCGCGTCCGCTGCTCGCCGGGCGCCGCCACGCCGCTGAACTGTTCCTCGCTCGCGGCGGACACAAACTCACCCGCGAACGCATCTGGATGATCGTCGATCAGGCGTCGAAAGCCGCAGGCCGCCACGCATCGCCGCACATGCTGCGCCACTC
Source organism: uncultured Acidobacteriota bacterium (assembly GCA_903832295.1). Taxonomy (GTDB): domain Bacteria; phylum Acidobacteriota; class Terriglobia; order Terriglobales; family Acidobacteriaceae; genus TOLSYN. The sequence continues at coordinate 3,359 of CAILAZ010000054.1, forward strand.
GGCCGCCACTCACATGGTGGCTCACGGCGCAGACCTGCGCACGGTGCAGACCGTGCTCGGTCACGCCGACATCGGCACCACGCAGATCTACACCCACGTCGCGCTCGACCGCCTCCAGAAGGTTTATGCCGCACATCATCCTCGTGCCCGCGTGCACCCGCCGAAAGCGGAAACCGAATGAGTGCCGTGCCCGCTGAATCCGCCACTCCCGCAGCCACCGCGCTCGCCGGATTTCTTCGCGCTCTCGCTCAGCGCAATGCCTCCATCCACACCGTGAAGGCCTACCGCACCGACCTCGCGGAGTTCGTAACGTTCATCGGCCCCGAGGAACTGAAGTCCATCGATCACCTGCAGATTCGCGCCTTCCTCTCGCAGCTCTACGAGCGTGGATTGAGCAAGGCCTCTGCCGGCCGCGCGCTCTCCTCCGTGCGTTCGTTCTTCAAGTGGATGGGCCGCGAGCACATGATAGAAATCAATCCCGCGCTGCTGGTCGCGGCCCCCAAACTGCCCAAGAAACTGCCGCGCGTCCCCACCATGGAAGAGATGAACTCCGTGCTTGACGCCGCGATGCCCGAGGAAGCGTCCTTCGCTGAGCGTGACCGCCTCATCCTCGAACTGCTCTACGGCTGCGGCATCCGCAACAGCGAACTCACCGGCATCAACGTCGATGACATTCACCAGCGGCAGGGTGTGATCCTTGTCCGTGGCAAAGGAAAGAAGCAGCGACTGGTGCCGATGGGAGACTCGGCGCAGATTGCGCTGCGCGACTATCGCCCGCGCCGTGCTGAACTGCTGGAGCAGCACAAGCGCACCGGCGAGAGTGCGCTGCTGATTAATCTGCGCGGCACCCGCCTCACATCACGCAGCGTGGGCCGCATCGTCAAGGCCATCGCCGTTGCTGGCGGCTTGCCGCAAGAGGTGCATCCCCACACCCTGCGCCACGCATTTGGAACTCACATGCTGGAAGAAGGCGCGGACCTGCGAGCCATCCAGGAGTTGCTCGGGCACGAGCGCCTCTCCACCACCCAGCGCTACACGCAGCTCACCACCAAGCAGGTGCTCGATGTTTATGACAAGACACATCCGCGTGCCAGGTGATTACAGCAGCAGCCAGATCGTGAGCGCTCCGGCGAACAACATCAGCGGCGTCACCAGCAGCCCAACCTTGAAGTAGTCCAACCCCGAAACCTCCACCTCGCGCTGCCGCAGAATCAGCAGCCACAACATGGTTGCCAGCGAGCCCACTGTCGTGAGGTTCGGCCCCAGGTCGCATCCAAAGATGGTGGCCGCCACAAAGCCGTTGCGAATCGCCGGAGCCGCATGCTGCACGCTGGCCAGCGATGCGTTCATCACCACTGCCATGGGAACGTTGTTGATCAGGTTTGTCCCCAGCGCCGATCCGAAGGTGCCCACCATCACTGCTCCGAATCCCGTGCCGCCGGAGAGGTGAAGCAGCAACCTGCCGAGCGTCGCCGTCAGCCCGGTCTCCTCAATCGCGCGCACCACCACAAACATTCCGGCGATGAAGCCGAAGATGGACCACGAGATTCTTCCCGTGGCTTCCCGCACCGTCGCCGTCCTCCACCAGAGCGAGCCCGCAAGCAGCAGCAGCGCGCCTCCTACGGCAACAAAGGAGAGCGGAAGCTGCCAGGCTGCGGCAGCTACATACGAGGGTGCAACAATTGCCAGCACCCACAGCGTGTAACGGAAATATTCGCGATGCTTCACTGCCTTCTCCGCCGTCGGCAGATGCCCCGGATCGAACGTGCCGCGTAGTTGCGAACGGTAGAGCAGGTAGAACACTCCAAGGTTGATCGCAATGACGACAAGGCTGGGAACAAACAGCAGGCGCAGGAAGGTAAGCAGGTCGAGCGGATAGTGCGACATCACGATGATGTTGATCGGGTTGCTGACGGGCAGCAGGAACGATGCCGTGTCCGCGATGAATGTGCAGGCAAACAGGTAGGGAAGTACGGGCAGGCGGAGGCGCGTGACCAGCACATAGACAACCGGCGTAAGGATGAGCGCGGTGGCGTCATTGGAGAAGATCATGGTGATCGCCGTGCCGAGCAGGAAGACATTGAAGAACAATCGCGCGGCGCTGCGGTGTGCCAGGCGCGCTGCATGTACGGCCAGCCAGTCAAACAGGCCAGCGCTCTCGGCCATCGCGGAAATCCCCATCATGCCGAGAAAGAAGAGAAAGGTATTCCAGTCGCGCAGCAATGTGCGCGCAGCATCCGCGGGCCGGATCAATCCCAGCAGCAGCAGGGTTCCTGCTCCGCCCATTGCGATGCGCGCCTCACTCCATCGGAACGGGCGAGTCATGATTCCGGCCAGCGTAAGCAGCCCGATGATTGCGGTGAGAAGAGTTCTCCAGAGCTCCGGCACGGGGAAGAATAGGAACACGAAGGGTCTCTCTGGTTTGGAGTAGCGCTGCGGCAGGCAGGTTGCAGATGGAACACCGGCATTCCTGCTGTGCGCAGGAATGCCGGTGCGGATTATGCGTGAGTCAGTTCCGGCTTCTTTGACTTTGGTTTCGTGTTGCCTTCCAGATCTTCCCACATCTCAAGCACACGGCTTCGGAGTTCCTCGGTGAGGCGCTCGTAGGCGTGCTCTGGTTTTTCCGTAAGGTCCGGGTAGATCGGCTTGCCAACGCGAATGCGCAGCGGGTGGAATCCCTGGAAGCCTTTGCCGCGCGGCCAGCAGTTGTGGAAGCCGTACTCGGCGACCGGGACAATCGGCACGTTGAGATGCTGTGCGAGAATCGCAGCGCCTTTCTTGAACTTCTTCGGCGGACCCTCGATGGAGCGTTCCCCTTCGGGATAGAGCACAAGGATTTTTCCTGCGCGCAATCCGTAGGCTCCCGCCCGCATGGCGGGCACAAGGTTGGAATCCGGATCGACCGGAATGAGATGGAGGAACTGCGCAAGCTTGCGCATGGGGCCGGAGCCGAAGATCTCGCTGGTGCCTACGTAGAAGACATTGTGGAACGCCTTCCACGGAAGCGCCGCCGTGAGGATCGGAGCATCGAGATAGCTGGAGTGATTGGGACACACGATGTACGGCTTTTCCGGGAGATTCTCCATGCCTTCAACGCGAAGTTTGAAGAGCACGTGCGAAGCCCATTGGACGCTCTTGCCGAAGAGCCACCAGAAGAATCCGACGATAGGGCGCTCATGCGTAATGGCGAGCACCTCTGGGTCGGTCGTCTCTCCTTCAAACACGGTGCTCCAGCCGGGCGCCTGCCGTGCGGTCTTGCCCATATTCTGGCGAACGAGATCGACGAGTTCGCGCACGGTGTACACCTCGCTGGCAGCTGAGTCTTCCACCTCCGCGCCGAGGCGGTGAGCCAGGTCGGTGAGCAGCTCGACGCGCTCCATCGAGTCCAGTCCGAGATCGAGCTCGAGGTTGTTGTCGGGATGAATTTCCTGCGGCTGTTTCTTTGCGGCTTCGGCAATCACGGCGAGCCCACGCTGCACGTCGGGCGTTGCCAGCCAGATGCGGTCGTCGTCTGAAAACTCGCGGGCCTTGGGCGTGATCTCTTCCGTCTTGCCGCTGGCATAAAGGGCGAGGAGCTTCTTCTCAATCTCCTGGCGGCGCAGTTTGCGGGTAGTGGTGCGGGGCAGGTCGTCCTGCCAGATGTCATAGGAGAGGATTCGCTTGGTGGCGGGCAGAGTTGCGGAGATGCCCTCGACGTCATACCGAATCACTTCACGGATGTTAACGATCTTGTGTTCGCGCAGCACGTCGAAGTTGGGAACAATGACTCCGTGCAGGCGCTCGCTGAGCGGTTCGCCGGGCTTGCGATTCTCGAGACCGAGGACGCAAAGCTCCTTGATCCAGGGCGAACGCAGGTAGTAAGACTCGATCTCTTCCGGGTAGATGTTCTTGCCAGAGCTGAGAACAATGACGTCCTTGGCGCGTCCGGTGATGAAGTAGTTGCCCTTGGAATCGGTGTAGGCAAGGTCGCCGGTGTAGAGCCAGCCATCCTTCAACACGCTCTCAGTAGCTTCCGGGCGGTTGTAATAGCCCTTCATGACGGTGGGGCCGGAGAAGATGATCTCGCCGACGAGGTGGCCGTTTTCATCCACCTTGGTGTTCACCAATGAGGCCTTGGTTCCGGGCAGCGGACGTCCGATGGAACCGATGGTGTTGTCATTGGGCGGGGTGCAGAAGCATCCGCTGGTGGTTTCGGTAAGGCCGTAGGCCTGCAGCATCTTGAAGCCGAGGGCGTTGATGTCGCGGCCGATCTGGGCGTCAAAGCGCGAGCCGCCTGTAACGAAGTAACGAATGTCCGGCCCGAGTTGGGTATGAACTTTCTTGAAGAACACCTTGCCGAGATTGAAGCCCACCTTCTGCGATGCGGTGCTGAGCGCGCGCATGATGCCGAAAACTTTCTCCGCCAGGCGCCCCTTCTTGGCGACCTCGCCGAAGATGCGCTCATGGATGAGATAGAAGAACTGCGGTACACAGCAGAAAATGGTGATGCCTCGCTCGCGCAGGGCAATCATCAGTTCCTGGGTATTCAGCGAGTCGAGGAATACCACCTTGCCGCCATTGCCGAGGGGCAGAAAGAGATTCGCCATCTGGGCCAGCACATGGAAGAGCGGCAGCACTCCGAGCAGGCCATCGCCCGGCCCGATTTTGATGAACTGGCGGACGCAATCCAACTCGGCGGTCAGATTGCCGTCGGTGAGCATGACGCCCTTGGGGTCGCTCGTGGTTCCGGAGGTGTAGATGATGGCCGAGACGTCCTCGGGTAGTACCTGCACGGCGACAAAGCCGGGCTTGGCGGCAAGCACCATGTCCTGCACATAAGGGAGGCCGTCGTGCGGAGCGTCCATCAGCGCAAGTTTTACGTCGCGTCCGGCTACCGCTTCCTTTCCCACCGGCAGGCTGCGCTCATCCACAAAGAGCAACTTTGCGCCGCAGTCGTCGAGCAGTTTGCCGACCTGGTAGGCGGTGAATGCAGTGTCGAGCGGGACTGCGGTGTTTCCGCTGGCAATGATACCGAGGTATGTCGCCACCCAACTTGGGCTGTTGAATGCGAGGATGGCGCAGCGCGCTCCTCCGGCCACACCAGAGCCGATTCCGGATTCCACCAGCCATTGCCCAACGCCATCAGAGAAACGGCGAAGTTGCTGGAAAGTGAAGCTCTCAATGGTATGTCCATCGGCGGCGGTGGTGATGGTGGAGAACGGCGACTGCGGCGTAATCGCTCCGGCCTGCCGCTGAATCTCGACGGCTGACGCGGTCGGCCAACGCTCCACGGATTCCAGGAAGCAACTGTAGAACATAAAAGGGGTCTCTCGACTACAGGATTACAGGCAGGAATGCGCCTGAAAGAGTTTAACGCACGAGGGCGGCGTGCGGCGGGCGAACGTGCGAGGTAACTGCGGTACGCAAGCTGGTAAAGTTTTCAGGAATCAAGAGATTTGAGCAAAAGCAGGGTGCAAAATCTAAGAAGGTTGATCGAGATACCGCGCCTCGGACTACAAAAGCAGCGGGAGAGAACGTTTTTTATGGAATATCTTTGCAACGGCGATAGAATGTCTTTCCGGGTGGGTTCATAAGAACGCACCCAGAATGGTTCGTCAGCTTGGTTTGTGATCCGAGGATGGCGCCATACTGGTGCACCAATTAAACACAGGAGATCCTGTTCCATGAAGCGTTTCATGATTGTTCTGGCTGCTCTGGCGATGATGATGTCCACGGCTGCGTTTGCAGCGGAAGATGGCGCGGCTCTGTATAAGGCGAAGTGCGCGATGTGCCACGGCGCAGCGGGCGAAGGCAAGATGGGCCCGGCAATCAAGGGCAAGGCCAATGTTGCTGACGTTCTGACCAAGGGCGGCTTGACGAAGGCTCCCCACAAGGCACCGGTTGCCGGTCTGACTGCGGACCAGGTGAAGGCGATCGCAGCGTTCTTGAAATAAGTTTCGGCATAGATATGTTTCAGACAGCCGATGCCTTCGGGCATCGGCTTTGTCATGTTGCATGCGTAGTGCTCGATCGAGATTACTTTAGGTTTACGCAATGTCTTGGCAAACTAGGCGCGGAATGTCAGAATGCTTGAGCAACTTATACCTCTTCAGGAGTTCTGTTCATGAAGCGTTTCACGATTGTTATGGCTGCTCTGGCGATGATGATGTCCACGGCTGCGTTTGCGGAAGATGGCGCTGCAATCTACAAGACCAAGTGCGCGATGTGCCACGGTGCAACGGGCGAAGGCAAGATGGCTCCGGCACTCAAGGGCAAGGCCAATGTTGCTGACGTGATCCTCAAGGGCGGTTTGACGAAGGCCCCCCACAAGGCGCCGATTGCCGGCGTGACCGCGGATCAGGCGAAGGCAATTGCCACGTTCCTGAAATAGTTCTGCGCGTTCCAGAGCATGACCAGCCGACGCCTTCGGGCATCGGCTTTTTCTTTTGTGATGAAAAGAAGCATGCAATCGCGGAACTCTGGCTTGGCAAACTCCCGCCGTGGTGGCAAAATGCAGGGTGCTACAAAGCACACAGGAGAGTTTTTTATGAAACGCTTCGCGATTGTTCTGTCTGCATTGGCGATGATGATGTCCACGGTCGCGCTGGCGGAACCCGGTGCGCTGATCTATAAGCGGGAATGTTCGCGGTGTCACGGCAAGACTGGCGACGGCAAAATGGGCCCAGTAATCCGGGGCAAAGAGAATGTCGTGGAACTCATTACAAAGGGTGGTCTCAAGAAGACGCCCCACGCCAAACCGATCCCAAGTGTGACCGAAGAACAGGCAAAGGCAATAGCCGCATTCCTGAAGTAGCATTCATTGAGACAAGACGAAGCCGATGTCTGCGGACATCGGCTTCGTCGTTTCCACGGGTTTCACATCCGGGAAGTTGGCGACCCTTCGGCCAGTTCACGCAAGCTCTCAAAGATCGCAAGTTCTCCGCTCTCATGTCCCAGCGTTTCGTCCAAGGAGAATGTTGCTGAGAAGTGGGGGGCGCGGGTGCGGAAGGAGATGTCAAGGAACTTGACCTCACGCGCCGCCACCACGGTATGCAGCCGGCCGGAAATTTCCGGTTCCCATTCCGGCTGAGTGGAAATGTAGAGCGACGCGACAGAGTGGGTTGGCCAGGCATCGGTGTTCCTCGTCCAGCGCCGGGTGAGACCGGTCCAGCGGGTGCGCCCGATTTCCATGTTGTGGCGGGGAGGGCTGGTCAGATTGGCCTCGAATGTCAGCGTCTCCTGATTGCGGTGCCAGCACCAGGCTGCCCAGCGGACTGGCATCTCACGCGGCGCGAGGTGCGCATTTACCGCCGGCTGGCGAAATGCAAAACCTGACAACCGCAGCCGGGCGCGGAAGTGGGAAGGGCTGAGCCACTCCACGCCGCTGATCTGGCCGTGAGGCAGAATCGCTCTTTCCAACCACTGCAGGACTCGGCGTGCGCGCCGGCGGTTCAGGCCTAGAAACACTCCGTACCAGGCGGCAACGATCAGGATTGCAGCAATAATGCTGACGAGCGCAGGTAGCAACATGACAACTATCTCGGATGCAGACAACGGCACGGAGAGATGCTATTGCCCAATCCACAGTCTGTGCGAGGGTCTATTTCTCGGGAGGGGTGCTCGTGTCCAGGACGAAGAATCGATTCTGGCCACCGGGACGGATGTGATTGCGCTCGAAGCAGTCCTTTATGCGCCGCCGGAGCTCGCGGCTGACGGCATACTGCTGCCCAGGCTGGGTCTTAACCAGCATCAGGTAATCCACCTCACTCCCTGTCAACCGGTCGATACCCGGGACGACCGGATCGGCAACGATAGCCTCCCGAAATCGTGGATCGTTGCGTAGCTCTGCTCCAAGTTGTTGCAGCAGCTCAATCACGTGATCGCTGTTTTCTTTGTAATCGACGGCAACATGCATTGCCACCTGGGTCCAGTCCCGGGTCATGTTGGTGACGGCCGTGATGGTGGAATTTGGAATGGTGTGAACGGAACCATCGGCATCCCGGAGAACGGTACGCCGCAGGGTCAGGGTTTCCACCGAGCCCTGGAATGAGCCGATCTTGACCACATCTCCCACGTCGAACCAGTTTTCTACCAGGATAAAGAACCCATTGAGAACGTCGTGCACCAGGGTCTGGGCTCCGAAACCCACGGCCAATCCCGCGATTCCGGCGCTGGCCAGCAGCGGTTCGACGTGGATTCCGAGGTCGAACAGGATGGTGACGCTGGCAAAGAACACGATCGCCGCCATCCCGACACTGCGAATAATGGACGAAATGGTATGAAGCTGCTGCACCCGGACGCTGGATGTAACCAGGTTGACCTGATTCACCCGAGCCAGCTTCTGGCTGACGAGGTTCAGGATCCGGAGGAGGATGACAGCGATAATCACCGTCACCACGATCTTCGGCAGCTTGTCGTGCACGAGGACAAACAGATCCTCATACCAGTTATTGAGGCGGAACAGATCGTGCCAGGAGCGCGAATTCAGGGCGGGGCTCACGATGGCGGATTATAAATCCTCGAATGGCGGGAGGCATTTTATAATTCTGCAGTCTCTCCCAAACCCGAGGTCAAACGCCATGACATGCTTCC
>CAILAZ010000055.1 GCA_903832295.1 uncultured Acidobacteriota bacterium
CCGCAACGGATACCGATGGCGCCGTCAGCACCTGGACCCAGGCGTTCACGATCCAGACCAATGCCGTGGCTCCGCCTCCCCCGCCCAGCCAGCTCAGCCAATCGAGCGCGCTGCAGTTCAGTACGCCCACTCCCTAGCCCGGTTCCTCCTCGGCTATCACCGGTGCAGGCAGCGGCAACGCTCGCGCTACTGCCTGCGCTTATTCTTGCGAGCCTCACTCAGATTGGAGATAAAACCCAATGGAAAGTAATGACAAGCGTAAAGAAGTCGAGAAGCTGATTGACAAGGCTGCGGAGGCTCATAGCGCGGCTGACGCATTGCACTTCTCTCAAGCTGCTGCCAATGCAGCCAACGCTATGTGCGCGATCAAGACATCGCAGGCGATGGATAAGTCGACAGTTACATAGGTCTCTCTTCTTTCTTCGGCGGCGCGGCTCAAGCCCCTTCCCATTCCGCGCCGCACTTTTTTCTTTCTCTTTCTTCAAAACCCTCTTGACAATCTCATTCTATCCATGTCACAATTCCTTCCGATTAGTAAACAGGAGGAATTGTCATGGACGTAGGTCAGCCCCAAAGAGAAATTATTGTTGAACCGCTCGAACTCCCCGAGCCGCTGCGCGAAGCACCGCAACATGAGCCGGATCGTGCTCCCAGTCGCCAGCCTGAAGAGGAGCCCGTTCATGTTTGATCCGAAGAAGCTAGAGCACTTTCTCGACAGTCTGCAGGTGGAGACGCATTGCCCAATCGGGGTGCCGAAGAAGATGGCTCCTCGCTCCCATCTTGACGATTTGATGGACAAGTACGACGTCTTCGTGCAGGGAAACTTCAATCACAACCATGGAACATCGGAGTTTCCGGTCTATGGACCGGAGCCTACCAGTCCTCCTTTCTGGTTGCCGGGAGGAGCACACGTCACTTACGGCATGCTTCAGCCGCTTCTGCAGCAGTGGCCGATTGCCTATGTTCAGGGCATAGGCATTCCCGAAGATCCCGAGGCGTTCCCGGAGCTTCCTGTTCCTATCGAAACTCCTCACGATCGTCTCAAGGCCCGGTTGGCCAGGCTCTCGGCCGCAGCGCCCGCCAAGATCGAAGACCCTAATCCTCCGGCGCCTTCTCCTTCGCCTGACTTCGTGCATACGATCACCGCATGGCGCGGGTGGGAGTTCACGGAGGGTATGCTTGAAGCCCTCGGCACTGAGGCGAAGTGGGAGCCCCGGCGCGCGCCGCGGGCCAATTGCATACACAGCAGTCACGCTGCGCCCAGGTTCGATTGCTCTTGCGGCTATTGGTCGTTCAAAACATTCGACTTGCTGCAAGAGGCGCTCAGGAGTTACGCCGCCGATGTGGATGTGATCGGCCAGGTGGAGATCTGGGGCCGGGTCATCGAGTGTGAGAACGGTTTCCGCAGTGAGTTTGCGTACCCAAAGGAGCTATGGCTTTTGGATGAGGGCCTGGAGAGCTTGAGCTGGAAGTACGGCGTGCCGGTGCGGAGATTGCCAA
>CAILAZ010000056.1 GCA_903832295.1 uncultured Acidobacteriota bacterium
CCTACTTCCCGGCACTTGGCGCGATCAAGAAACAAGGCCAGCTTTCAGCCGCGGAAGATGCGGAAGTAAAGAAAGCAGCGGATACCCTGCGCAAGGAGAAGGGGTTCACAAGTGTCGAGTACGTCGGACGAGGCCGATTCAAAGTGCGATACCAGGAGTCCGGTCCAATTCAGTTCGGCAAGAAGATCTTTCTCGAGTTAGTTGAATTTCAGAGCGCCCCCGGCGGAGGAATTCAAATCCTTGGTACCGACATCTCTCCTCAGAGCAAGAAAGATTTGTCGGCGGTGGATCTGAAACTCGATGGAACTCTAAAAGTAACCAGTGATCTCAAGGTCACCCAACACAACGCGACCTCTACTCCCTGGTTCGGCGGCCTCTTCGGTGCCTATGAATGGCACATGACTCTCGATCAGCAAAAGCGTCCCTCAATCCTCCTGCAACCATGACCCTTTGGGATTCGCTCCCACTGTAGTGATGACAGCAGATAGACTTACCTTCCAACTGGAAAGCCCCATCCGCGGATGGGGCTTTCTAACTCCGGACTTACTCAGTTACAAACCGACGTGCATTCACCCACAGCCCCCGCTCTTATGCAGCAGTTCGTTCCTCCCTGGCAATCATTGGAAGTTGCACACGCCTGGAAGCACGCGCCCGAAACGTTGTCGCACGTGTAAGGCCAGCAGTCACGCGAACCCAGTGCGCTCGAGCTTGCTTTGTAGTCCGCGCTGCAGTGCGGTACATTCGCCTTTGCCTTGTTCGCTTCTGCCATCAGCAGGTTGATCTGCTTCTTCAATTCCTGAACCTGGTGCTTCAGCACGTTCACCTGTGCCTCCAGCATCGTCTTCGGATCCACGGGGATCCTGTTTGGTTGCACCGCAGTCGCCACTGCGGGCCGTTGAATCTCGATCCTCTTCGTCGGCGTCTGTCCCTGGACTCCCGCGCACCAGGCCACGGCCAGCAAACACACCAGCACTTTCTTCCTCATCGTCTGCTCCTCGCTGAAATAACATTGATAAATGTCAATGGACGCTTGCGCAAGGACGGCTCTCCCCTCCATCTCGCGCTTTTCGTGTGCATGCAAAGGGGTGCAAACATCAAAACACGGATTTCGCTCTCCGGCAACCCATCTCGCCCTCAAACCCAGCCATTCACCCCAAAGTAAACCCCGGAGCTGCCAGGTGATCCATCGTGCAATCAATACCCGGCCAAAATCGTGTACCAACCGGTCAATCGTTCCGGACTGGACTCAACCATTCACCACCCAGCCACCCTGGCGTCTCCAACGATTCACCGGATCGCCAATCCTTTGGCCCATGCAAAAGAGCCGGACGCATCCGGCTCCGCACGCCTTTTCGGGCGCTCACTGCACCTGCTGCAATCGTGCAATCAGCTTTTGAGCCAGGTTTTCCGCGCTCTCGGACCACAACACCCGTCCCGTCGTGTTGCAGTTGCGCTCCACCCGGTTCACAAATTCGATCAGCGCCGCCACGTTTGCCTTCACCCGCAAAGCGTCATCTGCTCCCAGTTCCACTCCCTCATGAAGAAAAGGAAAGTCCAATCCAAAGTCCACCAGGATGTGTCCGCTCTCCGCGAACGCTCCAGCATCAAACTCCAGTCCCTGCGCGGTAAAAACCACCTTCTCCGGACGCAGCACCCACTCTCTGCTCTCCGCATCCAGCACCCACAAATCCCAGTACACTTCCACGCTCACCGCAAAATCCGCCTGCGCATATTCCTTCAGCGCATCCAGAGTTTCCGCTTCCACGGCGCCTGGAGTGAAGCCTTCTTCAAACAGCGTAGGCTCCGCCCAGTCCACTGGCTGCACCGAAACATACTGCACCCCGCCCCGGCTCTCGCTGAAAGGGAAGTGCCGCAGCACCTCGACCAATCGCGGCAGCATCAACTCCGCATCAAACCCCGGAAACCACAAACTCAAATTCAATGTGTCCGCCACGCCGCTCTCCTCCACAGTCGCCCGCTTCTCATGCTATCGCACCTCCCGCCCCTGCGCTCTCCTTCCTCATTTCCACAGAAGAATGCGCCGAAGCGCCTGCTCCGCTTTGACACGCTGCCCCACGGTTGCTAGTATGAGTGAGGTCGTAAAACCCTGCCTAGCTGCGTCCCCGTCGTCTAGCCCGGCCTAGGACACCGCCCTTTCACGGCGATAACGCGGGTTCGAATCCCGCCGGGGACGCCAAATCACTTCAGAATCTCCCGAGCTTTTCCGTACTTTTCCTTTAGCTTCAATGAGTTCAATTCCAGCCGAATCCCAAAGTGCCCAGAGTTTCGGCACTTCTGCCCTGCCTGTTTTCAGAATAAACGTTATTTTCCGTTATCACGGGGTACGCCAACCGAATTGGCGCGTGGTATACACCTCTATGGACTCTGCTGAGTGAAGGAAAGGGGCATTATGGCGTGCCAATGCGGATGCGGCGAGAGTGTACTCGGGTCATTCAAGCCTGGACACGATCAAAGGCTACGAGCAGACCTAGAGCGGCGAGTTGGTGGGGTTTTTGGATTGCGTGAACTAGTCGAAGCTGCTGAAAAGTACAACTCGGGCCGATCAGACGCAACGGAGCTTGCGAAGAGCGTCTCGGCAGTCTTTACGAAGTTCGGTTTATCGTAAAGAAGCCAATCGGGGACGCACGATGAACCAGGGTCGCGTCCAAGGGTTACCTGCCCGCACTCGCCCTGCAACCGATCTCTGGCGCGCAGCGGCTCCGGGTGGAGATAGCCGCTGGAAGGTGAAAGTTCGACAGGCCAAAGCGCCTGAGCCCTCTTTCGCATGCTGAGAAAGACGGTGAAAATCTTCCTAGGTATCCGGCCTTCGGTCTATTTCGAGGGTTAGGTCTTCTTGCCAAAATGGTCTTTGCGATGACAGTTCGGACATAGGGCGACAGCATTATCTGTGGTGTCCTCACCTCCTGCCGAGAGCATTATGCGGTGATGTACCTCCAAGTATGGCTCGCCGTCCCTTGCACGAAAAAATGGCGCACTACAGAGGCATGCTTCGCAGGTACCCTTCGCTCGGCTGAGAACGTCCGCGATGACGTCAGGGTTCCGTCGGTACGCAGAAGAGATCACTTGGATGCGTTCCGGCTTCTTGGGTGCATTTGCGAGGCGCTGTTTTCTTGCCTCAGCTCCGTCCTGCAGCGACTTTTGTACTTCGGCCTGAAGGTTGGCCTCAAGGTCCTCCCATAGTATCGGGGCTGGTGCCGTGATGGGCAGTTCTTGAACATAAGACCAGCCGCCGGGCTGCGTTCGCGCTTTCCGAGGCATTCCATCGCTCGTCTTGATTAGACGGGAAACCTCAAAGGGAATTTCAAAACGCTTCAGATCGACGACTGAAATCAGATTCACGCACTGATTCCCGTTAGGGCCTTTCAGATAGAGTCCGTCCTTCTCTGAAGGCTGAAACTTCCTTATTTCTTGATCGATCTGCAAGAATGCGGCTGACCCCTGCTGGATCTCCCGCTTGTCTTGCCAACCGACGATTCTTGCACTATACGAAACCCTGTCCAGAGAGTCTGACAACGACACATAGAGCATGACGGGATTTTCAGGCGTCGGCTTCGCTTTGACGAGATGCGTTATTGGGCGGCTTGTGTAAGGCTGAAGGTAGTACGTTTTTCCGGGGTGGGATCGCTGACTTTGCTCGATGTCAGCCAATATTTCCTCGTATACACCGTTTATAAACAGGGCAGTGGCCATAGCGCCTCTCGCTGATGAGAATACGGGTTGAAAGCTAAACAATACAGAATTAAGCGCGCTTCTGGTTCACCCACTCCCCTCCGTAGCGATGATCGGCTGGGCTGCTCTTAAAGGTGCCGCACAACTGGAATGGCCTCAAGGACTGGGAGAAGCCAGATGTGTTCCTCAACTCAGTCTGAACACTGTTGTCAGTTACTGACAGCACCATCGGCAACGGGCGCAACCTCTGGTAGCTCTGGCGCCTTTTTCTCGGCCAGCGGGAGTTCAACCGTCAAAACAGTAGTCTTCTCCTCGATCGCTAGCGGCGTAATTGTCAGACGCTCAGCCGCAGGGAACTCAACTGCTGGGGGCTCCGCGGTGATCTGCGAGGACGCTAACGGCTCAACTTCCACGCCTCCCGCTAGCGGCGCTGCGGCAATCGGTGACTCACCCGCGACTGGCTCCACCTTAAGGGCCACCGGGTCTTGTGGTGGAGCTTGAACCAATTCTGGCCTCCACTCTATCGAGATCATACCGGGACGACCAGTATAGCTACTGAAATAAGAGACAAGTTGCATCAGCAGCTCTGGACGCAGCCTGTACTTTACCGACCAATCAACTGTCTCGCCAATTGGCACTGTAATCATGTATCTCGAATGAGCGAGCAAGAAAAATGGCTCACCGTCAGTTTCAATCAGAGGGGAAGACCACTCCGCCTTCTGCTTTCTTTCTTCTTCTCTCTTGAGGTTGAATGGAACCTCAACAGCCAGAAGGTAGGGAATCGGCCCACTATGACCCTGAGCGTGGTCGCAAGGTGCTCCCACACGGACAAGGCATACTTTGCACCTGTCTCTTTGCAGTTGCCCAGAGATTGCGAAGTCACAATTCAGTATCTGCCTCAGTGGTGCACCGAAGCGGCGCTTCATTTCCGTATCCACGCTCCATCCGCCGGGAAGTTGAGTTACGGCTCCCCAATCAGAGGGGCGTATGCGCTCAGCATTCTTCAAAGCGATGTGCAGCATTCGGTTAACCTGGGAAGAACACTTCGCGTCGAGGGGTGGAAGTTTCTTCTTCTCCTGAGTTATAGCGGCATCCCAAAATGCCGATTCCTCTCGCGTCGCAGGTTGGCTTTGAATGCGATCCGCTAGTATTGGAGCCAATACGCCGTTGATAGCTGCGCGCTTGTCAGACGAGACATTGGCTTTACCAGCGGCTGCAACAGCTAAACGGCTGAGAACTTCGTCCAGTGCCGTTTGGTACAAGCCCGTCCGTCGGAGGGCTGTCGGAACGAGTTCTAAAATTGCCGCTAGCGTTTCCC
Source organism: uncultured Acidobacteriota bacterium (assembly GCA_903832295.1). Lineage (GTDB taxonomy): Bacteria > Acidobacteriota > Terriglobia > Terriglobales > Acidobacteriaceae > TOLSYN. Next base: position 5,009 of record CAILAZ010000056.1, read on the forward strand.
CAGCGGCAGCAAGCACGTCCGACTCCCACGCCAAGAGCGCAGCGAGTTGCTGATTCGTCTGGATTGCACCCAGGACGTCCGTCCGGAGCAATGCTGCATTTTCGAGATTTTCGCTCGTGACGCTCATGTACTTGTCTTTGTCTAGCGGAAGCACCGCCAAGGGACGAGCGTACGGCTTATATTCGTCTAAGTTCGCGTTCAAATAGTCAATCAACGACTGAACTAAATGCGCATGTCGTGTCCATACTATGAGAACAAAAGGTCCGCCTGCCGGGGCTATGTTGTCCTCAAGTATCTGCGCAATTAGCGCAAAGTGTTTGATGTCATCGGTGCCGAGGACTCCCATAAGAAGGTGCATGTCGATGAAGAGCGCACGGACACCTCGAAAGTGCTCAGGCTTCAAGTCGACTTCAGCATTGTATTGAACACCGAGACAAGGAGTTCCGATCGCCTGAAAAGTGGCAAGTATGGCTCCCAAGTCATGGGCGTTATCGTCAACTGCTACAAATCTCGGCGCAGAAGTGAACATTATTTTTGCTTTCCATCGCTGAAGGTCATGGCGAGAACTGCACCATCAAATTTGGACGGGACATCCGCGTCACCCCCTTGCGGGAACACCAGTTGCCCTCCGCTCATCTCCATTACGAGATTGGCATAGTACAATCCAAGCCCCATTCCCTCGGGCCGACGGCTGAAGAATGGTCGTGTGAGCCTTTCAGGAGAATCCTGAAACCCTGGTCCGGTATCGGCAACTACGACTGAAGGACCTTCACCTAAGTCTGTATTGATATCAATGAAAATGGCCCGCGGTGACGGCTTTCTGTCTGAATCGGGCCAACGCACTTTCAGCCAATACAAGGAATTGTCAATCAGATTGTTTAGGGCGCCAAGCGCCAGGCCGAACGCAAAGAGACCATGCGCATCAGCCGCCCCTTCTTCGAGAGCAGGGCAGACAAACCGAACATTGTGGGCCCGGAATCTAACTCGATTGATGTCGCGCGCTCGTTTGATTAGGTGCTGCAGGCTATGCGAAGTTCGTTCGCCCTTTCGCAATAGTTCCGAGAAACCGTCAAGTACTCGTACCAACTCACGTGCCTGATTTCTAACGGAATCTACATCGTGTCCGGCAGCTATTGCCTCATATAGCACCCTAACTCCATGTTCAACCTCGTGGAAAACAACAGCCAAGCCGAGCCCTGAAAGTCCCGCTCGCAGCATTGTGTCCCGCATATCATCATAATCAGTCTCGATCTTGCGGATATAGGGTTCAAGCTTTTCACCAATACTTTGCTTTCGGGCGACAGCACGGAGCGCTTCCAAGGGCTTTTTGATGCGGTCTATCTCTGGGTCTTTTCCAGATCCAGTCACTGCTCGAATCTTGTCTTTATCTTCCTTGCGCTCCACCTCTAGAACTGCGAGCGCACCTAATACAATCTGCCTTAGCCGCTTGAACGCGTCGTTCTCAACGAATCCCTCACGATTGGTCTTTTCTACTAGCTCATCGCTCCTAGCCAATGACAGGTCAATGGCCCCGACGACGATATTGCGGCTGATGTTTCGCGTGGGCGCGTTCACTCTACGCAGGTCTAGCCCGAGCCAGTCATCGGTAGGCTCGCCATAGTTATAAACGCGGATGCCGTCACGATAAAGCCGAACTCCACCGTTTTCATCTAAGAAATTTTGAAGAAGCTGACTGTCTCCAAGCATTGACAAAACATCCCGGTCGCGATCGAAGACATAGATTTCTCCTTTTATCGGACCAATACCTTTCAACATGGAGGAATCGGCCACGACCTTGCGGTTTTTCTTGGTTTTGATGGACTGCTCTATTCCAAACTCGTCAAAATCCCGTTCCTCAACTATCTGGAGTTTGTCCGTAGAATCGCTCTTGCTGCGCCGTTCCACTTTGAGACCACTTACGCCGCGAAACTCATACTTGTAGCTAAAAAGGCCATTCTTATAGCTGAAAGAAAAACGCCATGGCGATTGCGATAGCAAATCTCGGACGTCCGGAACTGACTTGAGCCAATCAGGGTGCTCCGGAATCGCCAGTTCTGCGACAAACTTGTCGGATCTATCAACAAAGGGGGAGGATATCGAGGTTATCTGCCTATAAAGGCGTCTGATTTCCCCCCTTGACCAGTTCTTTTCCCGCAGTTCCGAGATGAGTATTCTGGTACCCGTTTGGCCATCTGGGAATACCTCCGGTTTACGCGTTCTAACCGTTACTGGCGCTTCTGATAGAAATTCCTTCTTCATCAGGCTACGCCAATCGATCCTCACCAAGCACTCGGGTTGCCCTTCAGCGTGAGTTACGAGGTCTATGACGTCGCCGAGCTTATGCACGGCGAAACGCCCGAGGCCTTTCTCCCCTAGTGGCAGGCGATTCAGCTTTGTTCTGATATTGTTTTGCCTTTGACGCTCGCGGTGATCATCGGCGGGTACCAACCAAATATCTCGTATGGTTTTGAGCGTCATCCCATCACCGTTATCCGTGATGGTGATAGTGGGACCATCGGACTCGAGTCCATTGATCTCTACAGTGACCCGAGTGGCATCAGCGTCGTAGGCGTTCTTGACCAGCTCAAATACTGCCAAGCGCGGCGAACCAATCAGTTGATCTCCTATGAGCTGGAGGAGCCTGGCTCTTGGCCGGAATGGAAGCTCTAATACTGTCTCTTGGGTCGATGCCACTCACACACCTGCCTTCGCCGTCCAAGTACGTCCGGGAACGACCAAGCGGTCCCCCGGTCACACCGAAATCGATTCAGATATGTATCTTACCTCAAGGGGGTACTCTGACGGACCGACCTGCGGCTCGCCGAAACCGAAGGATGACGCCCGCCCCGGAAGCTGTACGCCCAACTTATGCATAGATCACTGCCGCACTCGCCCCGCAACCGACCTGCTGGCGCGTGATGTGGAGAGGTGGAAGCAACCGCCGAGTCGGGGAAGCGGGAAACACCGATGCTGACTTAGTCCAGTCGCAACCCCGCCGTCCCCTGGCAGCCTATACTTGTGGCCGTGAAAGGCAAGAAGACCGTAACGCTATCCGTCAGTATTTGGGCAGAACGCAAAAAGCCAAATCAGCTGATCACCATAAAGCTAGCCTCAAAGGGTCGTGGAATCATCACGACTTTCAATGATGTCCCCGGCAGCCTTCGCACGCACGCACACGGATTCGGGAAGTTCAAGAAGGTACTACAGGAAGAGGGATGCTGGCCTTTAGATTGAAGTACGAGGTTTATAACGCCTTCAGGAAGGCAAGGGCCTCCGAAGGACTGAGCCAGCCAGAGATGGGGATGACGGTGGTGGTCTTGCCGCGGTACGTGCGGACTACGCGAAACTTGCCAGCCTCAACCTGAATACCGATGCTGGGATCTTTCAAGCGAAGGCGAGCCTCAATCGTGGCCGATTGCAACTCGCCGACTCCGTTAACAACAGCCCATCGCGTCATCTTCTCAGCGAGTGACACCTTGCTCCCCGATGCGCTTCTTTGCAAATTCCTCTGCACTCGGCCAATCAGGCGACACATAAAGGAAGCTCGTCTTTCCGGGACGCCTTTCATTCACCACAAAAAACGAGAGCAGGTTACCATCCTCACGGGCAGAATCTAAAAGTTCGTCCCATAAGAAATCCTCCGCGCCTGGTTCGTCGCTGGCGGGAGTATCTTCGTAGTTCTCCTCGATTTTGAGTGAATTCCACAGGAAGGCTCGAGCATCGGCGTCCATTTCGCGGAACGCCTCCCGCGCATAGTTCTGGTCATAGACCTTGAGAACCTCGATGTGAGTGCCGTCCACATCTTGCTCGAAGAAAAGTTCCTGCTGTGGCATTCGTGTCTCTCCCTAGAGCTATTGCTCTCTTCTGCATTGCATCGCCGACCACTGTGTGTCGTGGCTTGCCTCTGAAGTCACTAGGTTTGAGGGGTGCTCCGAGTGCGGCGGAATCTGCTCAATCTTCCAGCCGTCTTTTGCAGAACATTCATTACAACTGCTCCGATGGGATAGACGGCACGCGGTTTGGTTACAGCGCCAGTCTTTCCCGCATCGATAGCAATGATGTGTCGTCAATTAGCCTCCAACGAGCCAATCATACTGTAGTCCATGTTCGTCCCGCTACGGCGAAGCAGGCCCTGATAGCTCTACGCGAAGGACCAATGACTGCGCCCCAGCCAAACGTCCGGGGTTCGCGCGGATTTGCTTAGCTACGCCTCTTCCAGGTATCCTGGACAGGTAATGATCCCTATTGTTGACCTTTTCGCGGGACCCGGCGGGCTGGGCGAGGGATTCAGCTCGCTCCGTGACGACGAGGGCAACCAAGCCTTCAAGATCGTCCTCTCCATTGAAAAGGACCCCATCGCCCATAAAACCCTCAAACTCCGGAGTTTCTTCAGGCAGTTCTCAAATTCGAAAAGGCGAGTGCCTGACGATTACTACAATTGTCTGCGCGGTGATCTCTCGCTGGATGAACTGTACAGCCGCCATCCGGAAGATTGCGCCAAAGCCGAGCTGGAAGCGTGGAATGCGGAGCTAGGTTCTGATCGTCGCTTTCCGACGGCAAAAATTGATGAACGGATTAGGCAGGGTTTGAATGGTGTGAAGGATTGGGTCTTGATCGGAGGACCGCCATGTCAAGCCTATTCACTTGCTGGGCGTTCCAGAATGAAAGGAATGAAAAAGTACCGGAAGGACAAGCGTCACTTTCTGTACAAGGCTTATTTGCGCATTCTGGCGGAGCATCGTCCAGCGGTCTTTGTTTTAGAAAATGTAAAGGGTCTTCTCTCATCACGAGTTCGGGGCGAGAGCATCATTGACCTAATATTCTCGGATTTATCGCACCCGGTTCCTGCTGCTGCTGAGGACGCGGGAGCCTCCGGCAGTGCTTCTCTGGAGTACAAGATTTTCCCGTTAGCGGATTATGATGAGTCCCCCGGTCTGTTCAACTCTTCAAGTGAATTGGATTCTACAAATTTCATCATTCGTGCTGAGAGACACCGCATCCCACAAGCCCGGCACCGTCTCATTCTTGTTGGCGTGAGGACCGATTTGCTGACCGATGATATCGGCTTTCAGCCAATGAAGCTGCGCAAGTATCGCGAGGAAGCAAAGATGTGGAACGCGATCAAGGACCTGCCGAAATTGCGGAGTCGACTGTCTAAGGCAGAAGACTCAGGACAGAACTGGGCTTCGACGGTTCGCTCACTGGCCGAAAATGATGCTCTCAAAAACTCTGGAGTGGAAGCCGCAGTGCTTTCGGCAATCCGTTCTAATGCTCAGCGCGTGAAGGAGTCGCTGCCGAGTGGAAATGACTTCATGCGCAGCAATAAATTGCCACAGTTCCAAGCCGAATGGTACTTCGACGCGCGATTGAAAGGAATATGTAACCACAGTTCTCGTTCGCACATGGAGTCAGACCTGTGGCGATATTTCTTCTCGGCTTGCTATGCGGCCGTAAAGAAAAAGTCACCTAAGCTCGCGAATTTTCCCAGCTTTCTGCTTCCGAACCATAAGAACGTAATAGGCGTGGATGAGGACAAGGTCATCTTTAGCGACAGGTTCAGGGTTCAAGTCCGGAGCAAGCCCGCGACGACCATCACAAGCCACATCGGAAAGGACGGGCACTATTTTATCCATCCTGACCCCCTGCAGTGCAGGAGTTTGACGGTCAGGGAGGCAGCCAGGCTGCAAACCTTTCCCGACAACTATTATTTTGTTGGTCCTGTCACCGCAAAGTACCAGCAGGTTGGCAATGCGGTTCCACCCTTGCTGGCACGTCAGATAGCAAAGGTCATCTGGGAGGCCTTCTGCAGTTTGCGTATCAACGGGGGTGAAAACTAGCTTGGATCGGCTGACGCGAGAACGGCGCAGTTGGAACATGTCCAGGATCAAAGGGCGAAATACTAAGCCTGAAATCCGTGTTCGCTCCATGTTGCACCAGCTCGGGTTCAGATTCAGACTGCACAGAAGTGATCTACCCGGCAAGCCCGACATCACCCTTCCCAAGTACCGCACCGTGATCTTCGTGCATGGCTGCTTCTGGCACAGGCATCCTCGTTGCCGTTTGGCCTACACTCCGAGATCGAATGAGGCGTTCTGGTCTGAAAAGCTGGCCTCGAATGAGAAGCGAGACAAGCGGAATCAACGTGCACTCCGCAAACTGGGGTGGTCGGTCCGGATTATATGGGAATGTCAAACAAAGGACTGGAATCGCTTGCAGAAACTCATTCTCACCAAGCTTAGCTAGTAAGCATATTCTCCAATACAGAGACGCTGGGCAATGGTGCTATGATGCGAATGCAAACCAGAGAACACTAAGACACCAAAGGATATCCCCCTGATCTGGATGTGTCTTCAGATGCGAGCGCCGCATGGACTATACCGCGTTTGAATTGCAACTGCCCCCACTGGCCCCAGTCCTCCTTGAGTCAATGCGCGCAATTGGATATTCGTTCGAATCTGCTTTAGCGGACATAATAGACAACTCAATCTCTGCCAGAGCGAAATCAGTTCAGATTCGCTTCTTGCCTTATGGGGAGCCGTATCTGACGATTTTGGACGACGGCGATGGGATGACGGGCGAATCACTTGTTTGCGCAATGAGACACGGAAGTAGAGATCCACGCTTGGAACGCCAGAAGTCCGATCTAGGCAGGTTCGGGCTGGGGCTCAAGACTGCCTCGCTCTCTCAATGCAGAACACTTACTGTTGTCTCAAAGCGAAACGGTGCGGTCAGCGCGCGAAGATGGGACCTAGACCTGATAGAGGAGCGCCAAGATTGGATTCTCACAGGCGTGGCTCAGGGTGAACTTGAAGCCCTTCCGCAGTACCAGAATCTAATTGAGCAGAAGCACGGAACCCTCGTTGTCTGGCAGAAATTCGATCGCTTAGCGGCTGGAGAGTCTTCCATCGAGGCGGCTCTTGGGGAACGAGTAGATCGGGCGAGGGATCATCTCTCGTTGGTATTTCACCGATTCATCTCTCCGGGGACAGCTCGCAGACCGGAATTGACCATAAGCATTAACGCCAATGTATTGGTTCCTCAAGACCCATTTCTGACCACTAACCCTGGAACTCAGGCCCAGCCAGAAGAGACATTCCTCATCGAGGGGCACAAGGTGCTCGTAGCCCCGTTCATTCTTCCTCACATGTCGAGGCTCTCCGCCGATGATTTGCTGCTGGCTGGCGGGGAGGAGGGTCTGAGAAGAAATCAGGGATTCTACGTGTATCGTAATCGACGCCTCATCAGTTGGGGGTCGTGGTTCCGGCTTATTCGCCAAGAGGAAATGACAAAGCTGGCGAGAGTTCGTGTCGACGTTCCAAACGCGCTCGATCATCTCTGGACCCTGGATGTAAAGAAATCAGCGGCATATCCACCTGAAGCGGTACGCAAGAATCTGAAGGTCACGGTGGATCGAATTTGCGACGGTAGCCGTCGTGTGTACACCTTCCGGGGACGGAAAGCGAACACAGATGGCGTGATTCATCTGTGGGATCGACGGGCGGTTCGTGGAGGGTTATCTTACTCAATCAACCGTGAACATCCACTGCTAGCGGCAATTGAATCGGTGGTGCCGGAAGCTGATTTACCCCTCCTCCAGAAATTTCTCCAGAATCTCGAACGAGCATTTCCCTTCGACGCTCTGTACGCTGACATGGCCTCGGAGAGACGTCCAGCCACATACGAGGCTGGACCAAAGCAGACAGAATTTCTTTTCGACCTCGCACTTCAGCTCATTAATGCACTCGGAACAGATTCGCCTGCAGCATTAAATCTGCTCAAGAATTTAGGTATCGTTGATCCGTTTAGTCGCTACCCTGAACAAATCGAAAGTCTAAAGGAAAAGCTCGCACAATGTCTGCCGAAAATGTGAAGCTGATCGAAGGCACCCTCCTGATGTCGTTGCCAGCTGATTCCCCAGCTCGTGAAGAGGATATTCAAGAACTGGCAACGAAGCTGCGGGTAGTGTTTCCGATTGAGGACGAAGAATTCGCCTCTCTCATCCACCATCTACATGCGAAGCTCGCGATCACAATGGATGTCGGGACAGCGCTTCTCGGCGAACAGGAACATATACCTTGGCTAAGTTCCAGGCGTGCATCCATCGAACCTTACTATTGGGATCGCTTCCTGAAGTCATTGCAAAAGAAGAACTGGCCCCCGAAGGTACTCGGAACGCTCAATTCAGTCACCGATGAAGTTCTGGACTTATTGGGTGATCCGACGAGGCCGGGGAACTGGAAGCGTCGCGGCCTTGTTATCGGTGATGTGCAGTCCGGAAAGACAGCGACGTACACGGCGCTCAGCTGTAAGGCGGGTGATGCCGGGTACCGCTTGATCATTCTCCTAACGGGCACCCTCGAAAGCCTGCGCAGGCAAACCCAGGAGCGCTTAGACGAGGGCTTTGTCGGACTGGACAGCTCCGGCGTACTGCGCCCCAAAGGCATGACACGAACAGTAGGAGTTGGCGCCATTGATTCCCGAAGGTCGGCAGGAGTGTTTACTTCTCGCGACAAAGACTTTAGCCAGTCCGTGGTAAATGCACTTGGTTTTAGGATTGGAATTTTTAACGAGCCTATATTAGTGGTGGTAAAGAAGCATAGCAAGATTCTCGAAAACTTAGAGAACTGGCTGAAAGAATACAACGCGGACTCACATGGAAAGATCGATGTTCCGCTCCTGCTGATTGACGATGAAGCAGATAACGCATCGGTTAACACTAATGCGCTGGCAGTGGACCCGACCAA
>CAILAZ010000057.1 GCA_903832295.1 uncultured Acidobacteriota bacterium
CAGGAAGCGACATCTGGCCAGCTTCCCGTAGGTACGCAGGTTCCGGCGCAAGCCCCGATGTCCGAAAGTCTGGGAATGTCCGCCGGGACAAAGCTACCGCCGCCCACGTCGCCCCGTGCGCAGTTCAATAAAGGGCCGGATTTTGCGGGGATGATGCGGGATTACGGAACGCAGATCCAACAACGCCAAGACGAACGCCTCAATAAACTTGCCGACCAAGCCGATCTCAAGGGCCGCGACCGCGCCGTGTTTATCGCCTCCGGTGGTACTAAAATCCCACCGCAAGAAAAGCTGGTCACAGTCAAGAATGTGGCTCGTGACGGGGTAGACCCGGCTACCGGGAAACCCTATGAAGGGTTATGGGATCACGAGGTCAAGCCCGATGGCTCCGAGACCTGGGCGAAGCGGCCGGAAGATGCGAAGTCAAGACCAACGATTCTGAGTTCGGATGTGGTGACGGTTGACCACGCACGGCAACTGAAACAGGCAGGCGTGCCTTATCACGATGCGGACGGCAACGAGATTGACTTGGACAAAGTGCCGCCGGGAATGGTGCTGCAGGCGATCCACCAAGGAACGAAGACGTTTTACGCACCGCGCGATGTTCAGCAGAAGGTAGTCGACGTGAACGGCGTGAAGTATGCCGTCTCGCCGTTTGAAGTGCAAGACTTGCCGAAAGGGGCCGGAACGACGCTTGGGGCGAAGAACGCGCCCACTAGTGGAAGCCATGACGTTCCGGCGGTTGACGCGCAGGGAAGCCCGACCGTCAACACACTCCGCACCACCAGAACCCCCGGCGCATCCGGTATCCCCGGCAGGCCAGGAGATCGTGGCGCATCACCAGCGGCGAAGCCAGCGCCTGCACCTTCACCAGCCGCTCGCACCGCCGCGCCACAAGCCAGCGCACCTGCTGCGGCTCCGACCGGCGGTTCAGTCATGCGCGGAATGCAGCCCGGCTACTACAACCAGATGCTTCAGCGATTGACGCCCGTTCGCGAGGCACTGACTCAGTTTTATGGAGATCCAGCCAACCCGGAAATGAAGGGCTTAGACAGCTTCGCCAGTCTTGCTGACGACAAAGGCGCACAGGAACGGCTCGGCAAGGCGTTTGAAATTATTTTCAAAGGTATTGACCAGGATACTTCCGGCGCACATATCAGCGCATCGGCGGGGCCGATCAGCGTGAGCACTGGCGGCATCGGCGAGGTACTGACTAATTATTTCGGAGTTCCGCAGAAACTTGCACAGCAAAGAGCGGCCATCGTGCAAGATGTCATTAGTAAGTTGACGCCACAAGAGCAGGATTACGTCAATGCGGCGATGGCTTCGTTCGGCGTTGCAGTTGGTCTACGCAGTTTGAGTAAAGCCAGCGCGTCTCAGGCATCCGTAGCCACGATTGAACGCGAGTTGCCCTTGATCGGTTTGGGTACAACGAACTCTCGCCAGTTCAAAGACAAGATGCTGCATTTGGCGGAAGTCACACAGAACGGTGCGAAGGGTATTCCAAAAGGCATGGTCGACCCGGAGTTGCAGAAGCGCGTGGATGGATTGACCAAGAAAGGCCCCGCGAAAGCGCCGTCTAGCGGCAAGACGCCTAAGACAGCGGATGAGTACCTGAAGAGTTTGGCGGCCCAGTAATGCCCAACCCGCAACAAATCTTAGCCGATCCCAACTTTTACGCCCTGCCTTCCGGTGAGCAGTTGAAGGTGATGCGGACAGTAGACCCGAATTTCGCAGCGTTGCCTGTGGATCAGCAGACTTCGGTAATCACAAAGGCGTTCAATCAACGCAATCCCGCGCCACCCGTAGGCCCACCAAAAGCCCTCTCGCATATCAAGGACATGATGGATGCGCCGTGGCCCGCCGACGCCGTTCAGCCAAAGAAGGGCGACTACGATTACGATCCGGCGCAAAACAAACGCGACATTCAGGAA